>PMOK01000224.1:25249-79477 GCA_003162425.1 Bryobacterales bacterium | reverse complement strand
TGCAGGCGCGTGGTTCCACAGGATGCTGGCGAACTGGGCTCCACTCACCGGCAGGTCATGCTCCGGCCCCAATCCGGGGCCAGCGTTGCCTCCCTGCCCGCGAACGGAATGGCACTCGATACATTTCCGCTGGAAGACTTGCCATCCTCGCTCGGGACTGCTGCGCACCGGGCGCCCGTGCGGCGTCGTTGTGGTCGACCCTGCGCTCGCGTAGGCGATCAGGTTGTTCATTTCGCTGCCAGTGAACTGGGGCCACTGACCCAGGGCTTTCGTCACCGGGTCGACCATGGACTGGGCGTGGTTCCACATGGCGCGTGTCCAGGCGCTGGCGCTTCCCGCGGCCGCGATGCCCGAGAGTTCTGGGGCCGTTTTACCGCCAGAAGAACGAACGGAATGACAGTGGGCGCAACCTTTCTCCTGAAACACGCGCTCGCCTGCGCTCGGATCACCGGTGCGGTCCACGTTGGCGGCCTGGTACAAGAAGGCGAGGATGTTGGCCATTTCTTCGGAACTTAGTTGAGGATACGAAACATTGCCGTGGCGCATCTGCCGCCACATGCCGGGCGCGTGGTTCCAGACCACCGCCGTAAGCCATCCCATGGCCGGCGTAGCGGGGCGTTTCCCGGAGAGATCTGGTGCGACGCGCCCACCCGAACCGTTAATGGAGTGGCAGATGGAGCATTGCTTGTCGCCGAAGAACAAGGCCGCACCCTTCTCGGGCACGCCGACGAGGTAGACAGCCCGGCGCGGCCCGGGCCAACGCTCCCGGACCAACACGCCGAGCAATGCCCCAGTTGCGATCAACGCTCCGACGATCCAGAGCAGAAACTGTTTCCTATTGCCCAGTGTTGGCATACTGGCTCTCCATTGCGCGTCATCGACGCGGGCACTAAGCGTCAGCCAACCGTTGCACCGGTAAGCCGGACGCAATTATTCCTTGAGCGTGCGCACGAAGGCGATGACATCGGCCACCTGTTTGTCGTCCAGGCCGCTGACCGGCTTCATCTTCCCGTGCCCCTCAGTGACGGTCTTCTTCAGATCGGCATCCGGCTTGGTCTGTATTTCCTTGGACCCCAGCGGATGCATCGTGACGCTGAACATTTTGGCGATGGACGCTTTGCCTTCGCCTTTCGCTCCATGGCAGGCCTGACACTTGGACGCAAACAGAGCCTTACCTTCCGGTGCGCCCGCATAGGCCAGGGATGCCGCCAATAAAAAAGTTGTGATTGCGATGATTTTCATTTCGTGCTCTCCATTCGTGAGTGTTGATAGTACAAAAAGTCTCCGTATCATTTCGGCGCCGGCGCGTTGGCGCCCGACCGGTACGCGTCGTTGGATTCGATGCGTCGAATCAGTACCCAGATAGCCAGGATGGTGATCCCAATGAAAATGACAGATACCGCCAAGCCCATGCGGCGGACATCTTTTTCGTGCAATGCGTCCTGGCTGGCGCGCAAGGTCTCGTTGGCGATGGCCATGCCCGCTTCAATCGGCTTTTTCATCTGTTCGGGTTCAAAGGAATGCAGCGCCAGGCGCGCTTTGACCAGGTTCTCGCGGCCATCCCCGAGCCGCACCTGCGCTTCCGACACTTCCATGCCGTACTTGTCGGCGCGCGCCAGAACGGATTCCGAGTGTTTCAGAGCCGAATCGAGTCCATCAATCCACTTGGCCATCTGAGCCGCCACGTTGGCGCCGGGCGTGCCGGGATCGTGACATTGCGAACAAACTGCTTTGGGGCCGTCCAGCATCGCGGTGGTCGGCTGGCGAATGCCGTGGTTGCTGTGGCACACGATGCAACCGCCACCGCCCGACGCGGCCGAGAAAATCGGCTCATGCACGCTCTTCTGGTACAGTTGCGCGAACAGAACGTGACAATTGCCGCACACCGCAGCTACTGATTCGACCTGCGGCGGCTTGGCACCGTGGTTGCCATGGCAGGACGCACAGTTTGGAGCCGAGAGATCGCCGCGTATCTTGAGCGCATTCCAATGCACGCTGTTCCGGTACTCGTCGAATTGATTGGTGGGGATTCCGTACTTCGCCATCTTCTGGCGATCGGAGTGGCAGTGGGCGCAGGTCTCGGGCAAGCGAAGCGGATAAACCGGCGCCGCCGGATCTTTTACCGCGCGGATATCGTGGACGCTGTGACAGTCGATGCAGGTTGCCACGTTCTCGTCGCCCGAGGCCAGCCGCTTGCCATGGATGCTGGTCTGATACAGCTCGTACTGATCCACGCGTTGTTGCGGCCTGAATTTCCGCATGAAGTCCGGATTGCTGTGACAGCGTGCACAGAGCTTGGGGATGGCCTTACGCGCCGGCTTACCGATGAATCCCTTGGCCGGGTTCATGGACCCGCCTGGATCGTCACTGGTGCGGTCGCCGCCATGGCAGTCTGAGCAGCTCAATCCACTCGCGGTGTGGACGTCGTTCTTGACGAGCAGCGCGGGACGCTGCGCGCGACCGTCCAGGACGGAATGACAATCCAAGCACGTATTCTTCGTTGTTCCCTCAGCCAGCAGGAAGAGAGGTACGAGGAGGAACAAGAAGATGACCGGCGGTCTCATTTTACGTACCCCAGGACGGTGAACGTAGCGAGATAACTGGCCAATAGCACACCCACTCCGGTGACCAGCCGCGCACGGGCGGCACCGGCGCGGTCGACTCCCCAAAACGGGAGCACGACCCAAAAGGCGGCCAACAAACCAAAGCCGAGGATTCCCAGAATCTCGCCCTCGAAGACCCAGACATGGCTTGGGATGAGCTTGAGCGTGTAGAACTGCGCCAGGAAATACCATTCCGGACGGATGCCAGCCGGAGCCGAAGCGAAAGAGTCGGCCTTCTCACCTAACTCCCAGGGAAAGATGGCTGCGAGCGCTCCGAGAACGGCCAAGGCGCAGTACCAAACCATCAGCTCCCTCAGGAAGAAATTCGGGAAGAATCGCATCTGCCGGACCGAGGACGCAGTGAGCCAGGGCGGCGTGCTCATTCCGTTCTGTTGGACTAACAGGATGTGGAGAGCAATCAGCGCCATCGTAGCCAGCGGCAGGATTATCACGTGGAAGGCGAAGAATCGTGTCAGCGTCGGCGCGCCCACGTCTTCGCCGCCGCGTAGAAAGCGCGCGATAGCCGGACCTATCAGGGGGGCGCTAGCGGCGACATCGGTTCCGACCTTGGTCGCGAAATAGGAGATCTGGTTCCAGGGCAGCAGGTAACCGCTGAATCCGAAAAACAGCATCAGCCCTAGCAGCACGATTCCGGTGAGCCAGGTCAGTTCGCGCGGCGGCCGGTAAGCATGCGTGAACACCACGCTGAACATGTGCACGAACGCCACAAAGATCAGCAGATTGGCGGACCAGCTATGGATGGATCGGATCAGCCATCCGAACTCGACGCGCGTCATGATGAAACGCACGCTTTCGAAAGCCTCGCTGACCGTGGGACGGTAGTAGAGCATCAGCAGAATGCCGGTGATCACCTGTATGGCGAAAAGGAAGAGCGTGATCCCGCCGAAGTAGTACCAGCGGGTGGCGGAGTGGACGGGCACGGTCTTGTGCTCGATCAACTCGCGCACGGCGTTGAGGTCGATCCGCTCGCCCAGCCAGTTGGCCGCTTTCGCTCTCATGTTATTTATAGGCAATCCGATCACCTGGTAAGCGGGTCAGGCCCGGCGCGAGATGATAACCTCGTCGCCGCGCACGCGCACCGCATATTCCTCCAGCGGTTTGGGAGGCGGGCCCGATACGACGCGCCCCGTTAGGTCATACATGCCGTTGTGGCAAGCGCACCAGATCAGGCGGGTGGAGCCTTGATACTGCACCGTGCAATTCAGGTGCGTGCACACCGCCGAAAAAGCCTTCCACTCGGTCTCGCTCACTCGCACCAGCACGACCGGCTTGTTTCCGAATTTCACGATCTTGCCGGAGTTCGCCTTCAGGTCGTTCAATTTGCCGCCCGAGACCTCGTCCACCGCGACTTCTGAGATATGCGGCGGGTTCATAAAACGAATAACGGGGTAAAAAAACGAACCTAACGAGGCCGCGATCCCCCCTCCCAGCAGCCACGACAGCACGGACCGCCGGTCTTGGTCCAGGTGCGTATCCGGCCCCGTATCGGACGCCTTCACAACACCTCCGCCGGCGTTGGCATTTGCTGACAATCATTCGATCCCATGCATAAACTCCTTTTTGCTAATGGAGTCGGCCATAAGCTAAAGCTTGGCCCCGCTGAAAGAGATTTAGTTCCATTCCAAGGATGGCCAGCACGGCCCTATCGGGAGAATCTCCCTCAAAAATGACGTTGCCGAATACCTGCATTCCAGAGCTGATGACCTTGTGAATCCGTTTGCGAGCCCATAGTAGCCTCCTAAAGAGTCTGCCTCTATCCTTGAAGTGAGAATGATTCCGAACTCGCCGACGGCTGATTAGCTCTATTAGTGCTCCAAACGACTGCCTTGCCGTTCAGCAAGTGCGCTGCCAATGGGTGAAACTGTTGCCGCCACCAGCTTTCGTTCGGATGTCTGGATGTGCGAAATATTACGCACGAGCCTGAGTTTGGGATCTTGCGGAATTACACCCTATGCGGGTGCGGCGAATCACACAACGGCTTACAGGGAATCAAAGTATCTAAAGCAACTGCCTAACGGTCCTTTATTTGCTCTGGCTCATGAGCGTTGACGAACGGGATGTCGCATGCGAAGTGTATCTTGCCGTCTGGCAGTAAGCCGGATTGCGTTGAGTTTGTTTCTGGGTGTTGCAGCGACTGCTGCCACCAGCCCAAGTCCCACCTTCTATAAAGACGTTCTGCCCGTTCTGCAGCGGAATTGTCAGAACTGTCATCGTCCCGGGGAAGCTGCGCCCATGTCGTTTTTGGACTACGGGAGCACTCGCCCCTGGGCCAAGGCGATCAAGTCCGAGGTTCAGGTGAAGAAAATGCCGCCTTGGCTCGCCGACCCGCACTATGGGAAGTTCTCCAACGACCGCAGCCTGTCGGACGCCGATCGGAACACTCTGGTGGCGTGGGTGGATGCAGGTTCGAGAGAAGGCAACCCCACGGAGGCTCCTCAGGCTGTCGCCTTTCTGGAGGGCTGGAACATCGGAAAACCCGACCTCGTGTACACGATGCCCAATGCGTTCGAGGTGCCGGCCAAGGGGACGATCGAGTATCAGTACGTCGTCATTCCCACCCATCTCTCGGAGGACAAATGGGTGCAGATGGCCGAAGTCCGGCCGGGGAATCGCGCCGTGGTGCATCACGTAATCGCGTTCATTCGGCCTAAAGGGTCGAAGTGGATGGCCGGCGCTCAGCCCGGCGTAGCGTTCGTACCTGGGAAGGACGCCCGCAGCCGCCGCGGCGCCGAGGGCAATGCCGCGGCCGATCCACAGGAAACCGGCCTCGAACTTCTTCGCAACGAGCTTTTGGTGGGCTACGCGCCAGGCATGCCTGCTGAGATTTGCGCGCCGGGCGTGGCCAAGCTGCTTCCGGCAGGCGCGGATCTCGTGATCCAGTTGCACTATACATCTACCGGCAAGGCGGCTACCGACCAGACTTCCATCGGACTGATCTTCTCCAAGCAACCCCCCGAGCGTCGCGAGATCACCGTGGCAGCGATGAATGTCCTGTTTGCCATTCCGCCCGGCAATTCGAACTACGAAGTGAAATCGCAATTCACGCTGCGGGCCGACGCCGAGTTGGTAAATCTGATGCCGCATATGCACCTTCGTGGCAAGGACTTCGTCTACAAGGTGGTCTATCCGAGCGGGGAGACCAGCACCCTGCTCAGCGTTCCCAGGTATGACTTCAACTGGCAACTCGTATACGTGTTCGCCCAGCCGGTGCTGCTGCCCGAAGGAAGCCGGATCGAGTGCGTCGCGCACTTCGATAACTCGGCCAACAATCCTTATAACCCCGATCCAAACGCGGTTGTGCACTTTGGAGATCAGACGTGGGACGAGATGATGATCGGCTGGTTCGATGTCACCGTCCCTGCGATAGCCGATCCGAGAGATCTCTACCGCGGAAGGCGCGTTAGCAGAAGCGTGCGCGTGGATGATGTCGGGCGACTTGAAGTTCATCCTTGAGAACGGATAGAATCACGCCATGCGCCGCCGAGAATTTCTCCAGTCCGCCGAAACATTGGCCTCCGCCCCACTCTTCATTCCCGCGTCTGCGCTGGGCCGCCAAGGGAATGTCGCGCCGAGCAACCGGATTGCCCTGGGAGTGATTGGAACCGGCAACCAGGGCACCGGCGACATGCTGGGTTTTCTCAGCGACAAGCGCGTTCAGGTGGTGGCCGTGTGCGATGTGAACCGCGAGACTCCTGGGTATTGGGACGGAGCGATCGCGGGGCGCGAGCCAGCGCGCGTGCTGGTTGAATGGCACTATGCTCGCGACAAGCGGGCCGGCTTGTACAAAGGTTGCACCGCCTACGAAGACTTCCGCGAAGTGATCGCGCGCAAGGATATCGATGCCCTATTGATCGCCCTGCCGGATCACTGGCATTCGATTCCCGTGATTGAAGCGGCGCGCGCGGGCAAGGATATTTACGGGGAGAAGCCGCTTTCGCTCACCATCGCCGAAGGCCGCGCCATGTGTGAGGCCGTGAAAGCCAACCACCGGGTCTTTCAATGTGGTAGCCAGCAGCGCTCCGACCCGCGGTTTCGTAAGGCTTGCGAAATCGTTCGCAACGGCGGCATCGGCAAGCTGAAGACGGTGACTTGCGGTCTGCCTGGCGGTACGCCCGATCTCGGGAAAACCGGCGATCGGCAGGATCCCGAGCCGGTTCCCGACGGTTTCAATTACGATATGTGGCTGGGTCCGGCGCCCGAAGCGCCCTATGCCCCGGCGCGCTGTTTCGTGAACTTTCGCTGGATTCTCGATTATTCCGGCGGCCAGATCACCGATTGGGGCGGCCATCATCCCGACATTGCGCAATGGGGCATGGGAACCGTATTGACCGGACCTGTTGCCATCCGTAACGGACAGGCGCAATGGGCGAAAGAAAAGCTCTGGAATACTGCGACGGATTATTACTTCGAGGCCGTCTACGAAAATGACGTGAAGCTTATCGTCTCGAGCCGGGTACGAGGCGGCGTTACTTTCGAAGGCTCGGATGGCCGGGTGTGGGTGAATCGCGGAGGTATTGAGACGAGCCCCATGTCGCTGCTCGATTACGAACCGGGACCAAACGACGTGCGGCTATACCGAAGCGACAATCACTACCGGAATTTCATCGATTGCGTGATTTCGCGCCAGGAACCGATTGCGCCGATCGAACAGGCGCACCGCTCAATCAGCATCGGCCACCTAGGCAATATCAGCCTGCGCCTGGGCCGGGATCTGCGCTGGGACCCGAAGCAAGAGCGCATTCTCGGCGACGATGCAGCGAACCAGATGTTGTCGCGGCCCATGCGCAAGCCGTGGGCAATCCATCTCTCCTAGAGGCCAATAACCACGCTCATAGGGACCTGGCGATGAGCTCCTTCATTATTTCATTCGTGCCTGCGTAGATTCTTTGCACGCGACTGTCCGCCCACATGCGCGTGATCGGATATTCCATCATGTACCCGTACCCGCCGTGCAACTGAACGCATTCGTCGATGATTGCGCATTCGCGTTCTGTGAGCCAGTATTTGGCCATCGCCGCTGTTGGCGTATCCAGCTTGCCGGCAATCAGCCGCTGGATGCAATTGTCCAGGAACACGCGCATAATGTGCGCTTGCGCTTTGCATTCCGCCAGCTTGAAGCGGGTATTTTGGAACTCGATTAAGGCCTTGCCGAACGCGGTGCGCTCCTTCGAATGCTTGATGGTTATCGAAACTGCGTGTTCGGTTACCGCCGTCGCGGAAACGGCGACACCCATTCGCTCGTACGGCAACTGCTCCATCATTTGGTAGAAGCCGCGACCTTCTTCACCACCCAGAAGATTCCGAGCGGGCACGCGGATATCGTCGAAGAACAACTCGCAAGTGTCCTGACCGTGCATGCCAACCTTTTCGAGCATGCGGCCAACACGATAACCCTGCAAATCCTTGGTCTCTACTACGACCAGCGATATTCCTTTGGCGCCCACGCCGGACTCGCCAGTCTTGACGGCCAACACAATCAGATTGGTGTGCCAGCCGTTGGTAATAAAAGTCTTCGATCCATTTATAACCAGGCATTCGCCCTGCCGCTTGGCCATGGTCTTGATGTTCTGCAGGTCAGATCCGGCAACCGGTTCCGTCATAGCGATGGACCCGATCAGCTCGCCTCTCGTCATTCGCGGCAGCCAGAACTGTTTTTGCTCTTCGGTGCCGTAGGCGAGAATGTAGTGCGCCGCTATGCTATGGACGCCATGTCCAAAATGCACACCGGCGTAGCACAGTTCTTCGGTGACAACGGCCTCATAACAGTAGTCGCCACCACCACCTCCGTAAACCTCGGGGACGTCGGTCAGCAGCATGCCGACTTCGCCGGCTTTGGTCCAAGCTTCAGGATCGACGCGGTGTTGCTCGCGCCAGCGGGCTTCATGCGGAACGAATTCCTCGTTTACAAAGCGCTTCACTGTTTTGCGGAAAAGTTGGACTTCCTCAGTGAACCAAGGAGAGACATAAGGATGGGTAATTTGCTGCGGCTTGGCCATGTGATTCATTGTACGCGCGTTTGATCAGGCCAATTGGATTGATGGGCGCCGGGATTGGAATAGTTATAAGGACCGCTCGGATCGTGCGCTTTCAGCGCATGCCGGCCGGTTTCTTACATCAGTGTTCCAGAAACTCAGCGAGCGCGTTCTGAAGTTTTTGCGACTCGCAGGAAGTCGCCAAATGCCCGCAGTCGGAGGTTAGTTCTAGAAGTTGTGCATGCATGAGCCTGGCGAATTCCGTTGCGGGGCCTGGTGTAACGACATGGTCGTACTTCGAGACTACGACCAACACTTGTGCCTTCACTGCGGCGGCTGCGCGAGCCAGTGAGCCTTCCACCGGGAGGGACACATCGAGCGACATCATCGCTTCGCACTGCCGGATTTTGTCATTAGCATCCGAGCCGCCGGGTGCTTTCCTTGCCTTCGCGATTTGTTCCAGGACTTGCTCGCGGCGATTCGCGCGGTTATAGTGTTCCGGCGTGGTCAGGAACAACTCGCCGAATTCGTATTCGGCCGCGCGGGCCGGGTTCTGCTCGTAGTCTCCACCGTGCCAGGCCGGATCCGTTTGGATGGCGTCGATCTGGGCCTGCCAGAGCAGAAGATCGTAGGGCGCCAGCCGCGGCGAACCGACCATGGGCACGGCTTTGTCCATGAAGCCGGGATATGCGGTCATCCACTGGAAGGTTTGCATCCCTCCCATGGAAATTCCCAGGACGGCCTTGACGTGCTGAAGGTGAAACACCCTGGTCAACAGTTCATGCTGCGTATTGACCATATCGCGGATAGTTATTTTCGGAAAACGCATGCGCGGCTGCTTTTTGCTATTGGAAGGTGACGACGAGACGCCGTTGCTGAGTGCGTCGACGAGGATAACGTAATACTTGGAGCTGTCCACGAGTTTGCCAGGGCCGACGTTGCCGCTCAACTGTTCGGTGGTTCCACCAGCCCAGGTTGGAAACAGAATGACGTTCGATTGATCGGAGTTGAGGGAGCCGAACGTTCGATAACCGATACGGCACTCCTGAAGTACGCCGCTTTCCAATTTGAAATCGCCCAACGCCGCGAATTGCTGCTGCGCGAAGGCGCCGGGAGCGAGTAATAACGCCAACCAGAGCAGATTGGTGCGGCCGGAGTTTTTCATACGCGTGGGATTGTAGCACGTGACCAATGTAAAGTGGGGCGGACCCCCTGGTCCGCGGCCGACGCCCACGTCGGNNTCCGCCCCACCCGCTGGTCGAAGTTTCATTTCAATATTTGGTGGGCCAGCAGGAATCGCATTCAGAAGATCAGCTTCAGCCCGAACTGGATCTGCCTCGACGTGGTTGCAGTGCTGGTGATCAATCCCGCCGAAGCGTTGATTGCGCCGCCGGCGAACACGGTAGCGTTGGGAGTCCCGAAATTCGCCCGATTGAGCGCGTTGAAGAACTCGGCTCGAAACTGGAGCGTAGTTCTCTCCGCGACCACCGTATCCTTAAAGACCGACAGGTCCAGGTCCGCCAGCCCCGGCCCGATGAACGTTCCCCGGCCCAGATTCCCATAGGTGCCCGCGGCCGGCAGAACGAAAGCATTCGGATTAAACCATTCATTCGGGCTCCCCAGGATCACAGGGCCGGTAAAGGAGGGATTCAGCGAAGGGCGGTCCGGATTTCTGGTATCGCCGTCACCGGATCTGTTGGACCCCACCTGTGGCGTGAACGGGAAACCGCTTAACAGCGTGGCGATTCCGTTAAGCTGCCATCCGTTGATCAGCTTGCTCGCGACGCCTCCGGCGTTATTTAACCAGCGC
Organism: Bryobacterales bacterium; assembly: GCA_003162425.1. Lineage (GTDB taxonomy): Bacteria > Acidobacteriota > Terriglobia > Bryobacterales > Bryobacteraceae > Palsa-89. The sequence continues at coordinate 69,071 of PMOK01000224.1, read as the reverse complement.
TTCCCCTGACCGAACGGCAATTCGTAATGGCTGGAAATGCTGGCTTGGTGGGTTATGTTCAGTGCGGCCAGTCCCCAATCCCTGGGCAGATCGTTCCGATCCAGTATCATTTGCGCCTGATTCTGGGCCTGGGCTCCCGTCAGACCGGAGTTCAAATCCAGATTCTTGGACCACGTGTAGTTGGCGCGAAAATCAAGACCTTGCGCCAGGCGGCGCCTCACATCCACCTGCAACGCGTTATAGCTGGAGTTGCCTTCCGTGTACCAGAAGAATCCCGCTCCCAAATAAGGGTTGGGCCTCGACTCCACCGGGATGTATTGCGCGCCCTCCGGCACGGTGCTTTTGGTGGCGCCGGGCGTGCCACCCGCAGTGCAGCCCTTCGCATTGGAACAGACCGACGCGGGAATCGTGTTGGGGTCGACGCTCAGCAGACCATGGTATCCATGCGAGCCGACATAGGCCAGCCGAAGAACTGTGTTTTTGTCAAGCTCCTGCTCGATCGTGAAATTCCATTCCTGGACGGTTGGAGTTTTGGCGTTCGGCTGTACTCCCTGAGGCGCGAAGATGGTGCAGGGTTGCGGAATGCCAGGACCGCAGGAATGTGCCGGAGCAACGCCTGGAACAATCGGCAGGACTGAAGCCAGTGGAACGCCCGCGTACGAGACCGATCCGTTGTACGGAGGCAGCGAATTCAGCAGAAAACTGAGGTCGTCGATCAACGAATAATAAGTCCCGAATCCCGCGCGGATTGAGGTTCTCCCATTCCCGAACGGATCCCACGCCAGACCGACTCTCGGACTGAACAGCCGCGTCGCGTTGTTTTGAGTGAAGGCCGAGCCACCCACACGCGGAGTTGTGACCAGGACCCCGCTCGCATCGGTCAGGTAATTGGAGGCCCTTCCGGATTCCTCATTCCAGCCCGTCGTGAATTCGTGCCGAAGACCAACCTGTAGCGTGAGATTGGTCCGCAATTTGATCGCATCCTGGAAATACCACGCGCCGGAGAAACTTCTCCACCCGAGCTCATTTGCATCCGGCACAACTTGAAACGTGCTCACGGTTCCTCGCAGGAACGTGGTCAAGCTGGTAAAGCTGGCTTGCCCCAGTTGGCGCGATGCGGTGTCTTCATTGTCATCCAGCCGCTGGAACCAGGCTCCGAAACTGATCTGATGCCTTCCTGCGGTGATGGCGACGCTATCGGAATAAGTGAAGAGATTCCGCCGATTCCAGACGCCCGCGGCGTTGTTCGGACCTGCCGAGGTTATGGCGGCCAAACCGGTAGTGGTTGTGCCGCCTCCGATTACGATCCCGCCGGGTCCCTGCCCTTCGACGAAAGAGAGGCTGGACGGAAAGGAGGCGAGGGGCGAGGAGTCCAGATTGAATCCCGCGCGCGAAAAGCCGGCGCGGAATGTGTTCAGAATCGACGGAGAGACGACATGGGTTTCCTCCAAGCTGGCCACTTGCATCCGAAGCGTGGTGTAAGACCCAAACAACGGGTCGGCCAGAGGAATCAGGCTATTGCCGTCATCGATGGTATAAGCCGCTGAAAGAGTGTCCCGAACCCGGAGGATATAGTCCGCCCGCAGCGTGCCGAAGTCCTCGCGGATGGATTCTTTGGGATTGTTGTAGGACAGGGCCGTTCCACTGGGCAGTCCGTTGGCCAGCAACTCGGCACCGTTTGAGTGGGGCCAGAAGGACATGTACGGCAGCATGGCGGGATTGAGTTTCGAGACCTTGGTCTCCACACCGGACGCGTTCGGCAGGAAGCCCAGGCGCGCCTCCGCGTCGGGTACGACGCTGACGCTGCTCACCGCAAGCGACTGCCGGAAGCCTTCGTAATTGCCGAACACAAACAGCCGGTTTTTCTTGAGCGGCCCTCCGAGCGCGCCTCCAAATTGGTTTCTGCGGAAGGGAGGGACGAAGGCTTGGTCAAAGAAGTTTCGCGCATCCAGCGCGCTGTTTCGAAGAAACTCAAAAATGGTTCCATGCAGGACGTTGGTCCCGGATTGGGTCACAACATTCACCTGGGCTCCGGATCGCTTTCCGTATTCGGCTCCGTAAGTATCCGTCAGGACGTTGAATTCCCGGACGGCATCAATTCCCAATAACTCTCCGCTTACACCACCCGGAGTCACGGCGAGCTGGCTGGAACCGGTATACTCGATGCCGTTCAACAGGAACAGGTTGTCGCCGGGCCGCCGCCCTGCTACCGTGAACGTGTTTCCATCGCTGGTGCTGGTGTTGGCGCTTTTCATCGCGCTGTAGTTAATGGCTCCTGGGTTGAGTGTGATGAGGTTATCGAAGCTGCGGCCGTTCAGCGGCAGATCCTTCACCTGGCGCTCATCCACTATGCCGGCAACGGAGGCCGTGGTTGTGTTCACCACGGGAGCTTCTTCGGAAACTTGCACCTGCTGGATGAATTCGCCGATCTCGAGCTTCAGATTCACCACCGCTTGCTGGCCGACCTCTAAGTTGATCCCGGTCCGGACAGCCGCCTTGAAGCCCGTTTTTTCCACCTTTACTTCCTGGCGGCCCAAGGGGAGCCCGACGATTATGAAGTCGCCGGTTTCGCCGGTGGTGACTGCGCGGATGGCTCCCGTTTCGAGGCTTTTTACCGTTACGGTTGCGCCTCCCACGCCTCTGCCGGAGGGATCCACGACCTTCCCGGATATCGACGCGGCCACCTGAGTCCACGCCAGCGACAAAGTCGCAATCAATCCGAAACATAGGCGGAGTACACGCATCCAGTCACTCTTGCACGGCTTGTTCAATCGTACGGCCCCCCATGCCACAGGGTATACACAACGTCCGAGCCTAAGTTAGGCCCTGCTCATTCCTCGCGAGTTCGTCGAAGTTCAATCACGACTATTTCCGGCGGACAGTTGTATCGCACCGGCAGAAGGGAGGCTCCGACTCCGGCGCTGGTGTAACCTTGCAGCGCCCCGTGACTCCAGCTCCCATAGGTGTACTGATGCGGGCACGCAGCGTTCCGAAAGGGTGCGGCCCACGATCCGCGAAACGGTTTGGGCAGTCGGATTTGGCCGCCGTGAGTATGGCCGCAAAGATAGAGGTGTATGCCGGCTGCGCGGGCGTCCTGATACATCTCGGGCGTATGAGCGAGCAACACTTTGAAACCATCCTTCGGAACATCTGACAACGCGGCGCCAAGGTCATCACAGCCGTAATAATGGGGATCATCCACACCAGCGATCCACAATCGGGACCCATCTGAGCGCAGCTCCGTCGCATCATTGATGAGCATATGGACGCCCATCTTCGTAAGTTCCAACGCGACCTCGGCCGGGTCGTGATTGCCGAGAATTCCGAGGACGCCATATCTGGCACGGATAGCGCCGAGGATCAATCGCATCCGCGGATAGACCTTTTCGCACGAGCCGAAGATTTCGAAACGGTAGTCACCGGTCATTACGCAAACATCGACGGGCAAAGTACCCACGATCTCAGCGGTTCGCTCTGCCAAACCGTCGACTCCATCGATGTGGAGATCTGACAAATGCAAAATGCGAAAACCGTGGAACGCGGCTGGCAGAGAGCTGAACTCGAAGCAGAGCGAGCGGACCACCGGCTGCCGGGCAGCACGCAAACCAGCCGGGTACAAGCCCAGCGATTTCAGCGACCACTTCAGAACGGGCCGGGCGACATCGTCGTGCCAAAGGAAGAAATCACCGCGTCCATGTGCTTTTTTGCCCTTGTGATGCCCGGCTTCGATCGCCATGCGCCGTGCAAGGCGAGTTGATAGCTCCGGGAGGGAAACCGGCTCAGAAACAGCGTGCCACATACTTAAGTATCGTCACTTAAGCCTTTCTCGATTACACAGCAAATGTCAAGATGCGGCCATGCGACTAGACTCTTTGGGTTGGCCGCGTTACTAATGCAAGCGTTGGAACTCTGTGCCTCCATCTATGGCCCGGGGGTCATCAGCGTACTTCGAAATCATTTGCTGCAGCGCGGCCGTGCTGTCGGGCAGAACCACAAAATTGCTTTGATTCAATCCGGCGGCGGCCGGGCGTCCGCTCAGGATCTCCTGCTTCAACCAGTCCGAATCCAGGAACGACACGGAGAGCGTATCTCCGTTCAATGAAAGCTTTGCGAAAGCGTGTCCGGGAATAGCCCAGCCGGATGTGTCGCGCACCAGATCCGCATAGAGCGTGCCCTGCAGCTTGACCAACTGAACTTGGAAAAGCATGGTTGAAGCGGAGTCCTTCATGGACGTGTAGAGCGCCTGGTAGGTTTTGTTATCTCCCGCGCGGACCAGCAAAATGTCATCGCCGGTGGACGCCTGCCAGGTTCCGATCAGGCCCGCATTTTGAGTGACGGTCTCGTCCGAATACAAAGGGGAAACCGACACCATAGAGCCGCAACCGGTCATCAAGAGAGCGACTGCCGGCATCCAAAGAATGAGCTTTTTCATATATTTCATGTGCCTCCACTATGGAATAGCGACACCGGGGGCGGGAAATTGCACTTGGCTCAAAAAAACTTAGCGGCGGCGAAAGAGACGGATCAGGCCTATCTTCAGTGGCGCGTACTCGGCGGCGGCGAACATCAAGGCGATCCCGATCCCGAGCAGCGCGATGGGCCAGAGCGCTCGATCGCGGAAGAGATCGTGTTGCAGGCGCACGATGCCGATAGCCAGAAAAAGCAGGCCGGTGGCGAAGAAGTTCTTCATTTGTCTGTGGATGCTGCCGAAGATGAACAGGCAAGCCACCAGCGGCAGCAGCACCTCAAATACGCGCGCCTCGAAACCATTGCTTGCTAAAGCCGAAGCACTCAGCCCCAGCAGGAGCAGCGAGGTCAGCACGTGGCCGGGAATGACGAAGCGAAACGAGCGCGCGACGATGCGCATCTGCGGCAAGGAAAATCTCTCGCTGATCACTTGCAGCAGGAAATAGATGCCCGCATTGAAGATGAAGAAATACTCCACTTGGCCCCGGGTCCACGGGAAAGTTTCTTTCAACCAGTCGGCGTAAGGCTCATGGAAGAGCGCCACACCGCTCAGCGCGATCAGCGTAAACCCAACTCCGAACGAGTAGAAGTAGCGTGAATCGGATGCTACACCCATTCGCTCCAGCACTTGTCCGACTACCAGGAACATGGCCGCGAAAGGAATCAAGTAGAAGTACACTTTACCCGGATCGCTCTCCAGCCATTCCAGCATCCCCGCGCGGAGCAAGGTGACCACCGAGAGCGCGGCCAATAAGAGCGAGAACATCAGCGAGAAGACGGATGATTTTGTGAAGTGACGTAGCCAATATACAGCCGGTAGCGACAGCGCGAGCGACCACCAAAGCTGCAGATTGGTGGTGTGGCGCGAGAAGCCGGCTTTGGCGATTAGCTCCAGCTTCTCCTGCCCCTGGGTAAGCGCGGTAAGCCAGCCGTATTCGCCCATCGCGATCACTAGCGCGACGGGCAGCAACAGACAAAATGCCAGCAGGTACGCCACCGCGATCCGATAGCGCGCCTGCTTCCACCAGCGGACTCCGAAAATCGCCACCGGCGCCGTGGCCAGCGCCGCTACCAACACTGCCGGGGTTCCGCCGAAGCCGTCGTAGCGGAAAAGCGCCAACAATGCCGCTCCGACAATCAAAATCCAAGCTCCGAGATACAGGCTGACTTGAGTGAGCGAAAGCCGGCGGGCTTGCATGATCCACGCATCTTCGCGTTCTATCAACCGGCCGTAGTTCTTGCGGAACCCGTCGTATTCGTACTCGGTCAAAATGTGGTCGCGCTTCCAGCCCTCCAGCTCGCGCAGATGTTGTTCGATTTTTCCCGCCAGCATGCGCCCGTAGGAAGCCGGATACGCGAGCACCGGCTCTCCGGCCAGATAGCGTTCCAGATCGTCGGCCATTTCACTCGCCGAACGGTAGCGCTCCTTCGGATTCTTCTCGAGCGCCTTGAGGCAAATGTTCTGCAGATCGCCTGGAATGGATTCGTTGAGCCGCCGGGGGAGCACCGGATCCCGTTCCTGGATCTCGATCATTTGCTCGCGGACGTCCTGGGAGTGGAAGGGCAGCGTTCCCGCGAGCATTTCGTAAAAGACCGTGCCCAACGAAAAGACATCGCTCGGTGCATCTAACGCCGCGCCGCGCACGTGCTCGGGCGAGAAGTAGTCCGGCGTGCCCATGATCTCGCCGGGGATGGTTAAGCGCCGTCCGGAATCATCCACCTGCAATGCCAGGCCGAAATCGAGAACCTTCGGTTCCAGATCGCTCCCCACCAGAATGTTGCCGGGTTTGAGATCGCGATGGATGGTGTGGTTCGCGTGCAGGAAACCCACGGCGCGCGCCACCTTCAGCATCAGCGCCGCTTTTTGCGGGAATGGGAGCGCGCGCGTTGCGTCCACCAGCGGTACGCCTTCCAGGTATTCCATCACGAAGTGCGGCGGTTCGTTTGCGGGGCCCAGACTATAAATGCGAACGATGTTCGGATGGCTCAGCTTGGCCAAAGCGCGCGCTTCCCGCATGAACCGTTCCTGGACCGTGGAATTCCCGGCATACCGCCGGTTCAGTGTCTTAATGGCAACTTGCCGGCCCAGAGCTTCATCCATGGCCAAATACACGCAGCCCATTCCGCCGCTGCCGATGGCTTTCAGAATCCTGTGCCCGGAGAGTTTTTCGGGTAAAGCTTCGACGCCGTGAGATGGAAGCGCGCCGGCGGTTTCGGGATCTCCGCCGGCATCGAGCAGAGTCTCTAATTCGTCCCGCAGCTCGGGCGCGAGTTCGGGGTGACGGTGGCAGAATTCATCGATACCGATGCCTCCGCCGCCGGCATGCTGGTCTAAGAAATCGGCCAGCGCATTCGCGATGAGCTGCTCCTTCGCGGCTGCCGGATCGATAGACATCAGCTTTTGGCCAAGACGCGGAAACGCTTTAGGGCCCGATGCAACAGCAGGGCGGTGGCCTCTCTGGACCGGCCCAGCCGCTCCGCCATCTCCTTGGTAGAGAGACCCTCCATCTTTGCCCACAGGATCACCTGGCGATATTCGCTCGGGAGCGTGTTGAGCCGCTCCAGCATCCTGTCCAACGCCTGCCGTTCCGCCATCAAGCGGCTGGGTGTGCGGCTGTCGCGAGGCTCCGGTCCCGAGGGGTTGCTGCGCGAGCGGAAGGCCAACATTACGCCATCGCGCCGCAAGCGTCCCTGAGTGCGCGCCGCGTCGATCACCACGTGATCCGCAATGGATGCGAGCCAGCGCAGGAAGCTGCCCGGCGATCGATATGCGAACTGCTGGATATCCCGAAAGGCCCGGAGAAAAGTCTCCTGCAGCAGGTCGTCAACCTCCACGGCGATCCGGAGTTGGTCGCTCATTTTGTAGTGCAGCAGCACAGCCAGGCGGCGCCGGTACTTGTCGAACAGCCGGGTGAAGGCCTCCTGATCTCCAGCTTTGACTCTGGTGATGAGTCCAAAGGTGGAAGTGACCTCCTGCATAATAGTCTGCCTGATTGTTCATATTACACAAGTAGGGCGAGTACGGCCGGTGGCGCGCAAGAGCGGCGTGTCCCGAAGATACCTGTTTTCGAGCTTTATCGGTAGCTATTCTCGCCGCGTTGTCTAGTAAGTCGCCCGGCCTCCACTGAGATCGAAAACCGCTCCAGTGCTAAAGCTGCATTCCTCCGACGCCAGCCAGGACACAAGCGCCGCCACTTCTCGCGGATGCCCAACGCGCCCCATAGGGATCTTCGAGACCATATAGTTCACCGTCTCGGCAGTTAGCTGCTTCAGAATTTCAGTCTCGATCACCGCGGGCGTGACGCAATTTACGTACACGCCTTTCGTCGCCACTTCTTTGCCCAGGGCCTTCGTGAAACCAATCACGCCTGCCTTGGCCGTCGAGTACGCGGGCATGTTCGGATTGCCCTCTTTCCCGGAAATTGACGCAATATTTATGATGCGCCCAGACCCTTTAGCCAGCATGGAAGGAAGCACGGCCTTGGCGCAATAGAACACGCCGTCCAGATCGATCGCCATCACGCGACGCCACTCGTCGTCCGGGTACTCGTGCACGGGAGCCGCTTTCCCTGTGACACCAGCATTATTCACCAGCACGTCGATCGATCCGTAGCGATCGAGCACGGTTGCCGCCATGCGCTGTGCAGCGGCGCTATCACTCACGTCCACGCCGATAGCCAGTCCAGACAGCTCCGCGGCTGCGGTGATGGCCGCCGGCTCGTCGGCATCCGCTATCACCACTGTGAATCCGTCGTGCGCCAAGCGTCCAGCGATGGCCTTGCCAATCCCCTTGGCGCCCCCAGTAACAATGGCAGTTTTCATGAAATCTCAGGATACTCAGTTATCGTTAGCTATTTCCCCGATTGCCTCGAACCACTCAGAGACGCTAATTCACGCCGCTCTTCCGCTTGATTTTCGCCGCGCTTTGCGAACGAGTTACGCCGCCGCTCGCTTTAGCAGACGCGAGTTACCTCCAGACCCAGAAGCAGTCCCAACTTGTCGATTTTCGCTGCTATGTGTCCGATACCGACGGCACAATGATGGGCCGGCCCTTCCTCACTCCAACGCTCGACGAATTTCCGTGCGCCGGCCGGGAACCGGTAACGGCTGTTGGTATTTCCGATTTCGAGAATCGCCCCCGGCACCGACTCGCCTTGAGCCACCAGTAATTTGATGGCTCCTGCTTCCGTCTCGACCACTGAAAGCAAGGTCACCGGGCCGTTCTTTACCGACATTTCTACCGCCAGCCCGCGACCCACCTTTCCGTGCAAAACGTTTAGCGGACGAACCTTCGTCTTCCCCTCCGCAATCGCGATATGTCCCGGACCATCGTGACCCATAAGAACGACATCGTCTTTGTAGTCGGTGGCATAGAATTCCGTAAACGATCCGCCCGCTCCAAAGGAGTCCATAATCTTCATCGCTTGCGCATTCTTGACTTCATATTCACCTGCCACTGGAATTCCGCGAGCAGTGAGGAGGCTGCTGCCGAGAATCATGGAGCTGATGGCGTCCTCATTCTCTGGAATGCCCGATCCTTCGTAGTAGTACGCCAGTGAGCCGAGCGCATGCTTCTCAACCAGACTGTCCAGCGCCACTGAGGTGCGCGCGGCCCGGCCGAGCTCGTCCAGGGAACAATCCGGCTGAACGTCGAATACTTCCTGGAACTCCTTCACGCGAGCCTCAATATCCGAAATCGACACGTGTTTTCGCAAGGAAGCGAGTTCATCCACTTCCAGGATCTCCATGTGGCCGCCGAACGTGGCGCATTGCCGGGTCAGGTCGGCGTAGATATCCAGCATGCCGTTGTAGTAGTGGCCGATCAGCCCCAGCCGGTTGTGCTCCATGACGCTTGCTACGCGCGCCGCCTGCAGCCAGTCCGAAATCTCGTTCCAGGCAACGGGGTCGTCCTCCAGCATGCCGGTGACTTGGAAAAAAGGAATTTTACAGCGGCGAAAGACATTCGCGATCTCGGGAACCGCGCAGGCCTGGCACCAGCTCAGCCATTCGCCTGTCATGCGCACGCGATCGCGCATTTGATTGAAAGAAGCGTAATCGATGGCCGCCCCGGGCGCAAGATTCAAGACAATCACCGGAACTTTAGCGCGGCGCACGACCGGCAATACGGTGGATGAGACGGCGTAGGTGGATACATGCAGAAAGATCAGGTCGACATCCGTCTCCCGAAAACGATGGCCGGCCCATACTGCTTTTTCGGGAGTGTCGATCAATCCCAGATTCACGACCACCGCGCCGCCGGATTCCAGCTTTTCGGCAAGGCGTTGGTTCGAACCCGTCAGCTTGTCTTTCAGGCCGGCAAACTGCGGCCAGTACGCTTCCAGCCCAATGCTGAAAAGACCTACTCGAAGCTGGTGGGGCGTGTTATGAATGGTCATGGAGCCTAAGGAATTCAGAATAACAGTGTGAAACGGGTTGTTGATGATTTATTCGTCACCGCTCCCGCACACGCTTTTGAAGACCATTAATTTCAAAGTAGTCGGCATCTAGGTCTCTGACCGCTTGATCTGTCCCCTTGCTTACGCGCGGGGCTACAATCCCAGCCCCGAGTAGCCCCGCGCGTAAGCAAGGGGACGGCCCGGTTTTCAGAACGAAATCAGCCGGTTCATTTCTTAGGCGTCCCCTTATCCATCCGCATCGCCTTTAGCATCGACATCGTTTGCGAAAGGTGGGAGTAGAAGTAGCGCTTGAGCACATCTAGCACTTCGATCAGGACCGGGTCCCGGAGCGAGTAGAAGACTTGGTTGCCTTCCTTGCGGTTGACCACCACCTGCTTGCTCCGGAGGACCGCGAAGTGCTGCGAGGCGTTGGCTTGTTCCAGCCCCAATTGGTCGATGATCTGGCCGGCCGACATCTCACCGTTCCGCAATGCTTCAACGATAGCGATTCGAGTGGGGTGGGCGAGGGCTTGGAAGATCTCGGCTTTGAACCGGCGAAGCTCGTGGGTGCTGGTCATTGGGGAAGACCTTTCTGCGCGATCCGTCCGACGGCCAGCAAAATTCCGAATAGTAGCGCATGCGGACGCGGGGGGCAGCCGGGGACAAACACGTCCACCGGAATCGCTTGGTCCACGCCGCCGAGCGTTGCGTAATTCGTCCCGAAGATTCCGCCGCTGATACCGCACGCTCCCACGGCCACCACCACCTTGGGCTCCGGCGCGGCGCGATAGGTCTTCACCAGCGCCAGTTCCATGTTCCGCGTAACTGGACCGGTCACCAGGAGCATGTCGGCATGGCGGGGAGATGCGACAAAGTGAATGCCCAGGCGTTCCAGATCGTAAACCGGATTGTTCAAGGCCGTGATCTCCACCTCGCAGCCATTGCACGAACCAGCGTCCACCTCACGGATCGCAAGGGAACGTCCCAGGACTTGGTGGATACGCTCGCGCACTTTCCGCTCCAGCTCTTCGGAAGTTTCTTCCACTGGCCAGAAGCCGTGGTGGAGTTTTTTCAGTTCGCTTTGGACGCCTTCCGCATCCACCGCATATTCGCCGGTGACCACCAGATTGCGCCGGTCACGCACAGCCAGCTCGAACTCCCGGGTTATCTTTACGGCGCCGCTGGTATCGGCCTCCGCGCACTGGCCGCAGTAAATACAAAGCCCATAATCGACCGTGACTAGCCGCGTGTCGTCTCGTTCCTGGATGGAGATCGCTCCGGTGGGGCAGACCTCGGCGGCGGGACGCGAATCCCGCCAGTGCGAGAAATCAAAGCGTGGGGCACCCCGATAGCGCATCGAAAGATTCGCAGGCTTTTCAGGATAGCCGATGGTAACCAGGCCGGTTTGCGCGGTTTTTCTCAAAATCTTGAACATGGTCAGCGATCCGTCCCGGAATAGGAGAGATTGAAACTCTTGTTGATCACCGGGAAGTCCGGCACGATGTTGCCCTGCACGGCCTCCACCAGAGCCGGCCAATTGTTGAGAGACGGGTCCTTGATCTTACAGCGCTCAAGCTGGTTCCCTGGCCCGGTACGAATCCAGTGGAGAATCTCGCCGCGCCATCCTTCCACGGCGCCCAGCGCGCATCGGTCCGGCGGAAGCGGGGGCATGGTAACGCAATGTGGCCCTGGCCTGAGCCCGGATTCTACGGCCCGGATCACGTTCAGCGACTGACGAATTTCATCCACCCGGACGTGCATGCGTCGCAAGACATCCCCCTCCTGGTAGACGGGCACCTCAATCGTCACCGAGCCATACGCGGCATAGGGATGGTCGCGCCGGACGTCGCGGTCGATACCGGATGCGCGGCCGGCGACGCCCACCACGCCGAGGTCTCTCGCTTTATCCGGATCGAGGATTCCAGTGCGTTCCAGCCGGTCGCGCGTGGAGTCCGAGGTTTCGATGATCCCCATCAAGTCTTCGAATTCTCGGTCGAAGATCTTCAGGACACGCACGCACTCCTCAATTTGATCGGGGTACCAATTCCAGCGCACTCCGCCGGGACAAATCATTCCGCGCAACAGGCGGCTGCCGGTTAACTCTTCGTTGAGGCGAAGAATCAGCTCGCGAAGACGCGAGGCGTGAGCATTGGCAATGACAAAACCCACATCGGTCGCGATGGCTCCAATATCGCCGACATGGTTGTACATGCGCTCCAATTCCAGAAGAATGGTCCGTATCCGAGCGGCGTGCTCGGGGATCTCAACGCCGGCAGCTTGTTCGATGGCCTGACAAAAAGCGGCGCCGTGCGAGAAACTCGAGTCGCCGGAAATGCTCTCGGCAAGGAAGACCGCGCGATGAACCGGCAATTGCTCGAAGCGCTTCTCGATTCCCTTGTGGACGTAGAACATCCGCAATTGGAGATAAAGAATAGGTTCGCCGGCAACAGCGAAGTTGAAGTGTCCAGGTTCGATGATGCCCGCGTGCACCGGGCCTACTGGAATCTGAAACACACCCTCGCCGAGAGTCGGCCGATAGACGTGCCGTTCGCCCTCAAAGGGGGGAAGCACGGTGTCGATCGGAAAACTTTTGCGCAGAGGATGGACGTCCGGCCAGTTGTCATGCAGCGCAACGCGGCGCGGATTGGGATGGTTCTCGGCCACCAAGCCGAACCAATCCTGAATCTCGCGCTCCTGCCAGTTTACGGCCGGAATTTCAACCGCGAGAGAAGGAAAGGCGGCGTGATCGGAGGGGACCGGCGCCCGCACCAGCAGGTAGCGGCGATCATGGGGATGTTCAAATACGTAATACAGGTTGTAGCGCGATTCGGCCGCGGTGCGGTCTTCGGCAAACACGGCGGCTAGCCGGCACCCGTTGTCTCGAAGAAAGGCCGTGACGGGCCGCGCATCGTTCGAGGGGAGGTCCGCGTAGATTTCCGCGTCTCCCTGCTCACGCCAGCGTTCAAACAGATTTACACCTCTCGCGAGGAGCCCGTCAAACGAGCCGGCTTTGGTAATCAAGGATGCACCTCAAGAATGCGCGCTGCGCCCTCCACCAGAGCGTAGAGCGGTGCGGGCAGCCAGAATCCCAAAAGAACAACGATGAGAGAAAGGCCGATCACCGGCCAGGTTTTCCAGCGCGAGAACTCACCGCGCGGTAGACCATTGGGCGCGCCGAAAACCAATTGCGAGGCGTGGTAAAAGAAACCACAAAAAATCGCGACCACCAAGACGACAAACACGATCACAACGCCAATGTGTTGGGCGGCGAACCCGGCACGCAGAACAGTAAACTCACTCTGGAACATGCTGAACGGTGGCGTCCCGGTTACAGCTAGGGTCGCCAGCAGGAACATCGGTGCGCTCACGGGCAAAGTGTGGAGCAACCCTCCGGCCCCCTTCTTGAGCGAATCGTTTCCGGTATGCTGCTGGAAATTGCCGGCGCAGAAGAACAGCAGCGGCTTCGTCACGGAATGGAACGTCATGTGGAGCAGCATACCCAGCGGCCCCAGGACTCCTCCAAAGCCCAGACTGAGCGCCATGATTCCGCCGTGGTCGATGCTCGAATAGGCGAGCAATCGCCGGTAACTTCGCTGCTGGAGGATGAATGGCACCGCGATGCCGATGGTGAGAAGGCCGAAAAGTATCAGCAACTGAGAGGCGAAGGCCGGCCCCAGGCAACGCGCCGTGAGCACATAGAATCGGGCGAGCGCGTAGAGCGCGCAATCCAGGACGGCCGTCGCCATGAGCGCCACAACGGGAACCGGAGCCTCGCTGTAAGCATCCGGTTTCCAGGTGTGCATCGGCGCCAGGCCAGCCTTCGTTCCGTAACCAAGCAGGGCCAGGATGAAGGCGAGACGCATCACCGTTTTGTCGAATCGCGGTGCGCTATCCACCAGCACGGACCAATTCAGGTTGCTCACGTTCTCGCCGCCCAGTATCGGGTACGACGCGTAGTAGACCAACACGGTGCCAAAAAGCGCCATCGACAGTCCGACGCCGCCTAAAATGGCGTACTTCCAGGCTGCTTCGAGGGAGTTCCGACGATTGTAAAAGGTCACCAGAAATATGGAGGCTAGCGTGGTACCCTCAGCCGCGACCCACATCACGCCCAGGTTGTTGGCCACCGTGACCAGCAGCATCGAGAAGCCGAACAAAGGCGTAAGCGAGTAGTACAGGCGTAATCTGGAGCTTGGGATTTTTTCGTCGATGATTTCACCACTGGCATGATCCTTTGCTTCCTGCCGGAAATAACCGATGGCGTAGGGGGCCGAGACGAGGTAGACGAAGGCGGTCAATAACGCCACCAGCGCGCTGAGATGATCGGCATACAGAAACCCGTTGCCCCATGCCACCGGTCCTGATCGCAGCACTTCCCCTGCAAGCCAGACTGCCGCTGCGAACGACCCCACCGCCGAAAGCAAGTACACCAGCTCCATCCGGCGCGGATTGCGCATCGCAGCCGTGATTGCACTCGCTAGCAGCGGAATCAGGAGCAGGGCGATAATGATCATCGGTCCGTCATCCCCTCAACCGGCTTAGCCGGCTTACGTCCATGGAATCGAACGTCTCGCGGATACGGTAAACCAGGATGGCCAGCAACAGCGAGGCCACCAAAACGTCGAAGAAAATGCCAACCTCGACGATCAACGGCATCCCATAAGTCAGCGAGATAGCCGCCAGCAGGAGACCGTTCTCCAGGCAAAGCAGCCCGAGCACTTGGCTCAAAGCTTTTCGCCGGTTCACCATCATGAAGAAGCCGATCAGGAAGACCGCGATCGCGACCGCTAGAGTGTTATGGCCAAGGCCGTGCCCCGCGGGTTCGTTCGGCCGATGAAACGATTCAGAGACTACATAGGCCAGCAGCGTCAGCATTCCCGCGACGAGCACCGATAACGGAACATTCACGAAGGGTTCTATTTCCTGGCGGATCTCGATCCTCGCCACCAGGCGTTCCAGAACCACCGGCAGCAGGCCTGCCTTGAAGATCAGGGTGAGAGCTGCGACCCAATATATGTGCGGCGCGTGGTTAAAGTAGGCGATGGTCCAGGCGATGCAGGCGAGCAGCAAAGACTGCACTCCGAACGCGCGGATGTTAGTCACCAGCCACCGCTGCGACACCATCAGGATCTGTATCACTAGAACCAGTGCCGCCATCAGCGTGATCATCTTGTTGCCGAATTGCGGATCTTGCCAGAAGAACATGAGTGATCTATTTCCTCAAAACAGAAACGTGGAAATCAGCGCCGTAGCGCTCAAGACGAACGCGACCGCAAGCAATTCCGGAACGCGGAACAGCCGCATCTTGGCATTGGTGGTTTCCACCAGCACCACCGCCGCCGCCAGCAGCAGAAGTTTCAGACCGAACAGAACCAGGCTGAGCAAGGTACCCATAGACCAGCCAATGCTTAATCCAAACGGGAAGAACACATTCACAAGCAGCGTCATGAGCACCAGTTGCTTCATGGCCGCGCTCCACTCTATCAGCGCCAGGTAGGGTCCCGAGTATTCCAGAATCATCGCCTCGTGGATCATGGTCAGTTCCAGGTGCGTGGCGGGGTTATCCACGGGGATGCGTCCTGTTTCAGCGATCAGGACGATGAACAGCGCGGCAAAGGCCAGCATCTGCTGGGGAGCAAGAAAGCGCCAGCTCTGTCCGAGCGACGCTTGCGCCACGACACTCAAATTGGTGGAGCCGGCACTCAGAGCGACGGTGAATACGGCCAGCATCAAGGCTGGCTCGGCGATAGCCGAAATGGTCATCTCGCGGCTGCTACCCAAGCCGCCAAAGGAACTCCCGGTGTCCAGTCCACCAAGAGCCAGGAAAAATCGGCCCAGCGCCAGCAGATAGACCACGGCGAGCACTCCCCCGTACAAGCTCAAAGGCGCCTGCGCCGAGACGGTGGGTATCAAGAGTCCTGCGAGCAACGTTGTCACGAACAGAACATACGGTGTCGCGGAAAAGATCCACGAAGCAGTCTCCGGGATAACCATCCCCTTGCGCAAGAGCTTATGAATATCCCAGTAGGGCTGCAAGATTCCAGCTCCCCGGCGCATTTGAAGCCGGGCCTTTAGTGTCCGGCTAAAACCAGTGATCAAGGGCGAAAGAAAGAGGACAATGGCGATCTGCGCAAGAAGGGCTAAGGCGCGCTCGGTCATCCACGCACTCCAAATAGCAGCAACAGGATCAACGTGACGAAGACATACAACAGATATAGATGGATACTGCCCTGCTGCAGGCGGCGCATACGCGTCGCGACCCACAGGATGCCGTGTTGCAACGGGCGATAGAAATGAGTTTCAAAGGTGGGCTCGATCTCCGATTCGAAATGAATGGCTTTGGGATAGTAGGGAGACACTTCGTACTCTGCTTGGATTTCCCGGCGTGGCCGGAACAGCGCGCCGAAGATCATCCGAAGCGGCTTGGAGAACGCCGTAGCCGTAAATTCGTTCTGAGAGGTAAGGCCCGGCAGTCCGCAGTCCCAGGCGGGGCCAGTGGTGCGCGAGGATTTTCGTCCCCACAAGACCAGAAGCAACAGCGGGACCGCGCCCAGCCCGATGAGCAGCGCGGCGATCATCGCGGGGGAAACGCTTCCGCTGCGAAGCGAGCCTGCCGTCAGAATGAGACCATTTGCGGCAAGATCCTTACTGGCGGCGATGCCGAAGGCGCGGGTTGTGATTGGATCGAAGACCGGAAGAAACCACGCCGCTCCGAGGCCTAGCACCACGCAGGCGACCGCGAGGATCGCCATTGCGGATCGCATCGAAACGGGAACCTCTCTTGCGCGCTCGGCTGCCTCACTCCGAGGGAGCGCCAGGAAGGTGATGCCGAAAGCTTTCACAAAACAGGCCGCGGCGAGGGCTGCGGTCAGCGCCAGCAGCGCTCCGGCCACTGGAAACGCGAGCCGGGTCAAGGTTGGCGTTGCGCCGAATCCGGCCAACAGCGCTTGATACGTGAACCACTCGCTAACGAAACCATTCAATGGCGGCAATCCGGAGATGGCGATCGCGCCGATCAGAAAATACAAGGCCGTCGAAGGCATGCGCCGGATCAAGCCGCCCAGCTCTTCCATGTTGCGCGTGTGCGTTGCATGCAGCACGCCGCCGGCCCCCAGGAACAAGAGACATTTGAATACGGCGTGATTCAGAGTGTGGAAAAGACCCGCGATGAGCGCCAGGGCGGCAAGTTGCGGATGCCCAAAAGAGCGGAACAGCAGAGCCGAGCCGAAGCCCATGAGAATGATCCCGATGTTTTCGATGGAGTGATAGGCGAGCAATCGCTTCAGATCGTGCTCCATCAGCGCGTAGAGAACGCCTAGCAGCGCGGACACCACTCCGATCACCAGCACGGTCATGCCGGCCCAGACCGAAAGCGTTCCGTAGAAATCGAAAAAGACGCGGGCCATCCCGTAGATGCCGGCCTTGATGACGATCCCCGACATCAGCGCGGAGATGTTGCTCGGAGCCACCGGATGGGCGGCGGGCAGCCAGATGTGCAACGGAATAATACCGGCTTTAGCTCCAAAGCCGAGGAACAGGAGCAGGAATGCAGTCGCGCCCAGCGCGGGCGATAGTTGCTGACCAGCGTCGTGAAGAGCGGAAAATTCCAGGCTGCCGGCGGCGGTTGCCAGAAGCAGGAACCCGACTAACAGCATCCCGGTGCCACCGCGCGACATCAGGAAATACAGCAGCCCGCCTTTTCTCGCTTCGCCTGATTCATGATCGAACACAATCAGAAAATACGCCGCCACCGCCATCAACTCCCAGACGATTAAGAAAAACAGAACGTTTGAAGCGGTGAAGACTAGCGTCAGGGAGAGCAGGAGCAGATTGAGGAAGAAGCAGAACAACCCCGGGCTTCTGCGAGCCGCTGAATGCGCGATGTACCCCAGAGAATATATGGAAACGGAGGCTGCCAGCAGCGATAGCGCCAAGCCAAAAAAAGATGCGAGCGGGTCGAGCCGAACGGAGTAGCTGAGGTAGGGCACGCCGGATGACAGTACCCAATGGGATTCAGCGCCGCCGAACAAGACACCGGCGGAGGCGCCGAACTCCAACAGCGCTCCCGCCAACGAGAGAAGACAGAGCAGGCGCGGGATCCAGGCTGCTGTTCGTTTGGATGCGTGGCCAGCGAGCCCGCCGGCCATCGCCAGGGCGTAGGCTAGCAGTCCGGCTGTGAACAATTCACGCGTTGGCCACATAGGGTCGTGCGAAACTGCGGGCCGGGTGAATCAATCACTTTCGATTATATTCGATACTTCGAATGTGCGCAATTCGATTCATTCAGACGTCGAGGGCCGTCGGCGGACCAGGAAATATGCCACTGTCAGCACTCCCAGCCAGGGCAGCCCGGCAATCAGCGTTACGCGCATGCCTTCCACCCACCACGTCGTTCCGAGAATTGCGACGATCGCCGCAGCGCCCGCGAGCGAAGTGTATGGATAGCCGATCATACGCACCGGCAGGCGGGGCCGGCGCTCGGAGTCCCATTTCAGGCGGAAGAACAAGTGCGTCACGAAGATCATCAGCCAGACGAACAGTCCGCCGAACAGTGCGATTCCGAATAAATAGACGAAAGCGCCGTCGGGATAAGCGAATGCCAAAAATGTTGCCAGCAACAATCCAGCAGCCGAGACCAGCAGCGCCGGAAGCGGAGTGCCGCGCGAGGAAACTCCGCCGAGAAACCGTGGCGCGTAGCCTCCGCGCGCCAGTGAAAACATCATCCGGCTGCATAGGTATAAATTGCAGTTCATGCTGGATGCAGCGGCCGTGATGACCACGAAGTTCACCAGGTGAGCTGCCGCCGGCACGCCGATGAGCTGGAAAACTTTTACGAACGGACTGGCGGTCACATCCGAGCCAGGCTGAATCTGGTTCCACGGAACGATGCTGATGAGAACCACCATAGCGCCCAGGTAGAACAGGATCAGCCGGGCCACCATGCTGTGCATCGCTCGCGGCACCGCGGTCTCAGGGTTTTTGGCCTCGCCGGAAGTGACCGCAACCACCTCGGTTCCTATGTAGCTGAAGATCACGAAGACCATGGCCATCCAGACGCCGCGCCAACCGGTGGCGAGAAACCCGCCGTGCGCCGTGAGGTTCGAAAAACCAACGGCCGGGATTGGACCGAGCCCGGTTACCAGCGCCAGCCCGAAGATGATGAACACCACAATGGCGACCACCTTGATCATCGCGAACCAATACTCGAAACTGCCGAAGCTCGCGACGCTCCGCGCGTTGACGTACAACAGCGCCAGCGAGAATCCCAACACCCAAAGCCATTTCGGCGTGTTTGGGAACCACCACTGGCAGTAAATCGCGATGGCTGTCGCCTCACCTCCGATGGCGATGCATTGCGCCGCCCAATAGGTATAGCGAACGACGAAACCCGCCCAACGGTTGAGATAAAGCTCGGCGTAAACCCCGAATGAACCAGCGGTGGGATGAGCCACCGCCATTTCCGAAAGCGCGCCCATGAAGAGCAGGGCGATGACGGCGCCGATCAAATAGCTCACGATGACGCCGGGTCCGGCGATGCGCACGGCCAGCGAACTGCCGAGAAAAAGCCCGGTGCCGATCGCTCCTCCGATAGCGATCATGCTGAGCTGTCCGCTCGAAAGCTGGCGCGAGAGCTGTTCGCCTTGCTCGATGCCTAGGCCGGCGGCCTCACTCGTCTTCATACGCAACGCCGGGACTGCCTGAAGGGTAGAACGCGCCCAGCAGCTTAATTGTGGTGTTCCCGGGATTCTCTACGCAGTGCCGAACTCCGGCCGGGAAATATATGCTGCTGCCTGCGTTGAATTCACAAGCTTCTTCATCCACATGCACCATTCCGCTGCCTTCCAGAATGAAAATGACTTCCTCGTAGGTGTGGTAATGGAACGGCGCTTTGCTGGGCGGAATCCATCCGGCGAACTGAGTGACTTGCCGGCAGCCCAGATCGGTGTGGACAAGATACCGGAAGATGCGATCTTCGCCTGCCCGAATATCCTCGCGCTCGTCTTCGTGCACCATGAGCCTGGGGCGTTCACCGGACGCGGCTCCTGAGGGCTGCTCGACAACCCGGCGCTCGGAATCTTCGGGGCAACACGCGCTGACGATGCGGAGCGTCTCGGGGCCGGCGTTCTCGATCGTGTACGCGGCGCCCGGAGGAACGAATACGGCACAGCCGCGGCGCAGGCTAAAGAGGGAACCGTTGATGTGACAGACACCAACACCCCCGGCTACATAAAGCACTTCTTCCGCGTTCGGGTTTACGATGGCCGGCGAGATGCCGGGCCCGTAGTGGTTCACCGTTTGCGTGATGCGCTCGGCTCCGTTTTTCCGGCTGATTACCTTACGCTCCGCCCAGGTTCCCACAGTCGAAAGTTGTCCATCCTCCGGCGAGTACACCCGGCAGCCACCGGCCAACACTTTCACGAACGCACCATCAAATCCAGATTGTCTTCGAAGGCGCGCAAAGCGGTGTGAACATCCTCCAGCGTGTTGTAGACATGGAACGCGATGCGCACGCCGTCGCGGCGTATGGAGCAGACCACCCCGCGCGCGGTAAGCTGAGCCAGCATCGCCTTAGGGTCGTTTGCCCGCAGCACCACCAGCGGCCCCACGCTCGAGGCCGGCGTTTTGGATTCGATTTTAAGATAGCGAATACCATCGAGGAAGGCGCGAGTCAGCCGTTCGATTTGCGCCGCCACATTCTCCATTCCAATCTGCGTCAGTAGTTCCAGCGCCGGCCGGGCCATGTAGATATTCGGCATCGGCGGAGAACCACCTTCATAGCGGCGGGCATCCGTCGCCGGGTCGAGACGCTTGGTATCGAACGCGAAAGCATCGCGTTGCGCGAACCAACTGGTGATGGTCGGGGTGAGCGATTCGATCAGCTCGCGGCGCACATACAGAAATGCCACCCCCGGCGGGCCCAGCAGATATTTGAGCACGCCGGTGACATAGAAATCCACGTCCAGAGCCTTTACATCTATTGGGCGCGTTCCACAATCCTGGAAGCCATCCAAGAACAACAGCGCGCCGCGCTCGTGAGCGATCCGCGTGATCGCCGCTACGTCAGATCGGAATCCATTGACGAACGAGACATGCGTGAGCGGCACTATCAGCGTCCTCTCATCGATGGCGGCCGCATAGCATTCCGTGGGAACCACGTTGTTGACGCCATCCAGAAACTGGATCTCCGCGCCGCGCGGTCGCTGGGCCAGCCAGATCTGCCCCATGGTGGGAAACTCGTATTCACTCATGACCACCTTTTTGCGATGATCGAACTGCACAGCATTGGCGATTGGATTGATACCCGCCGACGCGCTGGCCACAATTGCAACTTCCTCCCGGTCGGCATTGATGAAGCGCGCGAACTGGGTGCGTAGAGCTTCGTAGGCTTGCATCCAATCGTCCCAGGGAGCCGACGATGTCCGCCAGCTTCGAGCGTACTCCTGGAGGCCGCCTTCCACCGCGTCGGACAACGCGCCTTGCGAGCAATTGTATAGATACGTTTTAGATTGGAGGATCGGAAAGTGCGATCGTAACTCCGAGATTTGATGGTCCGTCAGCATTATTCTCCTACATCTGGTTCACGGCTTGAATCAACGCTCGAATGTAACCGTAGCAGTAAGCAAACGATTGCAATCCAGCGGGGTCGTCCGCCGCTTCGGGCACATGGTCCGGCATCAACAGGTAAGGATACCCAACTTCCTTGTACACCTGAATGGCCTTGACGAAATCGATATCGCCTTCGTCCGGGAACACTTCCATGAAATCGTCGCGACGTCCGCGGATATTGCGGAAATGCACGTTGAATATCTTCTGGCGCGAGCCAAAATATCGAATGACGTCGAAGATTTCCTGGCCGGGATTCTGCAGCGTCTCAGAAACCGTTCCCTGGCAGAAGTTCAAACCGTGATACGGGTTCTCCTGGATTGCAACGAACTTCTTCAGACCGTCGACCGTTCCCAGTACGCGCGCCACCCCCTGGTAACCCTCGGGCGGCACTCCAGGATCGTGCGGGTGGCAAGCAATCCGGATCTTGTATTCCGCGGCTACAGGTACGACGCGTTCAAGAAAATACGTAATCCGCTCCCAGGCTGCGTCCGCGTCCACAGGACCGGCGCGAGTGAGCGGCGTGGCTGGGTGCGCATCCTTCAAGCGCCAGGTGCTGTACGTGGCGTCGCCCCGGCCGGGAGTGCGGCCAGTGCGCAGCACACCCAGGATGCTCATGTTGTATTTGATGGATGGAATCCCGGCAGCCGCCGAGTTGCGGATCATATTCTGAAACGACTCGATGTCGCGATCGCGCTCCGGGCTCTGAGCCAGCATGATCGCAGGATGTTTTTCACTATCGATATGGCTGGACGCGAGAAATGGCGGTGCGACGCAATCCACGCTAATGCCATATTTTCCGGCCAGATCGCGCAAGCGCTTAAGTTCATCCACCGTGGCATAAAGACGGCCATCCGCAATCTCCGGATAGCCACAGATATTCCGGACGCCGTAGCGGGCGAAATATTGAAAATGTTTCTCATTGCTGGGAGCGCTCTGGCATCCCAGTTTCATAAGTACGGGTTTCGTCGGCGCCGCTGACACATGTTCGGAAGAGGACCCGGCGAGCGCCGCGACAACGCCAGACGAAGAGACAAATTGTCGGCGATTCATAGAGCTGATCCTACCGCCATCATAGTATTCAGGTGTGGGGCAGGATGGCATCCTGCGCGCGGTTGCTAACCGCGCCGGTTTGCGCCGATCGGCAATCGGCGCGCAGGTTACCAACAGTTACCAACCTGCCCCACATGAGGCACAATCAGTATTATCGTGGTTGAAGACGCGCTGGCGATTGCGGCTTGCATTGTTCTTTTACAGGCACCTCTATTTGCTTTAGGCCAACAGCACTATGTCTCTACCAGCCCGGCGCCTGGCAGCTTTCCCATTGTCCATGGCAAATCCGTGGCTGGGGTGTACGTGGACTCGAGCGATTTTCCCGGAGTCGCCAGAGCCGCCGATGCCCTGCGCCGTGACATCGGCCGCGTCACGGGTCTGACGCCGCAGCACGATCTTGGCGCCCGCGAAACAATCATCGCCGGAAGCATTGGTAAAAACGCGATCATCGATCGGTTAATTCGCGAGCGGAGACTCGACGTTTCCGGCATCCAGGGTAAGTGGGAATCATTCCTGATTCAGATTGTGCCGCACCCGCAGCCCGGTATCGGATCCGCGTTGGTGATCGCCGGAAGCGACAAGCGCGGAACGATCTATGGAATTTACGATGTCTCGGAACAGATCGGCGTTTCGCCCTGGTACTTCTGGGCTGATGTCCCCGTGATGCATCGAGACGCATTGTTCGTGAAGCCGGGACGTTACGTCGAGCCAGAGCCGGCAGTCAAATACCGCGGTATCTTTCTGAACGACGAGGCGCCTGCTCTCAGCGGTTGGGTCCATGCAACATACGGAAACTACAATCACGAATTCTATGAAAAAGTGTTCGAGCTGCTTCTTCGCCTGAAGGCGAACTACCTGTGGCCGGCGATGTGGAACAACGCCTTCTCTGACGACGATCCCCTCAACGCGAAACTCGCGGACGAATACGGGATCGTGATGGGGACCTCGCATCATGAGCCCATGCTGCGCGCACAAAAAGAATGGACCCGGTACGGGAAAGGCCCCTGGGACTACTCCCGGAACCAGGAAGTTTTGCGCGCCTTCTGGGAGGAGGGCGTTCGGCGCAACAGGAATTACGAAAGCATCATCACGCTCGGCATGCGCGGCGACGGAGACATGCCCATGTCCCAAGAGGCCAACACCCGGTTGCTGGAGCGCATCGTTGCCGATCAGCGCAAGATCATTGCATCGGAAGTGAATCCCGACGTCACCAAGGTTCCGCAAGATTGGGCGCTCTATAAAGAGGTCCAGGAGTATTACGAGAAAGGCATGCGCGTCCCGGATGACGTGACCCTTCTATGGTGCGACGACAACTGGGGCAACATACGCCGTCTACCGGCACCCGAAGAACGAAAGCGCAGCGGCGGCGCCGGCATTTATTATCACTTTGATTACGTCGGCGGTCCGCGCAATTACAAGTGGATTGACACGAATCCGATTCCGAAAGTCTGGGAGCAGATGCATCTTGCCTTGGAATACGGAGCCAATCGCATCTGGATCGTGAACGTCGGCGACCTGAAGCCGATGGAGTTTCCCACCGAGTTCTTTTTGAGCCTGGCCCGCAATCCCGCGCGCTGGCCGAAGGAGAAGCTGGCCGAGTTCACCGAGTTGTGGGCGGCGAGAGAGTTCGGCCAGGCGCACGCCGCGGAGATTGCCGAGCTTGTTTCAAAGACCTTAAAATACAACGGCCGGCGCAAGCCCGAGCTTCTGGAGCCCGGCACCTTTAGCATCATCAACTACCTGGAAGCGGACCATGTCGTTGCGGATTACGACGCCATCGTTTCCAAAGCAGAGGCGATTCAGCGCGATCTGCCGGCCGAGGCGCGGGATGCGTTCTTCGAACTTGTTCTACATCCGGCAAAAGCGAATGCAATCGTCACCTCTATGTATGTTGCGGCGGCGAACAACCACCTCTACCTCGCTCAAGGGCGTGCCAGCGCCAATGACATGGCGGCGCGAACCGAGCAGCTCTTTAAAGAGGACGCGGACCTGAGCGCCTACTTCAATCACACGCTGGCCCATGGCAAGTGGAACCACATGATGGATCAAACGCACATCGGCTACACCGACTGGCAGGAGCCAACGAAGAACACGATGCCGCCAGTTACGCAACTCACTCTTCCAGCGGCGGCGGCGATGGGTATCGCCGTAGAAGGATCGAGTGACGCATGGCCCGGCGGCGGCGCATCACCAGTGCTGCCTCCCTTCGATGCATTCACACAGCCGCGGCATTTCATCGATGTGTTCAACCGCGGGATTGCCCACTTCGAATTCACCGCCATTCCGAGCGCTTCCTGGATCGTACTCAGCACCACGCACGGCTCTATTGACAAAGAACAACGTCTGTGGGTAAGCGTTGATTGGGAGAAAGCCCCCACAGGATCGAATAAAGGCTCCGTCACTATTGAAGGCGCGGGGGCCGTACCCGTCGCCGTCGAAGTGGACGTCTTCAAACCGAGACAGCCGTCGCGAGCGTCTCTGAAAGGCTTCGTCGAAACGTCGGGGTATGTGTCGATCGAGGCGGAACATTTCACTCGTAAGGTCGATGCGGGGCCGGTGAGTTGGCAGCGAATCCCTGACTACAGCCGGACGCTATCCGCCATGTCGATCTTTCCCGTCACCGCGGACAGCGTGCTGCCTCCCGCCAAGTCGCCGGTGCTCGAGTATCAAATGTATCTCTTCGATGTCCGACCTGTCGAGGTGGAGGCGATTCTGTCGCCCACGCTCAACTTCGCTCCAGGACGCGGATTACGCTACGCGATCTCTTTCGATAGCGAGCCGCCGCAGCTCATCGACGCCCTCGCGCATAATTCGCAAAGCGACTGGGAGACTTCGGTGAAAGACAGCGTTCGCAAAGTGCGCTCCAAGCACGTGCTGGCCGCTCCCGGAGTTCACACGTTGAAATTCTGGATGGTAGACCCGGGCATCGTACTTGAGAAGCTGGTGGTCGACTTGGGTGGCGTCAAACCGAGCTACCTAGGTCCTCCGGAGAGTTTTCACCGGTGAATGTTGGCATTGTTCGACAAGAGTGTATCTCATGGGCTTGCAGCCCATCCAATGGAATGAACACCTTCGACCCGCGGGTGGGGCGGACCCCAGGGCGGACCCCCTGGTCCGCGCGGGTCCCCCTGGACCCGCTACCTCAAGCTCGACAAATACCAAAGCAAGCCGACGTGGGCGTCGGCCGCGGACCAGGGGGTCCGCCCCACTTTGCATTCGTCCAGCCGAGACCAAGTGTTTTCGACGGTGCGAACGACCTTTCGAGACCTAGTCGCGCGATACATGGTGGCACCCCAGCGTAGGTTGATAGTGTCGGTTTTGCCGACCGCCGCGCAATTTGCCGCTACACTGAAACCATGTGCGGGATCGCTGGATTCGTTACCACTCGGCCCGCTTCCGGTTGCGAAGCTACGCTCGCGCGTATGACGGATGCCATCCGCCACCGCGGGCCTGACGATTCCGGTTCTTACCACGACGAGTGGGCCCACCTCGGACATCGCCGGCTCAGCATCATTGATGTCGCGGGCGGCCATCAGCCCATGTCCAACGAATCGCGGACGCTCTGGATTACCTATAACGGCGAAGTTTTCAACCACGGCGATCTTCGGCCGGCGCTCGAACAGGCCGGCCACTGTTACACCTCGCGCTCGGACACGGAAACCATTCTGCACGCTTACGAACAGCACGGTCCGGACTCGCTGGCGCTGTTCCGCGGGATGTTTGCCTACGCCATTTGGGACAACCAGCACCGACGCCTCTTTTGCGCGCGCGACCGCCTGGGCATCAAACCGCTTTATTATTTCTGGGACGGTCATCTGTTCGCCTTTGCCTCCGAGATCAAGGCGCTTCTCGAACATCCGGCCATTTCACCCACGCTTGAAGCGGAGCTGGTTCCCGAGATTCTCGCGTTCGGCTATTCGAGCGAAGAACGCACTCTGTTTCGCAACATCCGCAAGCTGATGCCTGGCCATTTTCTGGTGCTCGATCTGGGGGAGCCGGAGCCGCGGCCTAGGATCGAAAGTTATTGGGATGTTCCAGCGCCGGTCGCGGAGAATCACGACGACCAATACTGGATCGCCGAAACTCGCCGGCGCCTGGAAGAGACCGTGCGCATGCGATTGATGAGCGATGTTCCGCTCGGCATGTTTCTGAGCGGAGGCGTGGATTCAAGCGCCATCGCCGCGCTCATCAAACGATCAGCTTCGGGACCTGTCAAGACCTTCGCGGTGGGATACCAGGAGCAGCAGTTCAGCGAGTTGAGCTACGCTGCCAACGTCGCGCGCGCCATCGGAACGGAACATCATGAAACCGTGGTCTCGATGGATGATTTCTTCACCGCGTTGCCACGCCTGATCTGGCACGAGGACGAGCCCATCGCCTGGCCCTCCAGCGTCTCGTTGTACTTTGTTTCGAAGCTGGCGGCCGGACAGGTGAAAGTGGTTCTCACCGGCGAGGGGAGCGATGAAATGTTCGCCGGCTATGAGCGCTACCACTGGAATCTGCTCAACCAGCGCGGCGCGGCGGCGTATCGATTCGTTCCGGCTGCGCTACGGCGTGTCATAAGGCTCCAAGCCGCCAATTCGCCAATTTTAAGCGCATCGCTACGCCGCAAGTTGGGGCACACTTTTGCCGGGCGTGACGGAAGTTTGGAATCGCTCTTCTTGGATAATTTCTACTGCGCTTTTTCCGCAGCCGAGCAGGCCCGTTTGCTTTCTTCGCCGCACGGGGCGGTGTACGAAAACTATTTGCACTACAGGGATTCGCGACGCGACTCCTCACCACTCACGCGCATGCTCTACGCCGACCAGAAGACGTATCTAGTGGAACTTCTCATGAAGCAGGATCAGATGAGCATGGCTTGCTCCATTGAAAGCCGCGTGCCGTTCCTGGATCACACGTTCGTGGAATTCTCCACTCGCATTCCGGATCGGCTCAAAATCCGCGGTGGCAATCAAAAGTACGTTCTCAAGAAAGCCGTGAAGGGTCTGCTGCCGCACGATATCATTTACCGCAAAAAGATGGGTTTCCCCACGCCGCTGCGCGATTGGTTGCTGGATGCACGCGCGGAGCCGCTCTACGCAGCGATCCGTTCCCCGGATGGCCTGCTGGCTTCCCTGCTCGACATGCGCGAAGTGGACGCGCTGATCAGTCGTCATCGCTCCGGTTTCGAGGACGCCACGGATCGCATCTGGCGGCTGCTGAATCTGCAGCTCTGGGGCGACCTGTTTCTGACCGGGCGCAAAGACCGTTGGTGGAACGGCGTGAGTACTCAGGAGCCGGTTTCCCTGCCGGTATGAAAATCCTGTGGGTCAAGTCGGATTTTCTGCATCCCACGGACCGGGGCGGCCAGATCCGCACTCTCGAAACCTTGAAGCGTTTGCACCGCAGGCACGAGATCCACTATCTTGCGTTGGACCTAGCGGGGCAGCCTGGAGGTTTGGAACGAAGCTCGGAGTATTGTACGAAAGCCTACCCGATTCCCCATTGGGCGCCGCCGAAGGGCACGCCCGCCTTTTGGCTGCAGGGTTGCGCCGGCCTGCTCTCGCCGCTGCCGCTGGTGATCCAACGCTACCGCTCGAATCGGATGCGGCGCCAGATCGAACTGTTGAAGCGAACCGAAAGATTCGACAGCATCGTCTGCGATTTTCTGGTTCCCGCACTGAACTTCACGGACCTGAATTCGGTGGTGCTATTTCAACACAACGTAGAAGCTCTCATCTGGAAACGCCAAGCCGAAAATGCATCCAATCCTTTGCACAAACTCCTTTTGCGCGGCCAATACAGCCGCATGCGGAGATATGAGGGCGAGGTCTGCCGCCGGGTGAAGAGAATCATCGCGGTTTCAGAGGCCGATGCGCAATGCATGCGCGCGCTCTACGGAATCCCCGGAATCGCCTGGGTGCCAACCGGCGTCGACATTGACTATTTCGCGCGACCCGCGGAATCGGCTCCCACAGCTGACCTGGTATTTGTCGGAGCCATGGACTGGCTGCCGAATATCGATGGTATAAAATGGTTCGTTGCTCAGATCCTGCCCTTGATCCGGAAACGGCGGCCGGACTGCTCGCTCGTCATCGCCGGTCGGCGGCCTATGCCAGGCATTCAGAGGCTCGCCGAGAACGATTCCCGCATTCGGGTGACCGGCACGGTTTCCGACGTTCGCCCTTTCTTGTGGGGCTCGCGAGCCTCTATCGTTCCCCTTCGAAGCGGCAGCGGCACGCGCCTTAAGATCTACGAGGCAATGGCTGCTAAAATTCCAATAGTCTCGACCACCATCGGCGCCGAAGGCCTGGATATCCGGAACGGCGAAGACATCCACATCGCCGACTCCCCAGCAGATTTCGCCGAGCGATGCCTGGCGCTTTTGGAAGACTCCGCGGCGCGGCGCCGGATGGCCGACGCCGCTTGGGCGATGGTCGCATCGCGCTATTCTTGGGAAATAGTGTCGCGAAAGTTCGAGGAACTGTTAGTGTGACCTCAATTGTGGGGCGGACCCCTAGGTCCGCACGGGTCCCCCTGGACCCGCTCTTCGTCTTAGGATCTACTCATCAGCACGCCGACGTGGGCGTCGGCCGCGGACCAGGGGGTCCGCCCCACACGGAGTGCCGTTGGGGGGGCGGGTTTCGACTGTGATCCCTCTCCTAGATCTCGCCGCACAATATCGCGAGCTCAAGCCCGAAATCGACGCCGCCATCGCGCGCGTTTTCGAGAGCAGCCAGTTCATTCTGGGCACCGAGACCGAGGCGTTTGAGGAAGAGTTCGCGGCATATTGCGGTGTCGACCACGCTATCGGCGTCAACTCCGGCACCAGCGCCTTGCACCTGGCGCTGCTCGGGGTCGGCATTGGACCGGGTGACGAGGTGATCACGGTTCCGTTCACCTTCTTCGCCACCGTGGCGACTATCGGTTATACAGGAGCAACGCCGGTATACGTCGACATCGATCCCGGAACATTCAACATCGACGTCAAGCAAATCGAAGCCGCCATCACCGAACGCACTCGCGCCATCCTGCCTGTACATCTTTACGGCCAGCCCGCTGAAATGGATCCGATCCTGGACATCGCCCGCCGGCACAAATTAGTGGTAATCGAGGACGTGGCGCAAGCGCATGGCGCCGAATATCATGGCCGGCGCACTGGAGGCATCGGCCACATCGGATGCTTCAGCTTCTATCCCACCAAGAACCTCGGCGCGGCCGGTGAAGGGGGCTTGGTGACTACCAACAATTCCGAATATGCCCGGACCATCCGCAGCCTTCGAAGTTGGGGCGAAGAGCATCGCTACTATCCCGTTCTGAAAGGCTACAACTACCGCTTGCCAGGACTCCAAGCCGCCATCTTGCGCGTGAAACTCAGCCGGCTGGAGCAGTGGACCGAAGCGCGCCGCAAGCTAGCCGCTGAATACGACCGCTTGCTAGAAGATTCGGGCGTGCTGAGTCCCGCCGTCATTCCGAATGTGCGGCACGTGTATTGCCTGTACACCATCCAAGCTTCCGGCCGCGATGAGTTGCAGCAGGCGTTGGAAAGCGCGGGGATCAAGACCGCAGTCCACTACCCGGTGCCGATTCATCTTATGCCTGCTTACACCGATGAGAGATATAAAGCTGGCGATTTTCCGGTTGCCGAGGCGTGCGCGCATGCGGTCTTAAGTCTGCCCCTTTATCCACATATGAGTAGCGAACAGGCGCAGCAGGTGGCGCATGAAGTCCACCGGCTAAGTAGAAAAACAGGTCAAGAGACGCTGCTCTCACGCCGATAGTAAAGACAGTATGGGAACCGTAGCAGCAAGCCCCTCGTCGAGTTCAGCTCCATCAGCCGCATCAACCTTAGCGACGCAATCGTTCACAGGAATCAGCACGTATTCGAGCGATTTTCAAGCGATATTGCAGCGCGAGGATGCGATTGCGCAATTGCCGATCACAACGCTCGAAAACTCCGAGAGCAGCAATTTGAGCGCCAAGCAGGCGCTGATCGCCCTAAATCCCGTGGTGGCCACAGTCGCAACCTCAGTAGCGGCGCTGGGCCAGCTCGCTTCCGGACAAGGCCTGGCGGCAACCAGTTCGGATTCGACTACGGTCTCTGTTGTGAATACTGGCGCCACGTCGCCGGCCAATTACACGATCTCGAATATCACGCTGGGGACGGCTGCGTCGGAATTGTCGCTTACCGGCTACGCCAACGCCAGCACGACACCACTCGGAGTACAAGGTCAGAACAAATTCACTCTTGTGGTGGGCTCCAATACCTACAATCTCGATATCACCGGAAACGACAATTTGACAGGGTTGAAGAACGCCATCAACAATTCGGGAGCTCCCGTTACCGCGTCCATTTTGAGCTCTGGAAGCAGCAACTATCTCTCTATCACAGCCAACAACGTTGGAGCAACCACCCTCACGTTGAACACCGCCCCGCAAACTGCGGACCTGATTACCAACAACGGCACGGGGACAGAAAAATCGGTAGCCGGTTATCCGGACACCGGTACCACGGCTGTTTCCGGCAGCGGCATAGTGGATCTTACAGTGGGCGGGGGCTCTGTTATCCCACTCAACATTAGCGCGAATAATAACTTGACGGGCTTGATGAATGCAATCAATGGAGCGGGAGCGGGCGTTACTGCCTCCATTACCACAAGCGGTGGCCAAAACTATCTCAGCGTGGTAGCAGCGGGCGGGCCGGTCGCTATTACCCTGAACGACACGCCGGCCGCCAGCCCGGTGAGCCTGATTAGCCATACAAACCAAGGCGTTAGCGCCAGCTTCACGTTGAACGGCACTATCAATGTCACCAACCAGGCGACCAATGTCTTCAGCAGTGTGATTCCCGGAGTGACGTTCACTCTGCAAAAAAGCAGCGCTAGTACAGTCAATCTCTCGCTCGCCACGGATCCCACTCAGCTTACCAACGCCCTGCAGACATTCGTCAGCGCCTACAACGCCCTGGCCAATCAAGTGACCGAGGAAACCGGAACTGGCGCCGGAGCCCTAGGCGGAAACTCGATCATCCGCGATATCAGCGAGGATTTGGGCCAGCTTTCCAGCTACTTCGCTTCCAGCACCAGCACTGTACGCAGCCTGTCTGACCTGGGAATCACGTTCGATACCACCGGGCAAATGAGTCTCGACACAAGTGTTGTGCCCGGATTCTCCAGTACCCAGATGTCGGACGCATTTAAGTTTTTCGGCTCTTCCAATACCGGTTTCGCGGCGTTCGCCAACAATTTCACGCAGATCAGCGACCCCCTAAGTGGTTCCATCCGGAATGACGAAAACGGGATCGACACCGATAATACAAATCTCGCAAGTCAGATTAGCACTCTGCAGGCCCGGGCGACCCTAACCCACAACGCCAACTCGTTGAGGCTGGAGGCTGCCGATGCTTTGGTAGCCCAGTTGGAATCCAGCCAAAACACGCTGAACGCAGAGATTCAGAGCATAAACTACGTTAATTACGGTAGGACTCTTAGCGCCAACGGCCAGTAGGGCCTATTCAACCGAAGTTATTCCAAGAGGTTATTCCAAGAGGTTATTCCAACCGGTAATTCGGTGCTTCCTTGGTGATGATCACGTCGTGAACGTGGCTTTCACGCAAGCCCGCTGAGGTTACTCGTAGAAAGCTCGCGCGTTCCTGCAAGTCCTGAATGGTCTTCGAACCGCAATAGCCCATTCCGGAACGCAGGCCGCCCACCAGTTGATAAACCAACTCCGCCAGCGGCCCCTTATAGGGAACACGCCCTTCGATGCCCTCTGGTACCAGCTTCCCGCTGTCTTCCTGAGAATAGCGATCGGACGCCCCTTGCGACATTGCACCCATGGAACCCATCCCGCGGTAGCTCTTGAACGTCCGGCCTTGATACAGGATGGTCTCGCCGGGGCTTTCTTCAGTTCCCGCCAACAGCCCGCCCAGCATCACCGAATCGGCGCCGGCCGCGATGGCTTTGCTGATATCGCCGGAAAATTTAATGCCTCCATCGGAAATGAGCGGGACACCCGAACCTCGCGTGGCGCGCGAACATTCCGCTATGGCTGTGATTTGCGGCACGCCCGCGCCGCTCACTACACGGGTGGTGCAGATGGACCCGGGCCCGATACCCACCTTGATTCCATCCGCCCCCAAGTCGATTAAATCGCGCGCTCCTTCAAAGGTGGCCACGTTACCGGCGATCAGATCCACATCCGGCAGGTTGTGCTTGATGGTCTTCACCGCCTGCATCACGCGCTCCTGATGCGCGTGAGCGGAATCCACCACAATCACATCCACTTTTCTAGCCACCAGTTCCTGGGCGCGCTCCAGGAAGTCGCCCGTCGATCCCACGGCCGCGCCCACGCGCAGGCGCCCCTGCTGATCCTTGGCCGCGCTCGGATACTTCAGCTTTTTCTGAATGTCTTTTACGGTTATCAAGCCTTTGAGGGTGTATTGATCGTCCACCACCAGCAACTTTTCCACGCGATGGCGGTGCAATATCTTCTCGGCTTCCTCAAGCGTAGTGCCTACCGGAACCGTGATCAGATTCTCTTTGGTCATCACCTGCGAAATCGGCAGGTCATAGCGCGTCTCGAAACGCAAGTCGCGGTTGGTAAGAATACCCACCAGCTTTCCGCTTTGGGTAACCGGCACGCCCGAGATGCGATACCGTTTCATCAGCTCCAAGGCATCCGCGATTTTCTTCTCGGGGCCGATGGTGACGGGGTCGACGATCATACCGCTTTCACTGCGCTTGACCTTGTCCACTTCTTCGGCCTGCCGTTCCATGGACATGTTGCGATGAATGATGCCGATGCCGCCTTGTTGCGCCAGCGCAATCGCCAGGTGCGATTCAGTGACGGTATCCATGGCCGAGCTGACGATGGGAATGTTCAGACCGATGCGCCGGGTGAGGCAAGTGCGCGTGTCCGTGTGGGCGGGGAGCACGCCGCTTCGCGCCGGCTGCAAAAGTACGTCGTCGAAAGTGAGACCTTCAGGAATGGCTTCTGGAATCATGAGAAGGAGTAACTTCTATTATGCCCGAATGGGTAACATAAGTAGCGGTGGAGGAAACCAGTGGCCACTTTGGGACTGATCGAGTATGCAGACGCCAGCCCGGAGGTCCGTGA
Organism: Bryobacterales bacterium; assembly: GCA_003162425.1. Classification (GTDB taxonomy): domain Bacteria; phylum Acidobacteriota; class Terriglobia; order Bryobacterales; family Bryobacteraceae; genus Palsa-89. The sequence goes on along the minus strand of PMOK01000224.1, from coordinate 35,454 downwards.
AGTCTACGACGACATCATGGCAACCCGGAAAACAGACTGGATCAACAATTTCTGGAAGGCGCTGGCCAGTGATCCATCAACGCTGCGCCGGACCTGGAAGAGCATCAAGGAAATTATGGCGCCGGGCGCGCTCGAAGCGCTCACGAAAGAGATGTTGTACGTCGCGGTCAGTGTCAGCAACCAGTGCGGCTATTGCATCGCGTCCCACACCGCGGCCGCGCGCAAAGCTGGAATGACCGACGCGATGTTCGCTGAGCTAATGGCGGTAGTTGGAATGGCGAACGAGACCAACCGGCTGGCCAGCGGCTATCAGGTTGAGATCGATGAACGTTTTCGGTGAGTTCAGCTTTCCGCGACTACTGAATTCCGCAATTCGCCGATCCCCTCCACCCGCACCACCACGTCGTCTCCTGCTCGCAGAAAGCGCTGCGGCTTGCGCGCAACCCCAACGCCCGCCGGTGTGCCGGTAGAAACGACATCGCCGGGCTCGAGCGTAACCACACTGGATAAATACGCAACCAGCTCCGGAATCTTGAAAATCAGCTCGCGTGTGTTGGAATGCTGCAGAACTTCGCCATTGATGCTCAGACTGATATCGAGCGCGTGAGGATCCCTGATTTCATCCGCGCTCACAATATGCGGACCCATGGGGGCGAAAGTATCGAAAGTCTTGCCCATCAGCCATTGTGTGGTCGCCATCTGAAAATCACGGGCGCTGACGTCATTTATGATGGTGTAGCCAAACACATGCTCCTGCCAACGCTCCGCTGGGATGTGCCGGCCGCCCCTGCCGATGACGAACGCAAACTCGGCTTCGTAGTCGGGCTGCGTGGAATTCTTCGGTAGGACAATGGACTCTCCAGGTGCAATCACAGCGCTTGGGAATTTCGAGAAGATGGTGGGCACTTTGGGAATTTCCATCTTGGATTCGAGAGCGTGGTCGCGATAGTTCAGGCCTACGCAGATCAGCTTGGGCGGCCGCGGCACGGGCGCCAGCAGCGTTACTGAATTCAGCGGGTACGCCTCGGTGGAGGATTCTACCCAACTCTCGATCCTCGACCGTGCTTCTGAGCCGCCGCCCAGAACATCGAGCATGCTCGGAAATCCTGCACCTTTGAGACCCACCACTTGATCCCGGACGATAACTCCCGCTTCGGGATCTCCCCCGGCCTTTCGAAAGGTGACGAATTTCACAAGCTTGTCAGTTTGGTCTTCTTTACGCGGCCTTCTGAACCTTGCCGCTACGAATGCAGGAAGTGCACACTCGGATGCGCTTAGCCGCGCCCTTCACGATGGCATGTACCGTCTGCAGATTCACATTCCAACGCCGCTTGGTGACATTGTGCGCATGACTGATTTTATTGCCGAACCTGGGGCCGCGCCCGCAAACTTCACATACTCTCGCCATGGTGATTTCGCTCCTAAGGTGGTGGAAGCTTCAGTTTATCAGCTTCAGCCCGGCACACGCAACCGGAGTAAGGGGTCAGTTCAGTTGTGCTACATTACTTGAGTCACAGCCCATGACCTCCGAAGATTTTCGCCAATTGGCGCTCCGCCTTCCACAAGCTGCAGAAAGCTCTCACCAGGCGCACCCCGATTTTCGAGTCCGCGGAAAGATCTTCGCGACGCTTGGCTATCCCACCGAGGACTGGGCGATGGTCAAGCTTCCGCCGGAACAGCAGGACATTTTGTGCAAGACCGAACCGGCTGTATTTGTACCCGTGAAGGGTGGATGGGGACGGCAGGGCGCGACGAACGTGCGCTTGAAAGCTGCCAAGAAGGCTGAGGTGCGCGGCGCGCTGCTGACAGCCTGGCGCAATGTTGCGCCCAAGCGCCTGGCGTCGGAGACCCGAACGCCGAAGCATTGATCTAGAATTGGAAAGGGAGAATACCTTGAAAATCAACTTTTTGATAATCGCGGCGTTGACCGCCAGCAGCACATGGGCCGCCGATGCAACGGCCGGGAAAGCGGTGTTCGCAACGAAGTGCAAGAGCTGTCACGGCGCCGATGGCGAGGGAAACCCAGCCATTGCCAAGGCCATGAAAGTGGAAATGAAGCCGCTCAGCGCCAGCACCGCCGATGCGAACGCAGTTGTCACTAAGGGACAGGGCAAGATGAAGCCCGTGTCCAGCGTTACCGGCGCGGATCTGGACAACGTAGTAGCCTACGTTAAGAGTCTGAAGAAATAGCCCGGTAGCAGCCAAACTCAGTATCATATTCTCCGGACGGCCTCTAAATCCCGGAGTTCCACGTTGCCGAAAAAGGTGCATCATAGGTAGTGATGTCTACGTCCGCCCAACCTCAACCGGCTTCGGCCAACATTGACCAGCTCTCGATCAATACCATTCGCACTCTGGCCATGGACGCCGTCCAGCAGGCCAACTCCGGCCACCCTGGAACGCCCATGGCGATGGCACCTGTCGCCTATTGCCTGTGGCAGCAGTTCCTGAGATTCGATCCGGACGATCCCATCTGGCCGAACCGGGATCGCTTCGTCCTCTCCATTGGCCACGCATCGATGCTGCTTTATTCGTTGCTGCATCTGGCCAAGGTGAAAGCCGTCAATCCCGAGTACGAAACGCTGGGCGAGCTAAGCGTGCCGCTGGAGGATCTCAAGAATTTCCGCCAGCTCGACAGCAAGTGTCCCGGTCATCCGGAATATCGCTGGACCTCCGGCGTTGAGACCACCACCGGTCCGCTGGGTCAAGGCGTGGCTTCCAGTGTCGGTATGGCGATCGCTGCCAAGTGGATGGCGCAGCACTTCAACCGCCCGGGGTTCGACATGTTCGACTATGCCGTCTATGCGCTGGCCGGCGATGGCTGCATGATGGAAGGGGTGAGCGGAGAAGCGGCTTCGCTCGCCGGCCATTTGAAGCTCTCCAATCTGTGTTGGATATACGACAACAACCACATCACCATTGAGGGCAACACTGCGCTGGCATACAGCGACGACGTGGCTACGCGCTTCATCGGCTATGGCTGGAACGTCACCCGCGTGGGTGACGCCAACGATCAGGAAATGCTTTCGCGAGCGTTCAAAGTTTTCAAAGCCACCACGGACCGGCCGACGCTCATCATCGTGGACAGCCACATCGCCTATGGCGCGCCGAACAAGCAGGACACCAGCGCCGCGCACGGCGAACCGCTGGGCGAACAGGAGATCCGGCTCACCAAACTCAACTACGGTTGGCCGGAAGACGCGAAGTTCCTGGTGCCGGACGGAGTCTATGAGCGTTTCGAGGAGTTGATGGGGCAGCGCGGTCACGAGTTGCGCGAAGCCTGGATCGCGAAGTTCGGAGAATACAGCCGCGAATTCCCAGAGCTCGCGAACCAGTTGTTTAAAATGCAGCACCGGCGCCTTCCGGACGAATGGGACCGCGACATTCCGTTCTTTCCTCCGGACGCAAAAGGTCTGGCCGGCCGCGATGCTTCCGGTAAGGTGCAGAACGTCATCGCCCAGCGCGTGCCCTGGCTTATCGGCGGCGCGGCGGACCTTGCGCCCTCCACCAAGACGCGGCTCACGTTCGATGGCGCCGGTGACTTCGGCCCGGCGAACTACGCGGGACGCAATTTCCACTTCGGCATCCGCGAGCACGCCATGGGTTCCATCCTGAACGGCATGTCTACATCGAAAATCAGGCCGTTCGGCTCGGGCTTCCTGATCTTTAGCGACTACATGCGCGCGCCCATCCGCCTGAGCGCCCTGATGGAACTTCCCGTGATCTACATCTTTACGCACGATTCCATCGGCGTCGGCGAAGATGGACCTACGCATCAGCCGGTGGAACAACTAATTTCGTTGCGCGCCATCCCTGGTCTGACCGTGCTTCGCCCGGGCGATGCTAACGAAATAGCAGAAGCCTGGCGCTTGATTATGGAGTTCCGGCATCAGCCGGTCTGCTTGATTCTTTCCCGCCAGAATATGCCGACTCTGGATCGCACTAAGTATGCGCCTGCTTCGGGCCTGGCAAAAGGGGCCTACGTCCTGGCGGACGCGCTGGACGGCGAGCCGGAAGTGATTCTGATCGGAACCGGCAGCGAGGTTTCGCTGTGCGTGGACGCCTACGAAAAACTGACTGCCGAGGGTATAAAGACGCGCGTGGTCAGCATGCCGTCCTGGGAGTTGTTCGATCATCAGCCCAAGGAATATCGGGATCGTGTGCTGCCTCCGGATGTGAGGGCGCGAGTATCGGTGGAGCAAGCTTCCACAGTTGGCTGGCAGCGCTACGCCTATCGAAGCATCGGTATGAACACATTTGGCGCCTCGGCGCCGCTGAAAGAACTGCAAAAGAAATTCGGGTTCACTCCCGATGCCGTGGTGGCCGCAGCCAAGGAAGAGATCATCAAAGCAGTAGGACGATAAGACATGCGCACCGTGATCGGTTCCGACCATGCCGGATTTGAATTGAAGACCACGCTGGCAAAATTCCTGAGTGAGCTGGGTGACCAGGTGCTGGACGTAGGAACTTCGAGCACCGATCCAGTGGATTATCCTGATTTCGCCGAAGCGGTGGGAAAAGCGGTTCTGGATGGCCGTGCCGACCGTGGCGTGCTGATCTGTGGAAGCGGCGTGGGCGCGTCTGTCGCCGCCAACAAGCTGCATGGAATCCGCGCCGGTTTGTGTCACGATAGCTATTCAGCGCACCAGGGAGTGGAGCACGATGACATGAATGTCCTGGTGTTGGGCTCCCGCGTCATCGGCCCGATGTTGGCCGAAGAGTGCGTCCGGGCGTTCGCCGGCGCGAAATTTACCCGCGAGGAGCGCCACGTTCGCCGCCTGAACAAGGTTAAGGCCATAGAAGCCCACGGATAGTTAACAAAAAGTTTCTGGTTCCTGGTTTCTGGTTTCTGGTTCCTCGTTCGTGAAACAATAGCAGAAGCCGCTAACCAGAAACCAGAAACCAGAAACGAGGAGAAAATGACCGTCCCCACACTTACCGCCCCCAAGACCGTGAACCCCATTCGCGAGCTGACCAAGTACGGCCAATCCGTCTGGTTGGATTATATTCGGCGCAGTTTGATCTCGAGCGGCGAACTGAAGCGCTTGATTGATGAGGATGGTCTCGGCGGTGTCACCTCCAACCCCGCCATATTCGAAAAAGCCATCACCGGCAGCACCGATTACACCGACGCGCTACTCGAATTGCAAAAGCGCAAGGACCTGGACGCCATGGGAGTCTACGAAATTCTGGCTATCCAGGACATCCAGGACGCAGCCGATACTCTGCGCCCGGTTTACGACCGCACCAAGAAGCGCGACGGCTACGTCAGCCTGGAGGTTTCCCCCTTCCTGGCCAAGGACACGCAGGGCACCATCAAGGACGCCCGCCGTCTGTGGAAGACCGTGAATCGCCCCAACCTCATGGTCAAAATTCCGGCCACGCTGGAGGGAATTCCGGCCATCCAGCAATGCATCAGTGAGGGGATCAACATCAATGTCACGCTGCTTTTCGCGCAGGAGATGTATGAAAAAGTGGCCCAAGCTTACATCGCGGGATTGAACACCTACGCGGCATCGGGCGGCGATCCGCAGCATGTGGCCAGCGTAGCCAGCTTCTTCATCAGCCGCATCGACAGCATGGTGGATTCTATATTGAAGGCCAAGCTGAAGAGTTCCGCCGATCCGAAAGAGCAGGCTTTGCTCAAGAGCCTGACGGGCAAAGTCGCAATCGCGAACGCCAAGCTCACCTACCAGCATTATAAAGAGATTTACGCCGGCCCCGAATGGTCGGCATTGGCTAAGAAGAACGCGCAGACGCAGCGCCTGTTATGGGCCAGCACTAGCACTAAGGACCCGAGCTACTCTGACGTGATGTATGTCGAGGAACTGATCGGACCCGATACGGTCAATACCATTCCGCCCGCCACTTTCGACGCATTCCGCGAGCATGGCAAACCCAAAGCCAGCCTGGAGGCCGACCTCGACCAGGCTCACGACACCATGGAGACGCTGGAGGCGGTCGGCGTCTCGATGAAGAAAGTCACTGAGGACCTGGTGACGCAGGCCGTCAAGCTGTTCGCCGAGCCTTTTGACAAATTGCTGAACACTGTGGATGCCAAATGCAAGTATGCGTCGAAGGCCGAAGTGGATCCGCAAACCTATAACTTGCCCGCGGAGCTCAACGCACAGTTTCAAGACGCAATCGAGGATTGGAAAATGGCGGGCAAGGTTCGCCGGCTGTGGGCTCGCGATGCGTCGCTGTGGACCGGATCGGACGAGGGAAACTGGCTGGGATGGCTGGGGATCACCGAGGATCAGCTCGCGAACCAGCAACATTTCGCCGACGTCGCCCGTGATGTGAAGGCTGCGGGTTTCAAGAACGCTCTGCTACTTGGAATGGGCGGATCCAGCCTGTGTCCGGAAGTTTTCAAAATGACTTTCGGAAAAATCGATGGGTACCCTGAGCTATTCGTGCTGGATTCCACCGATCCCGCCCAGGTGAAAGCGTTCGAAAACAAAATTGACATTGCCAATACGATTTTCATCGTCTCCAGCAAGTCCGGCTCGACACTCGAGCCGAACATCTTCAAGCAGTATTTCTTCGAACGGGTCAAGCAGGTGGTGGGCGCCGACAAAGCCGGCAGCCGCTTCATAGCCATTACCGATCCTGGCTCAAAATTCGAGCAGATAGCCCAAGCCGATGGCTTCCGCCACATATTCCACGGCGTGCCGAGCATCGGTGGCCGCTATTCGGCGCTCTCGGATTTCGGAATGGTCCCGGCGGCCGTGATGGGCATTGACGCCCCGAAGTTTCTGGACCAGGCCGATGTCATGGCCATCTCCTGCTCGTCCTGTCTGCCCGTCGATAAGAATCCCGGCGCGCAGTTGGGGCTGATCCTCGGCTTAGCGGCGAAGAGCGGCCGCGACAAAGTGACGCTCATCACATCCCCCGGCATTTCGGATTTCGGCGCGTGGCTGGAACAATTGCTGGCCGAATCCAGCGGTAAGGAAGGCAAGGGAATTATCCCGGTGGATCGTGAGCGCCTGGGAGCGCCTGAAGTATACGGCAACGATCGCGTGTTCGCGTACATCCGCCTGGAAAATGGCGCCGATGCGGCGCAGGACGCCGCGGCGGACGCACTGGCGAAGGCCGGCCATCCGGTGATTCGGATAGCGCTAACCGACACATACAATCTCGGCCAGGAAATGTTCCGTTGGGAATTCGCAATTGCTGTGGCGGGTTCCGTGATCGGCATCAACGCCTTCAATCAGCCGGACGTCGAAGCCAGCAAAATCGCAACCAAGAAGCTCACTACTGAATATGAGAAGAGCGGATCGCTGCCGCCGGAATCGCCCATCCTCTCCGAGAACGGCATTCAGTTGTTCACCGATGAAAAGAACGCGGCCGCGCTCGCAGCCGCAGCGGGTAACGATAAAACGCTGGCCGGTTATCTTCGCGCGCACCTGGGCCGGATCAAGGCCGGAGATTATTTCGCGCTGCTGGCCTATGTGGAAATGAATCAGGCGCACGAAAAGACGCTGCAGGATATTCGTACCGCGGTGCGCGACAAGAAACGCGTCGCAACCTGTCTCGGATTTGGCCCGCGCTTTCTGCATTCCACCGGCCAGGCATACAAAGGCGGCCCCAACTCCGGCGTTTTCCTCCAGGTCACCTGCAACGATAAGGCCGACCTTGCGGTACCCGGCCAGAAGTATACTTTCGGTGTGGTGAAGGCGGCGCAGGCCCGCGGCGATTTCCAGGTGCTGGCCGAACGCAACCGCCGAGCCCTGCGCGTCCATTTGGAAGATGTCGAAAGCGGCCTGGCAACTTTAGCGAAGTTGATATAACGCGTGACCTGGCAAGTCGGAGACTTGCCCCACGGGGACTAATAAAAGGGAGCAACTATGCAACTCGGAATGATCGGTCTGGGTAGGATGGGCGCCAACATGGTGCGCCGGTTAATGCGAGGCGGACACCAGTGCGTAGTGTTCGACCTGAACCCCTCCAACGTCAGCGGCCTGGTAACGGAAGGAGCCACCGGCGCCACCTCCATGGAGGACTTCGTCCAGAAACTCACCAAGCCGCGCGCGGCCTGGGTGATGGTGCCCTCGGGCGACGCCACCGAAAGTACGGTTCTGAAACTAGCCGGCCTGATGGAGCCCGGCGACACCATCATCGACGGCGGCAACTCCTATTTCAAAGACGATATTCGCCGCTCGAAAATAACGAAGGAACGGGGATTGCACTACATGGACGTCGGTACCAGCGGCGGCGTGTGGGGAATCGAGCGCGGCTACTGCATGATGCTCGGTGGATCGAAGGAATCAGCCGATCGCCTGGACCCGATCTTCAAGACCCTCGCGCCCGGCGTGGGCGAGACCGCTCCAACTCCCGGACGCGAAGGCAAAAAAAGCACCGCCGAGCAAGGCTACCTGTATTGCGGCCCGTCCGGCGCCGGCCACTTCGTGAAAATGGTCCATAACGGCATCGAGTATGGTCTGATGCAAGCTTACGGAGAGGGCTTCGACATCATGAAGAACGCCACTTCCAAGGAGTTGCCCGAGGATCATCGGTACAACCTCGATCTTACCGATATCGCGGAACTTTGGCGCCGTGGAAGCGTGGTGGGATCGTGGTTGCTGGATCTGACTGCCATGGCCCTCACCGAAGATCCCAACCTCTCGCGATTCACAGGGACCGTGCAGGACTCGGGCGAGGGACGCTGGACCATCATGGCCGCTATCGAAGAAGCCGTACCGTGCGATGTGTTATCGTCCTCGTTGTTCACGCGCTTCCGCTCGCGTCAGGAACATACTTTTGCGGAAAAAATGCTGTCAGGGATGCGCAACAAATTCGGGGGCCACGTGGAACGGGCCTCCGGCGGTTAGTACCGCACGCACATTTGCGTGCCGTGTTCGCACTCTTGCGAACACCGTGTTTGGATGAGTTCAGGGCGTTCACACGAGTGTGAACGCGGCACGCCTGGGGCGTGCGCCACGTCAGACTAGGAGAGCTAAGAGCATGCAGGTGGCAGACGAAACTGTTGTGACAGTACCCAGCACCGGCGCCGGCCGCCCCGGCGATCCTTGCGTCATGGTGATTTTTGGCGCATCCGGCGATCTCACCAAGCGCAAACTCATTCCCGCGCTTTACAATCTGGCGAAGGACAATCTGCTTTCCAAGGAATTCGCCGTGGTCGGGATTGCCCGGAACGAAATGAGCAGCGAGCAGTTCCGAGACATGATCGGCAAGGAAATCGGCGACTTCGCCACCACCAAGGTCGACCCCGATCTGTGGCACTGGTTCGCACGCCGCATTTACTACATCTCCGGCGATTTCGACGACCCCAAGGTTTACCAGGAATTGGACCAGCTTCTGACCCAGGTGGACAAAGACCATGGCACGCGCGGCAATTACTTCTATTATCTGGCAACCTCGCCCAGCTTCTTCTCGGTGGTGGTCAAACAGTTGGGTGCGGCGGGCCTGGTGAAAGAAGACCGCGGCTGGCGGCGGGTGATCATCGAAAAACCGTTCGGCCGCGATTACGATTCCGCGCGCTCTCTCAACAAAGAGATCCGCCAGGTGCTGGATGAAAAACAGATCTACCGCATCGACCACTACCTCGGCAAAGAGACCGTTCAGAATATCTTGGTCTTCCGCTTCTCAAACGGTATCTTCGAGCCAATATGGAACCGCCGTTACATCGACCATATCCAGATCACGGTGGCCGAAACGGTTGGGGTAGAGCAGCGCGGCATGTACTACGACAAGGCCGGAACGCTGCGCGACATGGTGCCCAACCACATTTTCCAGCTCATCTCGCTCACCGCCATGGAGCCGCCCGTCTCCTTCGACGCTGACGTAGTTCGCGACGAGCAGGCCAAAATTTTGAAAGCTCTGACGCCCATGACGGACGAAGAGGTGCTGACCCGCACCGTCCGAGGCCAATACGGCGAGGGCCTGGTGAAGGGCGCCAAGATAGCGCCTTATCGCTCCGAGCCCATGGTGGCGCCCGATTCCCGCACTGAGACCTTCGTCGCGATGAAACTGTTCATCGATAATTGGCGCTGGGCGGATGTGCCATTCTACCTGCGCACCGGCAAATCCTTGCCCAAGCGCGCCACCGAAATTTCGATCCAGTTCAAGCGTGCGCCTTTTATGTTGTTCCGCCGGACCGCGGTGGACCGGCTGGAGCCCAATCGCCTGGTGCTGCATCTCCAACCCGACGAAGGCATCTCGCTCAGCTTCGGCGCCAAGATTCC
>PMOK01000224.1:20794-25228 GCA_003162425.1 Bryobacterales bacterium | reverse complement strand
TACGATTGCATGCTCGGCGACGCCACGCTGTTCCAGCGTTCCGACATGGTGGAAGCCGCCTGGCACGTGGTGGCTCCCATCCTGGATGTCTGGGAAGCGTTGCCGCCACGCCGCTTCCCCAATTACGGCGCCGGCACCTGGGGACCGCCCGAAGCCGAGGAACTGCTCTCGAAAGATCGCCGCCACTGGAGCCTTTGCGAATGATACTGGCCGGCGATATCGGCGGCACCAATACCCGGCTGGCTTTATTCGATGGGACCCCCGATCGCCTGAATCCGCTGGATATCGAAGTGTTTCCAAGTCCGCAGTTCAGCGGATTGCCGGAAATTGTTCGGAAATATTTGGCCAAACACAATCAAACCGTTCAAGCGGCCGCGTTTGGATTGCCGGGCGCGGTGGTGGATGGCCGCGTGGAAACCACCAACCTGCCTTGGGTGGTGGATTCGCGGCATCTGGCCCAAGAGTTAAGTCTGGATCGAGTGGATCTGATCAACGACCTGTTCGCCAATGCGCACGGCATCGTCCTGCTTCAGGAATCCGACTTCGTCGTGCTGAATCAAGGGACGCCCAGCCCCACCGGGAACCGCGTATTGATTTCCGCCGGCACGGGATTGGGCGAAGCAGGCCTGTTGGCCGAAGCTGGAGGAGGGTTCCGGCCATTTCCCTCCGAGGGCGGGCATTGCGATTTCGCGCCCACCAACGAAATCCAAGTCGATCTACTGCGTTATCTTTTCGGCCGCTTCGAGCATGTCAGCTACGAGCGTGTGCTTTCTGGGCCTGGACTGCATAACATTTACGAATTTCTGCGAGACACCAAGCGCGCCGAGGAGCCTAGTTGGCTGGCCGGCGAAATCAAGAACGGCGATCCATCGGCTGCGATCGCGAAATCCGGGCTGGCAGCGAGCGCCGCTATCGCGGTTCAAGCTCTGGATATCTTCGTTTCCATTTACGGCGCGGAGGCGGGCAACCTGACGTTGAAAGTGGTGGCCACAGCCGGCGCATTCATCGGCGGTGGTATTGCGCCGAAGATTATCGCGAAACTCAAAGAGGGAACATTCATGAAGGCATTCACGGCGAAGGGGCGCTTTCATTCGCTGCTGTGCAACGTTCCGGTGCGTGTCATAACCAATGACATGACGGCTTTGTTTGGCGCCGGGCGTGTGGCCGCATTGGCCATCGCTTCCTGACGGCCCCGCGAACGTGGAACATCAAAAACAAGCTCAATTCGCTCTCGTATTCTGCTGGCTTTTTCACCCTGTGGCGGCCACGCGTTGCGGCCTATGTGCGCTCGCTTCCCAAAGAGCGTATAACCCTCGATTCAGACCTCCTTATCGAAACTCTTTCCACGTGCCATCTCCTCTATGCGCTTGAGAATAGCCTCCGGATCTTTCAATTCTGCTGCTACGAGCGGTATTTCCGCTAGCATCCGAACAATGAAATCATCCCAACGGGATCTGGCCGCTCTTCGTGGGTTCGTGGGAGGTGCAAGATGACACTTGCAAGCGCCGCTCGAAGTACCGCTGGAAGCACCTCCGTACTTGGCATGCAGCTCAACGCGCGGTCCCCGAAGAGGATACCAATGGTCGGCCGGCTCAGCCCAGCAAGAGTTCCCAAGAGTTCAGCCCTGTCGAGAATTGCGCGCGAATCGGACAGAACCGACAAAGCAGCACGAAGATACTCCGGTTTGACTTCTGGAATTGGTTCGCCGGCATTGAGCCTCTCAACAAACGACTCAAGATCTAGATCCATGTTCCTTCAAATGCCCGCCGACCTGCCCGACGGCGGGCAGGCTCCTCGCGGGCAAGCGACCTCTGACAATCGAGACCATTCGGAGATTAGACCTCGTCCCGCACTCCGCGATCAACGTCCACACATTATTTTGTATTTTGAACGAAATGATATACGCCACCTTCGCCAGTATATATGGAAAGCTCGCCCCACCCGGCGCCTCCGTGGTATCGCAGATTCCAGTGGGATTACACCGAGCATAGACCGAGTACTCCTGATAACGGTAATAAGCATGAACATATGCTATCGGCAGGTAGTCGCTGGCACCGCTGCATAACATTTACGAATTTCTGCGCGACATCAAGCGCGCCGAGGAACCCAGTTGGCTGGCCGGCGAAATTAAGAACGGCGATCCATCGGCTGCGATCGCGAAGTCAGGGCTGGCAGCGAGCGCCGGCATTGCGGTTCAAGCTCTGGATATCTTCGTCTCCATCTACGGCGCGGAGGCGGGCAACCTGACGTTGAAAGTGGTGGCGACGGCCGGCGCATTCATCGGCGGTGGTATTGCGCCGAAGATTATCGCGAAACTCAAAGACGGAACATTCATGAAGGCATTCACGGCGAAGGGCCGCTTTCAATCATTGCTGTCGAACGTTCCGGTTCGCGTGATTACTAACGACATGACCGCTTTGTTTGGTGCGGGCCGCGTGGCGGCATTGGGTTTCGTTCCTTCACAACACTAAGCGGCGTCGTGCACTCGCGCCTGCTGCTCTCAAACTCGAGTGGACTCCCGCACCACTGCCGCACACTCTTCGCAAAACTCCGCTTTCTTGACGTCCACCAGTTCCACCGAGTGGCTGGACGCCATCACGCACTGCCAGTCGTCGCAATGCCGCAGCCCGTACGTGTGACCCAGCTCGTGAACCGCCTCTTTAGTCAACCGCTCGCGCAGCTTTTCTTCATTTGCCGGAAGCCCGTACCGCTCTTCCTCCAGACGGTACGTAGAAGCCAGGGCGCAGTGTCCATCCACTTCCGCCTCGCCGAATACGAAGGTAAAAATGGGCACAAACAAATCTACCGCCGCGACGCCCAGCACGCGAGTGCGATTGGGCAGGTTCAGCAAACGCAGGCTGTCCAGAATCGTGGTGGAGCGATACTGCTGGCGGATGTCATCGCGAGCCGGTGCTGGATCGATCACGCCCGCTCGCACCTGACAGGGGACCTTGAAGATGCGGGCTAGTTCCAACGCCAGCGCATTCAGCCGGCGAGGCTGTACGGCTTCGCCTACCGCGACCAGCTCTATCATCACACCCCAGTCATCCCTCCAGGCCGTAACGTTTCAGTTTTTTGTACAACGTGGTGCGATCAATCCCAAGAATCCGCGCAGCCTGCGAGTGATTGCCTCCGGACTCGCTCCAAATTTGTTCGATATGGCTGCGCTCCACGTTCTCGAGCGTGCGCCCGTTGGGAGTGCCGGCGGATTGCCAAGGGAAGGAGAAATCGGCCAGCTTGACTTCCGGGCCGCGCCCCACCACCAGCGCCCGTTCTACCGCGTTCTCCAGCTCCCGAACGTTTCCGGGCCAGTCATGACGCAATAGCAAATCCATCGCTTCCGGTGCGACTCGAGGAATCTCGGGCCGGTTCATAGCGGTGCTGAACTTGCGAATGAAACTGTCCACCAGCGGCGGAATATCTTCGCGCCGCTCCCGCAGCGGAGGCAGGTGCAAGCTTACAACTTTCAGGCGGTAATAAAGATCCGACCGGAAAGTGTGTGCCTCAATCAGCGGCTCCAGATCCTTGTTGGTGGCTGCGATACACCGGAAATCCACGTGGAAGGGTTGCGTGCTCCCGACCCGTACAATCTCTTTCTCCTGCAGCACGCGCATCAGATCGGACTGGGTTTTCAGGCTGATGTCGCCGATCTCATCCAGGAATACCGTGCCGCCATCAGCCACCTCGAACTTGCCCTTCTTGCGGAACTGCGCGCCCGTAAACGCACCGCGTTCATGGCCAAACAGTTCGCTTTCTAGCAGGGTCTCCGACAGCGCCCCGCAGTGGATGGTCACCAGGGGCATTAAATGCCGCGGGCTGCCGGCATGAATCGCGCGTGCCACCACCTCCTTGCCGGTGCCGCTTTCCCCCGTGATCAGCACGGTCGCGTCACTGGGAGCGACCACCTCGATCATATCCAACACCGACTTCATGCCCGGACTTTTGGCCACCAGAGTGGAATTGGGGAAGACCGCGCTGAGCGTTTCCTGCAGCCTCGCAACGTCGCGCCGCGTACGCCGGTGCTCCAGCGCCTTCTGAACCATATGGACCAGCGCGTCCGGATCCACTGGTTTCGCCAGGTAGTCGTAAGCGCCATGCTTCAGCGCCTGCACAGCGGTTTCCACACTGGCGTAGCCGGTCATAATGATGATGACCAAATCGGGATCGGCCTCTTTCAGGCGCTCCTGCAATTCGAGGCCATCCATGCCGGGCATCTTGATGTCCACCAGCGCCAGGTCCCAGTTGTGGTCAGCCACTTCCAGCGCCTCGCGCGCGCTGGCCGCCGCGTAGGACTCGTAACCCTCCGCCTTGAACCAACGCAGCAGTGACTCGCGCACCACCAATTCATCATCTACGATCAGAATTCTGCCTTTAGTTGGGATGCCCATATGCGATGGCCTCGGTTTCCACCAACTGCACTTTCTGCTGGACCGG
>PMOK01000224.1:0-20737 GCA_003162425.1 Bryobacterales bacterium | reverse complement strand
TGGGCATCGCTTCGGACGCATTCACCAGCAGCACTAGAATCACTTGCTGGATCTGTCCCGCATCACATTCCACAGACGGTAGATCGGGCGCGAGGTGCGTTTCCACCTCCACACCCTGGATTTCGAACTGGTGACGCATCAGCCGCTCGGCCCGTGTGACCAACTCATTCAGATCGTTCAGTCCGCGGTGGAGCGGCGCCTGCCGGGCGAATGTGAGCAGGTTGCGCATGATCTCCCCGCAACGGCGGCTCTCCACCGTGATGACATCGAGTTGCTCCAGCAGAGGCTTCCGCAACTCCTCATCGATGGAGGATTCAGCCACCGCCTTCCAGCACAACCGCGCGAAAGTGAGAATACCAAACAGCGGATTGTTGACTTCGTGCGCTACCGTTGCGGCCAGTTTGCCGAGCGAGGCCATTTGCTCGCCTCGCGCCAGAGCGCTTTGAGTCTGCTCCAGCAATCGGCCGCGGGCCTCGGCCAGGTCGGCTGTCATCTTATTGAAGGATTCGGCCACGTCGCCGAGTTCGTCCTGCGACCGGATGGTCAACCGGTAACCCAAGTCCCCTCCGGCCACGCGGCTGGTGCCTTTGATAAGATCCTGGATTGGCCGGTACAAGACCGCCCATACAAATGCGCCGCTCACCAGGCATAACAGCACTACGGCCGCCATCATGAAACGACCCAGCAGCGCCTGAAGCTTGGCGGCCAGCGCGTCCGCTTCGTCCAGCTTCAACTGCGCGTCCACCACGCCGAGAACCTTTTGCGACGCCGGATGGGCATGGCAAGCAGCGTTCGAACAAGATGCTTCATTCTCGATCGGCCGCAGAGCGGCCATGACGCGCTTTCCCTGAGCGTTCGTAAAGATGCTTACTCGACCCCTTTGGTTGAGCATCCCCGCAGCGTTGGCCTCGGAATGACAAATACAACATCCAGGCGCGCTCTTGTCTACCACGCACCCCAGGTCCCTTGGATCTGTAGAGAACATGGCGCGACCTTCGTTATTGAGTATCCGGAGCCGTTCAATCCCGGGTTCGCGCGCGATGCTTCGGATGGTCTGATAAAGCCCTTCTCGATCGTTTTCCAGCATCTGGTACCGGGTGCTGTTCTTGATGAGATCGCTGACTTGGTCGGCGCCCTGCAAGATCAACTCCTCGGACCCGCGACGCTGCAGTTGCAGGCTCCAGTACCCGTACACTCCGAAGATCGTGGCTGTGCTCACCACCAGGCACAGCCCTAGTTTAGTGGCGATTCCCCGCTTCAGGCGCCTCATAAGTGGCTCTCCTAACCCACGCCGGGGAGATCGGCCACTCCAATCCCGAGCCGATCTTCCTCTGGCACAGTAGGTTAATTACAGGCCGGCACAAGAGTATCCAGTTTACGTGCAATCTTCGATCCAATCACGGCAGGAAGAATTCCGCCGTGGTCTTTTGCCATTCCGCGCCCGGGACACCGCTGAGGAGATCCTCCACGGGCCTGCCGCCATCGGCGGCCACGGGAACCAGCGCAGGCTGCTTCGCGTACAGGCGCGTAACTGCGTCCTTCATCCAATGGGTTACCAGGTTAATTGGCAACAGATTGCGCCAAGGACTCAGTTCGTCGTAGACGCGTACGCTAACCAACCAGCCCTTGCCATAGGGATCGCTGCGAAGAAGCGATGGGTTGTTCAGCACCTCGCGGTTTACTTCGACTACTTCGCCCTCAATGGGAGAAATCATGGTTGCGGTTTCACCGTTGCGGTGAAGTTTCAATAACGTTTGCCCCTGCCGGAACCATTGACCGGGCTTGGGTAAATCGATTTTGTCTATATTCCCCGCCAGCTTAGCTGCAAATTCGTCAGCTCCAACGCGAGCTGAGTTCCGCCATTCGCGCTTCAACCACATGTGACCAGGATGATACCGGATTCCCTCCGGGACCAAAAAACCTTCCATGTACCTGGGCGATAGTTCCGCCTCGATTGCAGGCGCAGCGCGGACCGGCGTGGCCTCGATAACTGCGATCTTCACCCGGCTTCGCTGAAGCAGATAGTCCACCAGCACGCCGGAGAAGAATGTCAGGATAACCAGCGACATCCAAATCATAAGTCACCTCCGATACTCAATGGGGCAATCGGGTGACCGAATATAACTATCCTGTTTTCTATTAATTAGCGGCTCGATGTAGGACACTTCTGTAGAGTTTTTCTACAGGAAGCATGGAACGCCAATCTTATGAGTGTTGGAATTGTAGACACGCCTGTCGCGTTTGGCTACATAGCCGGATCGGCGAAGCTACTGCGCCGCGGGCACTCCCAATTTTCGCTCCAAGGCCAGGAAACGCGGCTCAGACCGGTAGGGCCGGTAACAGCCCTGCTTGTTCGCATAGACCAACATGCCGTCGCGGTCGGCATAAGCCTTGTCGAGCCACGTGTACATTTGCTCTTTGTCGCCGAGAACTGCGTACACATTGGCGATATACGTCGACTGCACGAATACGCCCGGCCCGGGCTTCTCGCACTTGTGGAGCAACTCGATCGCTTCCGCCTTACGGCCTTCCAGGGCCAGCCCGAATGCACGCGTCGGGTCGATCCTGCTGTCGGCCCATATGGCTTGTGCACGGTCGAGCTCCGCGTAAAAATCCTTGAACCTCCCCGGCTCGAGGTAGGCGTTGGCCAGGTGCAAGCGCGCCTCCACGAAGTTAGGATCCAAATCGAGGGCCTTCTTATACTGGGCGATGGCGTCCGCCCGTCTACCAACAAATTGATAAGCTAAGCCAAGATAATTGGCCTGGACGGGTGAAAGCGGGTCCAAATCGCGCGCGATCTGCATTTCACGCACCTCATCGTCCATGCGTCCTTGCGGCGCAAGATACGCGATGCCATAGCCAAAATGCGCATCCGCATCCCCGGCGTTGAGTTCAATGGCGCGCTTGAACTCACGCTCCGCCACCGGCCAATCGAAGTCATAGAGCGCCTTCACGTAAGCGAGCGCCGTGTGGGCCGCGGCGAGCGAATCATTCAGCGAGAGAGCCTTTTCAGCAGCCTGTCTGGCCTTCGGCATGGCCTCGTTCGGTGGCAGGGCGCCGAAGAATCCTAACCAGCAATACGAATAGGCGACACCCGCGTAGGCCGGCGCATAGTTGGGATCTTTCTGGATGGCCGCTTCAAAATAGTGAATGGCTTGTTCGGCGCCCTCGGTCCTCCAGCGGCTCCAGTGGTAGCGGCCCTGCAAGTAGAGCTCGTATGTCTCGACATTCTCGGGCGATGAGTTCGGCTGTACTCCGCTTTTCGAGAGCTTCAACTGCAGCGTGTTCACAATGGCGCGGGAAATCTCGTCTTGAACCGTGAACACGTCCTTCAACTCGCGCTCATACGTTTCCGACCACAGATGGTAACCGTCCGCCACGCTGTTCAACTGCGCGGTCACTCGCAGGCGGTTGCCGTCCTTGCGCACACTACCCTCCAGCACGGCGGCGACGTTCAACTTCTTCCCAATCTCCCGGATGTCCTGCTGCTTGCCCTTGAAGGCGAACGATGACGTTCGCGCCACCACGCGGATGCCGCCGATCTTGGAAAGGGCGTCGATGATCTCTTCGGTCATGCCGTCGCAGAAATACTCCTGATCTTTGTCGGGACTCAAGTCCGCGAAGGGCAACACCGCGATGGAAGACAACTCGGCGGGTCGAGCGTCCGCAGTGCGCGCTTTTGCCCGGACGAAGAGATAGATCGAAGCCGCGAGCACTGCTAGAACCAGTAAAGTTGCGAACGCATTCATCGTCTTCCATTCGTGAGTCTTGTGAACCTCAACCTGCACCGGCGTGGCCGGTTCCGCAGGCTCTTTCTCACGAAAACGAAACGCGGGAATGTAACCGCCCTTGGGCAGATCGATGATGATCTCATCTTCACGGCCCTCCGATTCGTAATAATCGCGAAGCCGGGCCCGCAGCTTCACCGCTTCAGTGCGGACTACCGCATCCACGCGCGGATCATAGGTAGGTTTTCGTCCGAAGACGTCGATTCCCAGCAGCGATTCTTTCAGCTTGTCGGTTTGCCCGTTGAGCGTTTCTTCCACCGTGTAACGGAGGAAGCGCGTCAAGCGCTCGGCGTTGGCGAAACCAGAACTGGAGAGGATTTTGTCCAGAGTCGCGCGGACAAGTTCCGGCGTCAGCTCGCCGGCAGACGAACTGGTATTGTGGGCGTCCCGTTCACTCGACTCGGCTGCCGATTTCATGTTTCGCCGACACCACCGCTTGCGGATAGATACGCTTAAGCGGCTTGGTTTGTTCCTCCATTTTACCGCTGATTGACGCTCGCGTTGGACGGGTAGAATGAAGCATGGCCAAATTGGCGCTCATCTACGGCATGCGCCTTCTTCCAGCAGATGAATTGGAAGAGGTGAAGGATTCGGAAATTACGTTGAAGAATGGCAAGAAAGTGCACGTCAGCATGCATCTGATTGAGGGCGGCGAGGACCAGATCCGCAAGCAATTGATGCAATCGCTGGATGCCTTCTTCGAATTCTATCCGGAAATTTAGCTGGAAGCGGCGGTCTAACCGCGCACCCGATGATAGCTAGTGCCCTTCGGCTTCGAGGAACCTCTCCACCTCGATGGCGGCCATGCATCCGGCGCCGGCCGCGGTGACGGCTTGGCGATAGCTGCGATCCTGGACGTCGCCGGCATGAAACACACCCGTCACGCTGGTGCGCGCGCCGCCCTTCGAGATGATGTAGCCGTCCGGGTCAAGCTCAATCTGACCTTCGAATGGCTTGGTGTTGGGGATGTGGCCAATGGCCACGAAGAATCCGTCCACGTCGCGAATCCAGGTCTCATCGGTTTTCAAATTGCGGAGCTTCACCGAACTGACGATGTGTTGGCCGGCATCGTAGATATCGTCCACCACGGTGTTGGTGAGGAATTGGATCTTCGGATTCTTGCGGGCGCGCTCCAGCATGATTTTGGAGCAGCGAAAGGCTTCGCGCCGGTGAACAAGCGCAACTTCTTCGCCGAATCGTGTCAGGAAATTGGCCTCTTCCATGGCGGAATCGCCGCCGCCCACCACCATAATCTTCTTACCACGATAAAAGAACCCGTCGCAGGTGGCGCAGGAGCTCACACCGTGGCCGATCAGTTTCTGTTCGTTCGGCAAGTTCAACCAGCGCGCGGAAGCGCCGGAGGCAATGATCAACGTCCGCGCTTCTTGCCACTCACTATCCACTTTCAGACGGAATGGCCGCGAGGACAAATCGGCTTCTACCACGGTCCCATGGATATATTCGGCGCCGAAGTGCTCCGCCTGTTTCTTGATATTCTCCACCAGGGTTGGGCCGTCGATACCTTCCGGGAAACCCGGGAAATTCTCGACCAGGGTAGTAAGCGAAAGCTGCCCGCCCGGTTCATGGCCTGCAATCACAAGCGGTTTCAAATTGGCGCGCGCCGCATAGATTGCGGCCGTGTTCCCGGCGCAGCCCGACCCGATGATTATGACATCTCGCATGGAATTCCCATGCTAACAGACCGGCGCGTCATCTCACTCAATGCGGCCATCTCGCATCCGGACCGTCCGGTGCCCATACGCCGCAGCCTCGGGATTGTGCGTGATCATCAGGACAGTTTGGCCCAGCCGCTGATTCAGATCGCGCAATAACCCCAGCACGGCGGTGGAGTTCTCGGTGTCGAGGTTGCCGGTGGGTTCGTCCGCCAATAAGATGGCCGGATGATTCACAATGGCGCGCGCAATCGCTACCCGCTGCTGCTCGCCGCCCGAGAGCGCGCGGGGTTTATGGTCCAGACGGCCAGTGAGACCCAGCAGCTTTAAGACATCGCCAAACTTCGGGTCCAGCGGTCCGTTCTTGTGGGCAATATGCCGCGCGATCTCGATGTTATCGCGCGCCGTCAACGTGGGCAGCAGGTTGTATTTTTGAAAAACGAACCCAACTGTGGTTTTGCGCAGTTCAGTGCGCTGGGCGTCCGTCAAACCCAGCAGATCGTGACCGTCGAGTAGGATGCTTCCGGCGGTGGGCGGCGTCAATCCCCCGATAATGTGAAACAAAGTGGATTTTCCGGAACCCGATGGTCCAACAATCGACACAAATTCTCCGCGCTGGACGTCCAGGTCGACTCCCCGCAGGGCATGCACGTCCACTTCGCCGACGTGATAAGTCTTGCGAAGATCGCGAATGGAGATGATGGGCGCGTCACTCATAGGCAAGGGCCTCGATGGCGTCCTGGCGAGCCGCCTTGAAACCAGGGTAGATGGCGCCGAGCATCGCACCCACTATTGCGATGGCTGCGGCTATCAACCACCAAATGTAAACGATGGATTGGATCAGCGAACCATGGATAACGTCATTAATCGTGAATCGAGTGACGTAAGAGAGCAGTATCCCTAGTATCGATCCGGCGACGGCCAAAAGCACGGTCTCGCGCAGAAGAATGTTGAGAACGTAGCCCGGCGACGCGCCCAGCGCTTTCAACACGCCGATCTCGCGCGTGCGCTCCAGCACCGCCGTGTACATGGAGAGGAAAACCACGAGGAATCCCACCAGCACTCCTAAAGCGATCACCACGTAGATGAACTCCTTCAGCATGGGAACGCTATTTACCGAAAACAGTTCGGTGTACTCCTGCATCGAGCGAATCTGGTAATCCTTCAACTTCTGTTTGAGCTCGGCAATTACTTCGTCGGTTATGGCGGGATCGTCCAATTTTACGTAGATCATGGTCACTTTGCCGCTGTTGGCTGTTATTTCCTGGAGGGTCTTGAGCGGCAACACCAGGCGTGCCAGCATGCCGGGCTCATAGATTCCCGCAAGCCGCCAAGAGCGATTTACAATCCCGGTCACCGTATCGCCCACGTGATATTTGTGCTGGGCGGCGTAGTAGCTATCCACGAGAACATCATTGGGCCCCTGGAATGGGCCGCCTGCCACGAACCGGAACCCGCCATTGAGCTTGTCGAATTCCTCCAGGTCGACGCCGGTCACGTAATTTAGTAGATCAGTTCCTTGCTGAAGCACTCCAGTGGCTGCCGCGACGTGGGGCTCGTTCTTAGCGATGAACGCGACAATCCCGGCGGGCATGTTCAAGGAGGTGTTGATGACCGAACTTGAGGGGGCGCGGATAATAATGTCGGCTCCCACGCCTCGCGCGCGCCGGGCTTGCTCGTCCAGCATTCCCTTACTGAGGCCAACCAGCGTGAGCACCATAGTGACCTGAATGCTAATGGCGACGATGCTCAGCGTGGTTCGCACCGGCCGGTGCTTCAGGTTTTCGACGACGAGTTTATTGATCAACCTACTTGTAGGATACGATTACGCGCTGGGGCGTCGGAGATAGCTCGCGCATTTCGTTGCGCGCGAAGCCGGCATTGCGAAACATTCGATCGTATTCGGAGAACGTGTAGGCGTCGCCATGCGGCGTGCTGCCCAGCATCATCATGCTGAAGCTGGCATCCATAGGAGGCGAAATGCGATCCTCGTTCGGAATGAACTCAAACGTCACCACCATGCCGCCGGGAGCCATGGCGGCGTGCACTTTCCGAAGCAGCGTCTCGTTGGTCGGAATATCGAAATGGTGCAGGAAGTTGGTGATCAACACAGCGTTGTAGCCGCTTCCGAAATCGACATCGAACGCGCTGCCTGGAATCTTGGAATGGCGGGCTGCCACGTCGGCCTTTTCGGCGTTCTCCTCGGCCACCGCCAATACGGGAGCCCAGTCCTGCGCCGATATATGCGCTTTCGGATTGTGCGTCGCCACCGCGATGCCGAAGAGCCCGTGCCCGGCGGCGATATCCAGAATTTTGCACTCGCCCGGAATCTCGGCGGTGACGATCTTTGCGATCAGTTCCGCGGGCATCCGCATCATCGGAGCCATGGAATGAGCGAATTCCACCCAAATCGGATTCTCCACTTCAAGCGTGCCCTCTTCAGTCAGAGTGCCGCCTTTGCGGACCACGGCTGCGAGGTCGTGGAAGTTCGCGGTCAATTGCGGAACGCCCAGGAAGCGGGCAACGGTACCCATGTAGGCGGGCGAATGCCGGTTCAGGAAAGCGGCTGATTCGGCAGTCAGGCCGTAAATGTGATCTTGTTTCGTTAGCAGGCCGTCGATGGTTAGGTAATCGCACAGCACGCGTGTACCTTTCGGGGAAGCGTGAATGCGCTTGGCGATCGCGTCGACGGAAGTGTTTCCTTCCGCGATGGCGGTAAAGAGATCCAACTCAATGGCGCCCCGCAACGCGGCAGTGCGTACATGAGCGTTCAAAGTCTCAAAAATGATGGCAGGCGACGGGGCCTTCGTTTGTGGCGCGGAGGACATCTGATTATTATAGCCGCGGATGAACGCAGATACACGCAGATAACAAGAGTCGCGCTTTTTTATCCGCGTCCATCCGCGTTCATCTGCGGCCTAGAAACCAATTCGCACACCCCCGATGATGCTCCGCGACAAGGCCTGGTATCC
Organism: Bryobacterales bacterium; assembly: GCA_003162425.1. Lineage (GTDB taxonomy): Bacteria > Acidobacteriota > Terriglobia > Bryobacterales > Bryobacteraceae > Palsa-89. Next base: position 12,304 of record PMOK01000224.1, on the reverse strand, counting down.
CAGCACTTCTTCATATCGCTGATTGAGCAGGTTGTCGACGCGCAGCACTGGCGTTACGTGCTTGGTGGCTTTGTAAGAAGCGGCGGCGTAGACGAACTGATAGCCGGGATTGCGCGTTACGCCGAAAGTGAAGTCGGAGTCCTGGAACTCGCCCACGAACCGTCCGCCTACTACGAACGACCAACGGCGCGGAGTCATGGCGAACGAGACCGATCCGGAGTTGCGCGGCCGGTGCACCAATTCTTCGCCGATGCCGGTGGTGGAAGACTCAGGCGATGCCGAGCTCGTAATGCGCGTATCCAGCCACATGTAGGCGCCCATGATGAGAATGTTCGCCGGCAAGCGTGCCTGGACGGAGGTTTCCACGCCGTGCGCATAACTTGCCTCCACGTTTTGCCAAGTGTCGACGACAAACGCGATCAGGTTATGAAACGAATTGCGGAAGCCCGCAACCTCCGTGCGAATGCGACGCCCGAACCATTCCGCCACCAGTGCTGCTTCTGAACTGTTCGTCACGGCGGGACGCAATGCGGGGTTGCCGTAGTAGTAAGGGTTCAGGGCGTAGTTTTCGAGCAAACTCGGTTCCGTGACGCCGCGTCCAGCGCTCAGGCGAAAGAACATGGATGACAGCGGACCGTGCTCGTGAAACAAGAGGAAGCTCGCGCCGCCGCGTCCCGTACCGATGGTTCCGAACGCGCTGCTGTGTTCCACGCGTGCGCCGCCGCTCAGATAAATTCGTTTGCCGAGGCTCTGCTGCAGGTTCGCGAAGAAGCCGTTATTGTTGCGCGAGGCGTTAGTGCCGGAAAGATAGCCGCTTTGGTTCTGATAATCGTAGCCGAATACCAAAGCGCCGCCGGGATAAGAAAGCGTTCCTTGATAGCCAGCGATTTTTCGCTCGGTCAGATTCAGCGAGTCGGATGGGCCGAAGAACGCGTCGCTGGTCACTAGCGTCAGCCCTGGTGGAATCTGGCTCGGCGTGGGCAGCATCGCCGGATTCAACAGCGTGACAAAATATACTCGCGGTACATCACCACCCACGTTGCGCACGAGAGCTGCGAGAGGCTGCTCCCCGAACGGCTCGTCGTCGTTATAACGATCGCGCAGTTTGTTGAATCCGAAAGTGACGCGCTGCCTGAAATTCGAGCCACGGCTGTCATCCAATCTGAGCGAGACCGTTTCGTTGCGTGTTTCCTCGCTAGGGATGGGATCGTCGATTCCGTAGGCCACTTGTCCGGGAACACCGACGTGGTCATCATAGATGCGGAAGACGCCCCTAAGCTCAGTGGAGTTTGAGAGCTTATAGCCGATATTGGCCGTTCCGGTATTGTCGCGGTCGTATTGATTTTGAAATTCTCCGACAGTGTGAAATCCGGAAGCGCTCAGTGCGTAATCCAGGCGCCCGTCGAAACCGCCGGTCAAGTTGGCTATCCAACGGTCGGTTTGGAAATTCCCGCGTTCATAATAGACGGAGCCATGCGGCACGTCGTCCTCCGGGTTGCCGTGTTTGGTGAAAATCTGGATCACGCCCCCGTCCGCCTCGGCTCCGAACAGCGAGCTTTGTGGGCCGCGCACTGCTTCCACGCGCTCGATGCCTTCGGAAGTTAGGTGCTCCAGATGCAGTTCACCGCCCGGATCGTTGAGCGGCACGCCATCCACCAGGACCAGCGTTGCAGTGCTCTCCGAACCACGCGTGTAAAGCGACGCGAGCGCTCCGGGCGGTCCGTATCGGGAAACCTGCACTCCGGGAATGTCACGAAATATGTCGGACAACATCGGATATCCGAGATCCTGCATCCGCTGTTCGGTGATCACATTGGCCGCGACGGCCGCTTGTTCGGGCGTGGTCTCGTTGCGCGTCGCGGAAACTATTACTGTTTCCACCGGTCCCGCCACAACTAGGGTGATCTTGCTCTCCGTTTGCGCGGTGAGCGGTGAGGTTTGGGGCTTGAAGCCGGGTTTCTCGATGCTGGCATCGCACTTGTCTAAACCTGCGAGACTGAATCGGCCTTCCGCGTTGCTGTAGACCGATTGGCTTCCGCAGGTAATGCGCGCGCCCTCTACGGGCCAGCCGGAAGGATCGAGTATGGTGCCGTGAATGTTGGAGGTTTCGCCCGCGCAAACCGCGAGCGACAAAGTCAGAAGAATGAATGTTCGCATGCTACGTTTCTCCCTCGAAAACGTGATTTAGTTTCTGAGCGAGGAACCGGTCTCCTGACTTACGGCTGGCCTTTTCAAGAAGCGATCTTCCCGCTTTCGCAGTGATCGCGTCGGCCCTAATACACGCCGCTTACAGTTGCGGGGCAGTGGCGGAATTACACCGCCTTCCCGAGCATCCCTCGCTGACTAATTGTGAAAGAACTTCGCTGAGTATAACACGCGAACACTATCTGAATCCGGAGCTGGTTTCTTTCGCGGAATCGTAGATAGTGTACTCCGTGCGATTCAGCGAGGCACCGGCCAGATGGACGGTTTCGAGCGCGTTGTTTCCGGCCAGAACCAGAACCATATGATGCCGGTCAAGCGGATTGGTTGCCGCAAAAGCTATCGCTTCGGTTTCTGAAGCGTGATCTTTGCCGGCAATGCGGAATGAGCCGCCATCGGACTCGATGCCGATCTTCCCCTTCCATGCCGCGAGCGCGGAGTTGGTCTCGGCACGTCCCACGAAGATCACATCGTGGCTGCGCAAGTCGTCGTCCGAAACTTCGAAATCCTTCCGAACCTGGACCGCGCTTTCGAACGAATCCAAATAGTGCTTCTGAAGCTGCTCGGCAGCGTATCGATTCGCTCCCGCGTCCGTTACGGTTCCATACACGATGATCGCAGTGGCAAGATGCCGGCCGATGTCGGAAGCCAGATAAACCGCGCCGCCGGGATCTTCCGGCAACGCTACTTTAACTCCCGCGGCATCCAGGAACGATTGTCCAGTGATGGTCTGCGTAGTGTGGGCGGCAAAGAAATCGGTCATCAATTTGAAGAAGCGATCGTCGCCCAAATCGCGCCGCATCTGATCCAGCAACAACGCACCGCGGTGCGTTTCCGCGGCGAACTTGTTCATCGCATTCGGCTCGGCGATGCTGGCCGATCGATACGCGGCCCAATGCGCGGCGATGGCCTTCGCCAAGTCGTCGGACTGGAGATCACGATAGTAGGCGGCCGAACCAGCGGTGAACCAATCGTCGGCTTCAGACGCCGGTAGCACCCAGCCCTTCCACAAGCGGTCTTTATACTGGGTGTTTTTCTTTTCCGCCTTCTCTGGTTCGGACTTCGACGCCGTCCGAGCCAGTTCATTTTCCACGATCGCTGTTTTGAGCGATTCGGACGGCTGTGCCGAGATCAGGCGGTAACCCGAGGAATAGAGTCCGTCGTTCTTCGGATACTGCTCTTTGGACCAGGTGGAGGGCACCCACTCGCGTTGATTCGGCTTTCCGAAAACGGCCCACACCATCATGCGCGATGCCATGTCGGCGGTGGTCACCTTGGCATCCATCGAGCTGGCCGTTACCAGCGGCGGCGTGCGAAACGCAAGGAACGCGAATTGTTCATCGATCTTGCCGCTGTACTCGCGATACAGCTCCTCCCACTTCAAATCGCGAGAGCCGGGCACGTACGGCACATGCACCGGCTCGCCTTTAGGATCGGGCTGGTATTCCAGCCGCATCCCGAGATCCTTCGTATTGTTGTCACCCCAATAAAAACCTTCGGTGCCACCGAACCAGTCATTCTTGGTGCTGCGATAAAGCCGGCTCTTGTAAGTACCCAGCTCGTACATCGCGATTTCGTTGTTCTTCGAATCGCCGATCAGCCACTCGTTGGTGTAGAGGCCGTTGTTGCGCGTGCTCAAATACTCCACCACTTTGTCGATGCTGTCGCCGTATTGAATTGCTTTGCGCGCACGATACGCGATCGGCGTTCCTTCCATGTTGAAGGGGCTTTGGCGAATGGTGGTTTCGGTCAGCACAATGCCCGCGTCGTTCTGGTACCAGTCCGTTCCGCTTTCGATGCCGCCCGGATAACTCTGCATCAGCAGCCGATGGCCTGAGGTGGGTTGGATATCCAGCATCACGTTGGTCTGTTCGGCCAGCGTGAGCGGCCACATGGTGATGTGTCCAATGATCATACGGCCGTCGCGGGTAGCTTTGCCATTAGCGGCGAAAGCGCTGCAACGCTCCACGATGGAAACATCGCGTCTGCGGTCGAAGTAGACCGGCGATTCCAGGTGCAATCCCTCGAGACCCGTGGGTGTCACGGGCAACGCGCCGGCCAGTTCACCGAGTTCCACCACGGTGTTCGCCACGACCATGTCGATCAGATCGATGCGGCGGTCATTCCATTTGGCGCCGGCATCGGACGCTCCTTCGGCGATGCCCTTCATCTCCGCCAGAATTTCCTGGTCGAAGCCGCGCAGGAAAAGCGCGTTCGCGGTGGTTCGCGCCAAATTCCAGCTCTCCTTCTTACCCTTGGAATCCAACTCGGCGGCGCAACGCTCCAGATACTGCACAATCTCTTTGGCCATCAGATGACCGTGCTGGTAGCCGCGCTCGTACGGCTGGCCTTCGATGTGGAGATAAATCCATCCTCCGGTGGGATAGCGGTAGGCCGGACCAAATGTTGTGACCGCGGCGCGCGACGGCCAATCGTCCTTCGAAGAATCTTCATCGATGGCGACTCCGGCAAACCAAGCCTTGCCGTCGAAAGCTCCACCCTTGCCGGCAGTCAGCAGGATGCTATCCTGCGCGCTCGTAGCTGTGAATCGCAGGTGGACGCGCGTCCAGTCGTGCGTGCCGCCGACGGATTCCGAATGCACGTCGAACGGCATGGATGCCATGGTGAGCGCGGCGCCGATGGCAATGGGCGAGCGATCCAGATCGCGGACCGCGAGCTTGTCGGTTCGAACCCAACCGGCCAGCTCGTAGCGCTTGCCGATGGTGAGCGCGATGGGGGCCGATCGAACGCTGGCATCCAAGCCCGTGCCGGCTTCCAGACGCATGGATTTGCGGTTCTGATAAGTCACTGAGGCATCCGGAACGGCAGTGCCATGCAGAACGGTCCAGCCGTTGTTGGAGTTTTCGAAGGAAGCTTGAAAGGGCGTGGCTGCGGAGAGCGGAGCCACGATGGCAAGACACAATAAGAGCTGCCGCATATCTTTTATGAGACCACAGACGACGCACTACTGGATGCGGGTCAGCAAGTACTTCCGGATGGCCCAAATCACGCCAGCCACAAACAGCAACGCGAGCGAACTCCACGGCGCAAATGGGCACAGGGAGTAATAACTCAAATCGTTTGTTTTCGAAGCCGAAAACGGCAGCATGGTCGAAGCTGACAGGACGATGAAGATCCAGACCAGGACCAGCAAACCGCCAATGCGTGTCTTATCGGACATTTTTGGGCAAAGATCAAGTTTAGCAAGCCGGGGTACCGCGCTATTCCTGATCGAACAACTCCGCGCGCGAAATTCGTTCGCCTTTGAATATCACGCTCTGAATACTCTCGATCTGCTTAATCTCTTTCAACGGATTTCCGTCCACCAGCAACAAGTTCGCATCGTGGCCTTCGCGGATCAGCCCGATTCGATCCGAAACTCCCAAAAGCCGGGCGGCATTGTAGGTGGCCGCTTGTAGCGCCACCGCGGGCGGAATGCCTGCTTCCACCCATAACTCGACTTCGCGCTGAATGGTGGCGCCATGCAGGGTCAGCGGACGTCCGGCGTCGCTACCGGTCACCAGCAGCGCGCCGGCTTTCCACGCCGCCACCAGGTTCTCTTTTCCAAGATCGAGGCTCACGGGAGAAAGCTTCAACTGGGCTCGCACCTGGGCGCCCTTTTCGGACTGAAGGAATTTCTTAGTTGATTCGATCAGCGCGGCGGGGCCCGCCTGCAAAACCAGTGGCCGATCCAATGGATCCAGACTGCCGTTGATCACGCTCGCGAATCCCTCCACGCCAGTCAACGACGGATCGTACGCCACGCCCTGCGTTTTCATTTGAGCGAACAACTGATCCGGAAGCTTCTCGCGCAATGACCCCCGCTCCACTCCATTCGCGCCCGCGCTCAGCGCATCTTCCACACCCCGTGGGTCGCCGGTATCGATGACGACAGGCAACTTTAGCGCTCGCGCTTCTTCGGCAACGGCGCGCAGAATTGCAAGATCCATGCTATTGGCCAGGATCACCTGGATGCCGTCCACACCACGCTGCTTCAAAGCTTGCACCTGTTGCCGGTCAATACCGGGGCCGTAAACAAACAGTTCCGCTCCGAGGCGTTCTCCCGAATTCACCAACGCCCGCACCTTCAAAATGGCGTCCAACGGATCGCCGGCGCTTTTCACCGCAGTGATGCCGCTGTATAGATAAGCAGCCAGCGCGCGCGGCATGGTCTTATCCGGCGTCGGCTCGGCGGAGGTCTCCGAAAATCCGCCGGATGCAGAAAGGTGCACGTTCGTATCGATCAAACCAGGAAGCAGCGTCTTACCGGCAGCCTCAATCGCTTCCGCCTTAAGTTCTTTGGGATCGGGAGTCGCGCCTTCGAAAATCCGCTCGATTTTGCCGTTCTTCACCAACACGCCACCGGATTCGATCACGCGGCCGTCCCCGATGAAGATGCGCGCGTTCCGGATCAGCAGCGAGCGGCTGCGCTGCAGGTCGCGGTTCAACAAACGCGCCTTCACTACACTGTCCTTGCTGTATGCCTGATACACTCCGAGAATTAGAAAGGGCGCCAAAACAGCCAGAAGCCACAGTTTCGCGGTGCCACGGATTTTCTCTTCCTTTTCCCAGCGAAACAGCTTCACACCGATGAATGTCGCCAGCACCATGGTCAAGAGCAATGCTCCCGCCTCGGACGCATTCTGAGCCAGGCTCTCGTTGCGCGCCAAGATAGCTTGCATGCCCGTCATCAGATGCGTGGCGGGAATAAACTGTGCGAGAATCTGCACCCAGTTGGGGAGGATGCTGAGCGGAATAGTGGTGCCGCTCAGAAACAGCATCGGAAAATATATCAGTTGAATCACGATCTGGCTCTCTTGCATGGAATTGACCACGGAAGCGATCACCAATCCTAGAGAGCGGAATGCCAACGAGCCGATGGACACAAAGATGAGCAGCGAAAACCAGCGCTCTGGCAGCTCCATCCCATACATGAAGTGCGATAGCAGCACCAGCATCAGCGCGGACGGTAGAAAGTTCAGCAGCCCGGTAACCAGCGAGGCCACCAGGATCGGCGCGGCTGAAATTGGCGCCACTTTGAAGCGGCGCAGAATATTCGCCTCGCGTTCCTGCACCGCGCGAATGCCGGCGCCGAAAAATCCGCTACCCAGAATCCCAATGTTCAGCACCATGGTGAGCACCTGGATAATGGCGCCGCCCTGCTCGGCATGAAACAGCTGCGCAAAGATGAAGAAGAAAACCAGCGGGAACAGGTAATTAAAAAAGATCACCGTCCGGTCGCGGAATGTCAGTTTGAGATTGATGGCGGCCATCGCCAGGTAACTGTTCGTCATTCGCGCAGCCTCTTGCCCGTAAGCTCGATGAAGACGTCTTCGAGCGTCGGCCGCTTCAAATGGATATCGGCCAGCTCGATGCCATGCTGGTCGATCCATTTCACCAGCTCCACGATAGTTCTCGCGGGCTCGGTGGAATGTACCGTCAGCGATTTCCGGTCCTCGGAAAACGCATGCTTCTCGGTGCTGAAGAACGAATCAAGTTCGGCGGCGGGAAGCGGCTGTTCGCAGCGGATTTCGATACGGCTTTGTCCGAGTGTTCGCTGCTGGATCTCACGCGGCGTGCCAATTTCGATGATCTGGCCTTCATCGATGATGGCCACGCGGTCGCACAGGCGCTCCGCTTCCTCGATGTAGTGCGTGGTAAGCAGAATCGATCGCTGGGCGTCGCGCAGCTCCTGGATCAGCCCGTGGATCTCCAGGCGCACCTGCGGGTCCAGTCCCGTGGTGGGCTCATCCAGAAAAAGCAATTGCGGTTCGTTGACCAACGCCAGCGCCAGCGCCACCCGCTGCTTCTGGCCTCCCGATAGCTTCGAGTAATATTCGTTGCGCTTGTCGCCCAGTTGCAGGCGTTCCAGCAGTTTCTCGCGGTCTGTGTTGCGGGAATAGAACGCCGCGAAGAGCGCCAGCGCCTCGTGCACCTTGATTTTGTCGGGTAGATTGGTGGCCTGCAGACAGACCCCGATACGATCCTTGATCGCGCGCGTTTCAAGCCCCGGATCGTAGCCGAGGACAATAGTTTCTCCCGAGCTTCTCTGCCGCAAACCCTCCAGGATCTCCACGGTGGTGGTTTTGCCGGCGCCATTCGGGCCCAGCAATCCAAACACCTCGCCCGCGCGAACCTCGAAGCTGATGCCCCGCACCGCTTCGAAAGTTCCGTAACTCTTTCGGAGACCGCGGACCGAGATGACGGAATCCGCGGAGTTCAAGAAGCCAGCACCGGTTGTTCCACCAGGACGTTGATAGCGGCCCGGCAGAACGCCGGCAGATCCTCCGGCTTGCGCGAAGTGACCAGGTTGCGATCCACCACTACCTCAGCATCTTCGTAATTCGCGCCGGCGTTCACCACATCATCTTTGATGGCGAAAAAGCAGGTGGCGTGCCGGCCCTTGAGTATCCCCGCCGAACACAGCACCCAAGGGCCATGACAAATGGAAGCCACCAACTTGCCTTGCGCGTCCATCTCCTTCACGAAGTGATTCGCTTTCGCGTGGCGGCGAATGTGGTCGGGTGCATAGCCGCCTGGAATCACGACGCCGTCGAATCCGTCCGCGCTCACGGCATCGTAGGAGAGTTGCGCAGTCGCGGGATAACCCACTTTGCTCGAGTACACCTTGCCGGCTTCGGCTCCGACAAACACACACTCCGCGCCCGCTTCCTGAAAGCGGTAGTACGGATACCAGACTTCCATTTCCTGGTATGCCGTGTCGATTAGAATTGCGATTCTTTTACCTCGGAGTTGCATAACAATACAAGAGTACAGGAGTTCGCGTCAGAACTCGCACGCCAAGCGCTCGCGCACGGCGTTGTATTCGCACCCAATTAACGAGATCACGGCGCCCAGATACATCCACACCAGCAGCGCGATGACCGCACCGATGCTACCGTACAGCACGTTGTAATTGGCAATGTTCCGCACATACCAGGCGAAGCCCGACGTTACCAGCAACCACAAGAACGTGGCAACGAATGCCCCCGGCAACACGCTCCGAAGTTTGAGCGGCCGGTTGGGCGCCACGCAGTACAGCAGCGCCGTTACCAGCACTGTTGCGCCCAACGCGACCACGTAGCGCAACAGGCCGCCCAGCAAGCTCACCCACGTCTTGATATCGATGTCCGGCGCCACGCCGAACCATCCCAGCATGGATCTTTCGCTCCGTGCGCCGAACAGAATTAGCGCTGACGAACCAATGGCAGGCAAGGCCACGGTAAAAACCAGGAGGATCGCAACGCCGCGCTCTTTGAGGAAAGTACGCCCGGATGGCAGCCGGTACGCTGCCGCGTATCCTTCCATCAAGCTGACGATGGCGCCGGATGCCGCCCACACCGAAAACGCCGCAGCCGCCAGAATCAACCAGGCCGGCCGTTGTCCTTTTACCGCGAACTGGTTTGAGACCAATTCCTCGGTGCCCGGCGGCACCACTTCAAACAGAAATCTGGAAAATACGTGCGCCACGGAGTCGGCGTTCACCTTCGCTAAAATCGCCGCGATGGATGCCAGCACCGGAAAGAACGCCAGCAATCCGGAATAAGCGACGCCCTTGGCAATTCCAAAACAATTGTCTTCGTAACCCGCGACCCAGGCTTGGCGAAAGAGCCCCCAGAAACGTTGCAAAGGCCCCGATCGTTCGAGATACAAGCTAGGCGCTGAAGCGGACATTTACCACCTTCGATCGTAGCGCACGCGTTGGCAGGCGGAAGCGCCTGCCCCACCCGAGCATCAACGTTTGGGCGCCAAAGTGGGGCAGGCGCTTTCGTCTGCCAACCGATTTTCTTCTAATTCCTGCGGACAGCCATTAACGTCACGTCGTCCATCGCGGTGGAATGTCCCCGGAACGCAGCCAAGTCCGCCATGCAGGCATCCACCAGGGAGCGCGGATTGTGGTTGAAGCAGCGCCGCAGTACCTCTTCCACACGCTGGCAACCGTAATCATCATCTTCTCCATTGTGGGTTTCCGTGACTCCGTCCGTGTACAGAACCAACGTATCGCCTGCGTCCAGCTGGTGGCGCTCAACTTCGTATTCGACGCCAGTGAACATACCGAGCGGAAGACTGGCGGTTTCGATCCGCTTGATGGCGGACTCGCGCGCCACGAGTGGCGTGCAGTGGCCGGCGTTCGCAACCTCCAGCAATCCGGTGGGGCTGACGCGGGCGACCACCAGGGTGGCGAACGAGCGTCCTGAATTTCCCTCGCACAGGATGCGATTGGCGCGCTCCATTAATTCCTTCAAAGAAATGTCGCAGTGGATCAAACTGCGAAACATAGCATGCAATTGCGTCATGAGCAGCGACGCGGCTACGCCTTTTCCCGAGGCGTCTCCCACCAGGAGAAATAACTCGCCGGCGGGGCATGCAATTACGTCGCAATAATCGCCGCTGACCGGACCCATGGGTTGGTAATGATGGGCGATCTCCCAATCGCCGAAGCGCTGTTCGCGCGGCGGCAACATTCCGGATTGCATGGTCGCCGCCAGCACCAGATCCTGCTCCAGCGCGCTGCGTTCCTCACGGCTCAAATGATCGATACAGAAACGGATCAGAGGATCGCACGCCAAACGATCCGACTCGATGGAGTCGTGGCAGTATTCGCAAATGCCGAAAGATCCCATTTCGACGCGCTCGAGTGCAGCGTCCACCTGGTCCAATAGGGCCGCGAGATGCGGATTGGCCGGCGTGTGGTTCAAAACCGAAGTGAGCTTTTGTCGTCGATCGAGTAATTGTTCGCGGGCGTAAGTAGTTTCTGCCATGACCGATTCCTGCATTGTATTGGGCAAGCCGGAGGCTTACCCTACACAGATGCTGCGCCCCGCGCGAAGGATGCTAAACCCGAAAGGTATCCGCCCGCCAGTTAACGATGGACTTCTTGATGTCGGCCGCCGACAGCCGGCTATTGAGTGATTTGTCCACCAATCCAGGCAGCTCGGCGTCCGAACAGAATCGAAGGGCGATCAGTTGCGGCTCTGTCAGCTCGCCGATTCGGGACTTGAGAGGCTCATTGAGAAACGAAGCCAGGCGCATACGCTCCTCCAGACGGATCACGCGATCCTGAGCCTTGAGCGCGTTGATGCGGATGAGCGGCGCGGCCACCGTGGCTGCCAGTGCCAACAAAACCAAAGCCCAGGGCCCGAGCGAGTCGTAATGCCGAACCACATTGATGATCGCCAGAATCAATGCCGTGGCAGTGACGGGCAGAACGAAGAAGTGGAAAGGTGGTTGGAAGCGAACGTGGTTCGCCAGAGTTTGCGGAAGTTTTTCAGCCATAGTGGTCTCCTTGTGGTCGAAGGTGTATTCTACTAAGAGGGGGAAAGCGGCGTCTCGCAGTGCGCCAAACCCCAAGAAAAATCTGCGGTTCCCGCCTTGTATTCATCGCATCAACTATGTTAGGGTAACGGTTTTGGGACGGTGGTTTCAGGCGGCTTTGCTCTGGATAATCACGCCTTCTCAGATTCGCTAAGTTCCCTCGAAAAACTGAATGGGCCAAACCTTACAGGCGCTAGGTGGAATACTGCTGCAGGCCGTACCGACTATTTGCCTGCTGCTGATTGTGCATTTTTATTTGAAGTGGATGTTCTTCCGTCCGATGCGCGAAGTGCTGGACAAACGGCGGGAGGCCACCGAAGGCGCCCGCGAATCGGCCGCTCGAATGTTGAAGCAGGCCGAGGAGAAGGCCGCTACTCTGGAAGCGGCACTGCGCAAGGCGCGGAATGAGATCTATCAGGAGAACGAAGAAACGCGGCGGGGCTGGATCTCAGAACAGGCCACACGACTGGACGAAGCGCGGCGCGAATCGCGCGAGCTGATTCATAAGGCCAAGCAGGAATTGGAAGCGGAAGCCGCCGTTGCTAAACGATCGTTGGCGGCGACGGCGGAAACTCTGGCGGAAGAGATCACGCGGTCGTTGTTGGGAGGGAGAGCGTCGTGAGGAGGCGTCGGAATTTTCTAGGCGTTCCCATGAGTGGGAACGCGGGATGCATGAGTGCGTGGGCCACGAGGGTGCTTGGGCTGGGGATTGTTTTTGCGGCATCTTTACTCGCGCAAGGCGGGCAGGAAGTTGAGACCGGCGATCCGTGGCTGGGATGGAAGTGGG
>PMOK01000132.1:26259-53853 GCA_003162425.1 Bryobacterales bacterium | reverse complement strand
TTGTCGAATTCCTGCTCAGAGCCTAAATTTCACTTAGCTTTTCCGTGCAAAAAAAAATCGCGGCTCGGAAATCGAGCCGCGATGTTTTGCAGAACTATCGAAAATATAGTCTAGAAGTGAACGCGCACGCCCAGCTGGATAATTCGCGTGTAGTTCGCCGATGCACCAGATCCTCCCAGTGTCAGCGCGTTGAATTGGGACTCTAGCGCACCGAAATCGGCTGGATCCTGCAAGGAATTAAACGGGTCGCTAAATTGCATGTGGTTGAATACGTTGAACGCCTGCACAAAGATCTGGGCGCCCACGCGCTCCGTGAACATGGTGTCCTTGGTGAGGCCCATGTCCACATTCCAACGTACCTGCCCGCGCAGGATACCCGCCGAGCCGCTATTGCTGTCGAGCCCTAGCAGCCCTGGCCGGAAGGAATTGAATACGGTTGTTGGATTGGCGAATATGTTGCCTCCCGACCCACCGTTGCCCTGATTCCCATTAACGGCAACTTGTGAGGTGCTGTTAATACCGAAAGTGGGCGAATTGCTGTAGGATTGGCCCGGGGTTATCGGAATGGCGGTGAAACCATTGTCGGAACAGCACGGGTTGGTGCCATACTCCTGGAAGGAACCGGTGTACACCGACATTGGAGCACCGCTCGCGAGTGTTAAGATCGGTGACAGAACCCAGCCGCCGACAAATTTGTTCAACACGCTGTTGTTATGTAGCCAGGGCTTACCCTTTCCAAACGGCAACTGGTACGAGCCCAACAAGTTAAGCACGAACTTGTGGTCAAAATACTGCGGTCCGTAGTCAACCTTGTAATTGTTAGGATCGTTCAGCGTGGCCTCCGTATAGGCCTGATTTATACCGATGGTTCCCAGCGCGTGACTGTAAGTGAAGTTGGCATTGAGGGTCAGGCCCTGAGAATACCGCTTCTGGAGTGTGATCACCATGGCGTTGTAATTCGAAAAACCATAGCTGGCGTTGGAGTAGAGTAGCCCGGCCTGCTGGGTTGAATAGAGCGCCGGTCCGAAGTTAAACGAATTGTCCAAGTCGCTCCACATGGTGAATACGTTTTGCGCAGTGATGTTGCCGCCCTCGTTCGCTGCTACCGCCGCCGTGCAAGTCGAATATCCCTTGCAGTAACTGGTGCCCTTCAGGGCCTGTTCGAAGAACGGCTGTGGCGGAGGAACCGCCTTCGGATTCGCGTTCAGTATCTGGGCCATCGCCAGGTAGGCTTGTGCGAAGGTTTGTCCGCCCAGTTTCATCTGGATGGGGACGCTATTCAGATCCACGCCCTGGAACAGGTTCCTGGCCCAAATACCCACGTAGCCCACTTCCGCGATCATGTTGCCCTTCAACTGGCGCTGTATGGTGAAATCGATCTGATCGGAAGACCCCGGCCGAAACTTGTTGTCCATGAAAATTGAAAGATTCTCATAAGCTGCATTTCCCAGACCGCCGCATCCTCCCGAAATGCAGGGGATGACCGGCGATGGCAACGTTTGCGGAACGCTTGGGAAGGGTGCAGTGTTACCGTCCACACCGATGCGGAAAGCAGTGGCCGGCGTTACACCGTTTGGTCCTAGACACTGTCCGGTGATGGAGCCGCCGGAGCAGGTAACCGGGTTGAGAAACCCATCACCCAGCACCGTCGAAGACAACTGGTCGATACTCAGGTTCTTGGTATAGAACCGCCCGTAACCGGCCCGGATAACCGTGGACTTGTCACCCAATATCTTAGCCAGCCAGCCGTCACCCTTCACTTCAGGATTCCAGGCAATAGCTGCACGAGGGGCGAACTGTGCGTAGAAGGGCTGGTACGGATATTTCTCCCCACTGCCGACCGCTCCCACCGGGGAGAACCCGATCACTGGGTTATATACCAGCCCGTTTTCTGCCGCCGTCAGGCGGTTGCCCAGGTACTGCGATGTGCTGATTGGTATACCATTGGAACCTACCAGTACGTCCTGCGTGCCGTTCAAAGCATACGGCGGCATCTGATTGGTCCAGTTCAGGCCGAAGCTGAGAGTCAGGTTTGGCTTCACCTTCCACGAATCATTGATGAAGAGGCTGTAGTTGTTCACTAGGGCATACGAAGCCACCGGCGTGCCCTGAGGATTAAGGGCCAGGCTCGCCCCAGTCCGAGTTTCAACTAGGTTTGCCTGCGAGACAAAACCGAGCATTTCGCCATAAAGGTTGTTATAGTTGGTTAGCTGGCTAGCCGGAAGGCAGTTCGTGATCACGGTTGTGCTACACGGTATGGGCTGGGCCGAAGGGGGCATGTTGCCGATGGCGCCAACTACATACTTCAACTGAGTCAAGCCTCCCGATACATTGTCATATCGGTCGAAGTGATACCACTGCCGGAGATAGTCGCCGCCGAACTGGAACAGGTGATTGCCCTTCAACCAGCTCAGCGAATCGCGCCAGTCATAGTCATGGCCGTTGTAGAGGCGCTGCCGTGCGTCCTGAGTTTCGATGTTCAGCGGGATCAGTGAATTCACGGTCTCGCCGCCGATCTCGACAGCTCCTGGAACGCCGGAGACATTAGGTACCGCGCCGGCCCGGAGATATTGCCAGAAATTGCGCGTGTAGTTCATGTGGAATTCGTTGGTCAGGTTGGGTGAAATTGTCGCGGTGATGCCAGTCACCAGATACCGGGGCAATACCGGGAAACTGCTGGCCACGGCTGGCACGCCCTTCGTGTCGCCTGGCAACAATCCACCGATATCCACTTGATTGGTGGTGGGATTGTCCAGATTGTACAGGCGGTAGCTCGAGAAAAAACGCACTCTGGAACCGAAATCATGATCGACACGCGCCACCCCGAATTCGCTCGATTGCGGGTACGACAGGTTGGCAAGATAGCCGCAAGTGTTCAGCTTATCGCCGATGTTGAAATTGTTGCAAGCCGGCTCGTACTTGTTCCACAGGTTGCTCACCAGCGGATTGAGCCCTATGCCGCGCGGATCGCAGGGCTGCCCTCCCGAAGGCCCGCACGCCGTGGAAGTGGCCAGATTATATTGCACGATGTTGCCGGATGCATCGCGGACTTGCATGATCCCCTGGCGAAACAGGTCGGAAGGCACAACGCGATTGTAGGGGCCAGAGCGCGGGTAGCGCTCACCCTCGTAATTCATGTAAATGTAGGTCTTGCCTCCCAGGAAGTTGGGCAGGACCGGTCCGCCGAAAGCGCCGCCGAAGCGATTGTAATGGGACTTGGGCTTGGCAACACCGTCGTAATTATTGATCCAGTCGTTCGAGCTGAGCACATCGGACTGAAAGAAGTCGTAAGCTGAGCCGTGGAACTGATTAGTGCCGCGCTTGGTCTGCATCATTACCTGCGCGCCACCTGAGCTTGCGAAATCGGCGGTCATATTATTGGTATTGACCCTGAACTCTTCTATGCTTTCCATCGGCGTTGGCACGGTGCCGGTACGGGAGCCTACGTAGGTGCCGTTATCGCCGTCCAGATCGCTGGTATTGTTTCCGCCATCCAGCAAATAGGTGTTCTGATCGCTCATGTTGCCGGCTACCTGGCCACCCATAATGTTGCTGTTCGCGCCTCCGAAGGTCGGGGCGGTAGTGGGCTGAACGAACAGCAATCCGCCGGCGTCGCGGTTGATGGAAGGCAACTCCAGCAAGCCCTCGTTGGTGATGGTCGAGCCCATGGTAGCGTTCAACGTTTGCAATTCCGCACCCGCCACAGTCTTGACTTCGACCACCTCGGAGACCGCCCCGACTTCCAGCGTCGCGTTGACGGTGTAAACCGTGCCGATCGACACCTCCTGCGCTTTCATCTCTGACTTTCTGAACCCCGCCTTCGAGACCGTAATGTCATATTTGCCGGACACAACGTTCGTAAAGACGTAAGTTCCAGTAGCGTTGGACGTCGTCGTCTGATTTATGCTGGTGGATAGATCCGTCAGCGTTACTTCCGCGCCGCCGATTACAGCGCCGGTCGTGTCCGTGATTCGTCCCGTAACGCTAGAGGCCCCAGTTGCGCCCTGCCCAAAGAGCAGAGCGGATGACATCAGAAGGCAGAAGACGCACAGCAGCCAAAGCGATAGCTTTCTCATCATGTCCCTTTCCCCACTAACAATATTACAAATTAGCCAACTAACGGATTTGGGTTATTGTACGCCAATCTGCGAAGGGATGTCAATGATCCTGATAATGATATTCTCCAGTCTCGCTACAACAAGCGAACTGGCCGGAGGATGTCCTTTCAGTGGATCTCGTTACAATTTTCAGGATAACGGAATACAGGTTTTTGTAGACCCGTTGCCCCTTTGTTCTTGCATCTGCCGCGAGAGGATAGGCGCAAGTTGGTATAAAATGAGGGAACCGTATGGATCGGTGCACAGCATTGATCGTCCTGTCTGCGGGGATAGCGGTGCCTGCAGCAGCCGCTCCCTCCTATGTTGGCGCAGCGGCCTGCGCAAAATGCCACGCCGAAGTCTATAGTAAGTGGTCCGCGTCGCGGCACAGCAAAATGGTGCAACCGGCCACTCCGCAGGGGATCAGGGGAGATTTTAGCCGTAGTAGTGAAGTTGTGTTGCGAGGATCCCCCTACGGACTGCGCGAGCGCGCCGGCGTCTACTACATCACCGAGTCCTTCCTGACCGGCCACCCGCAGGAGCACCGCGTGGATTACACGCTCGGCAACCGCCGCATCCAGCATTACCTGACAACGCTTACCGATGGACGCATTGTGGTGCTGCCACCCACCTGGGATGTTCAACGGAAGCAATGGTTCCACAACATGGATATCGCCGATCCGGATGAGACCGATGACGTGCAGGTGCAGATCTGGAACAAGGGCTGTTATTCGTGCCACGTGAGCCAGGAGGAGAAGAACTACGACAATGAGAAGGACTCCTACAAAACCGTTTGGCTGAATTCCGGCACCAACTGCGAGCGCTGTCATGGGCCGGGAAGCGAGCATGTGGCCATTTATTCCGCGGGCACGCGGCCGCCGGCGCCCGCGCGCAATATCGTCCTCCAGACCCGTCTTGACCCGGCGCGCAACACCATGGTCTGCGCGCAGTGCCACTCTTTTCGCGACATCTACGTGAACGGCTTCGCGGCCGGCTCCAACTACTACGATTTCTTCCTTCCCATCCTGGAATTCAATCAGCCGGTCAATCGCGATCCTGCTTACTGGCCGGACGGCCGCACCCGGCGCTTCTCCAACGACGCGTTCGGTTTATGGCAGAGCGAATGCTTTCTGAAAGGCGGCGTCACCTGTGTCGGCTGTCACACCGCTCCGCACGAAGTGGATATCGAAAAAAATCCGCAGCTTCGTCCGGATGCCAATGCGCTCTGCACACGCTGCCACACCGGCATCGGAAAAGCTTTGACGGCTCACACTCATCATGCAGCTTCGAGTACCGGCAGTTCTTGCGTGGAATGCCACATGCCCAGAACCGTTTTGAGCATCAAGGCCCAGATCCGCGATCATTCCATGAGCGTCCCTGTGCCGGAAAATACTATCCGCCACGGCATTCCGAACGCGTGCAACAACTGCCATCAGGACCGCGATCCGGATTGGGCGCTCCAAAAGATGAATCAGTGGTACAGCGCCCGTTCGCGTCAGAAGCTGATCCATCGGGCGGACGCGTTCGCCCGAGCTCGGGCCGGCAACGCGGAGACCGTTCCGCAGTTGCTGGATATTCTCGGAAAGGCGTCGGAGCCGCCGCTCGTACGCGCCAATGCGCTGGGCTATTTGAGCAGTTTCCCCGATGATCCGCGAGTGTTTCCGGCTCTGCTCGCCGCGCTCACGGATCCGGAACCCGTCGTTCGAGTATATGCGGCGTTGCGGATGAGCCCTCGGCCAGCCAACAAGGAGGCTGCTATCAGCGCGCTCACGCGAGCGCTCAGTGATTCGGCCACCACCGTACGAGTGGGAGCAACGGTTGCGCTGGTGAGTTTGGGAATCCGCCAGCTTCCGGGCGAGGATGGAGAACGGTTCGAGCAGGCCAAGCAGGTTTTTCGCTCGCGTGCCGAACTCAATTCCGACGACGCGGCACAACTTCTGGGCGCCGGCAAATTCTACTTGCTCACGGGCGATCCAGTCACTGCCGTTGGCGCACTTCAGAATAGTCTAAAGCTCGACCCTGAAATTCCCGCCAGGTACTATCTGGCCTATGCAAAAGCTCAACAAGGCCATTTGGATGAAGCCCGCCAGATACTAGAAGCCATCCCGCCCACCGATTCCCAATACGCCAACGCGCAAAATCTACTGAAAACCTTGGCGGCCCATTAGCAGCTCCTTGAACCGAATAACTCAACAACCGATGAACCGAAGAACGGTGTTATGTTCCCGGACACGCCAACGGTGCAGTCAGCATGGTGGTGTCCGGATAACTATAGGCACCCTGAAACGCCGTGGACGGAACCTGCCTCTCAAACCACTGGAGCAAAGCCTCCACCTGCGGATGATAAGTGAACCCATCCACCGTCACCGGAAATGCATTCGTGGCAAGAAACTCCAGCGGATCGCCCGTCTCGAGAATTGACTGGCATTCCGGCGGGCTGCTGCCCGGCGACTGCCAGGACGGAACCACGTTATTCACAAATGGATCGTTCATCCACTCCGTAATCTCGTGGCTGATAAAATTGACATCCGCGCGGCCCGGATCTCCGAAAATTCCCGCGTCCACCCAGGAGGCCGTGGCGAACGTCTGCACATCGTGCCGATTCCCATGCACCGCCTTATCGATGGCCGTGTGGAATCCAAGAACACAGCAGTTGGTCGGGTCGCCCCCCTGATAGAACAGGGCGTTCCGCGTGAGCACAATCGCCAGCTCATCCAACTGGAACGGCTCGAATTGAAGAATGGTGTTCAACTGCGAGACGAAAAACCCGTTGTCAATCAGCGCGAAATATGGCCCACCCGACCCCGCCTGGAACACTATGGAAAGTCCCACCGGCACCTCGATCTGGACCGCCTGCAGCATCCGTGGTCTGTTAATCAGCGTGTGCCAATCGGGCTTCATCACGTTGAAGAACTCCGCGCGTTGGACGGCGTCGGAAAACTGCGTGTTGCCGGTCCCGTACGATGCAGTTTCGACGTTCGGCCCGTTCACGAACTGCGGAACCACCGTAGCCGCGTCGATCACGATGTTGTTCCCATTCTGGTCGGCATATTCATCGAAGTAAAACTGGATGGTGACCAGCGACGTGTCCACGCGGGTACTACCGCCGTGCTTTGGATCGCTCCCAACCATCGTGTAAGGATAAGTGGTGCCGTTGTAAGTGAACGAGCCCGTAAAGTTCGGGACCGAATTCACCCTTTGCTGCTTAGTGGCGGAGTTCCCGTCCGGTGTCAGCTTGTTCGCACTGGTGAATTGGGCGGTCGCGCCAGTTTGGCTCATATAGCCTGGATTCACGATCTGCGGATGTTTTAGCGGATTTGTATTCTGTGCCCAGGCCGTGATGGAGCCCAACAGCATTGTCGCTGCAAGTGTTCGCATTTGCACCCCGTTTTCTTGGAAACGACTTTACAAAAGCTTACCATCCCGGCTTCGTACTGGCAATACTATGCAACCTTTACAAACGCCGGCGCGCCGGGTCCCGCTGTAGTACGGTATCCTGTACAGTCTTACGTGAAGATGAGAAACCGATGATCGCCACTAGTGGCGCGGCGCTGTTTGCCATCGCTTTCATGGCGGTCGGAGTTCTGCTAACAGTTGTATTCTTCGCCGCGGCCGCGCTGGTGGTAGTGGGCCATTTCAAGCCCAGCCGCAGGTTGCAGCGCGCTGGATTCATTGTCCTGGCCGTTTGGTTCCTGCCCGCAGCCATTTGGACTTACTATCTTCAGACCTTGATCGAGCGTGACCAATACCGCGTCCTGTCAAAACCAGAAGTAGTGTACGGCGTGCCGCTCCCGGCCGGCGCGCAGGTAGACTACCGCAGGTGGGCGCGCCGTTTGCAATGGGTCATCTTCCGCGCGCCACAAAACATCCACGGCGTGGAGTATGTGGACCAAGTCAACTTCTGCGGCCAGCGCGTGTGCTGTGGGACCCTAGCTCGCGACCAGGAGATCCAAGGCCTGCCCTGCCGCGCGCAAACCGTGGCCGACTATTCGGAGACCACTGGCCATCTGACCGAATGCACGCTGGCGCACCCTTTCGTCCGCCAAGGAGTGACCTGGCCCACGGGGACCACTGTGCGGATTGGATTTGAAAAAGGTGATAGCTACGTGCCTCCCGCAGGCGGGGAACCGATCCGTGTCAACGGACTTCTGGTCCATTGGGGACTAATCGTTCGGCTCACGCCCGACGGACGCATCGACGAGCTGAATCGCAACCAATCGCTACCCGATGCCGACACGCGCCTGGAGGCAGGCAGCATCCAATTAAAGAGCGATCAATACCGCTTCGGGCTGGACGGGACCATCCACGGCGGCATCCTCGCGCAGGATGCAGTGATCGATGGAAAGCCAAGGAAAGCCGGCGACCCGGTGGTGATTCAGGGTGCCAGTCACTAGCCACCAGCAACCAGCCACCTGCAACCAGCCACCAGCTACCAGCGACCAGCTACCAGCCCCCATCCCCGCCAGCGGCTAGCCACTCCTGCATCACCCCCAGTGCAACCGCTCGATGGCTCACTCCCATCTTCCGTTCCAGTGGCGCTTCCCCAAAGGTGCAGCCGAACGGAGGATAAAAGAACAGCGGATCGTATCCGAACCCATTCGCACCGCGTGGCTCTTCCATTAGCCGTCCCTCCACCTCTCCGCGAAATGTATGGATCAGCTCTCCCTCGCGCGCAAGCGCCACTACGCAAACAAACCGCACCGTTCGATCGCGCACGCCTCGCATACGGTCCAGCACCAGCCGGTTGTTGGCTTCATCAGTGGCGTCTGGGCCGGCGAATCGCGCAGAGTAGACGCCGGGCGCGTCACCCAGCGCATCCACCTCCAGGCCCGAATCGTCTACAAACAGATATTCACTGCAATATTTCGAATAATAGCGGACCTTTTGAACCGCATTCTCTTCGAATGTCGCGCCGGTTTCTTCGCACGGAGGAATTCCAGCCAGGCCGGGCAGCGTGTCCACTTCGAACCTGGCGTCCAAAGCCATGCGAAATTCGCGCAGTTTGCCTTGGTTGGTTGTGGCGCAATACAACCGCAACGCTACAGCTCCAACGCCTGCTTTTGAATCGCGATCAGCTCCAGAATCCCGGCCCGCCCGATCTGCACCAACTCCGCCAACTGCGCATCGTCGAAGGCTGTTTTCTCCGCGGTCGCCTGCAATTCGACGAAGCGGCCGGACCCCGTCATTACGATGTTCATGTCCACCTCCGCGTTCGAATCTTCGTCGTAACACAGATCCAATACCGCGACGCCCGCCACTATCCCCACGCTGGTGGCCGCCACATGATCCAGCACCGGCAGCGATTTCAAAGCTCCGTACTGCACCAGTTGCTTGAGGGCCAGCATCAGCGCCACGTAGGCGCCGGTAATGGAAGCGGTGCGCGTGCCGCCGTCGGCTTGCAGCACGTCGCAATCGACAATGATGCTCCGATCTCCCAAAGCCGCCATGTTCACCACCGACCGCAAAGACCGTCCGATCAACCGCTGGATCTCCTGCGTCCGTCCCGATGGATGGCCCTTGGTGACTTCGCGCGGAGTCCTGGTTCCGGTGGCGCGAGGCAGCATGGAGTATTCTGCCGTCACCCATCCCCGCCCGCTTCCCCGCAGAAATTGCGGCACGCTCTCTTCCACCGAAGCCGCGCACAGCACGCGCGTATTGCCCACCTCGATCAGCGCCGAGCCTTCCGCGGTCATCAAATAATTCCTGGTAATCCGTATCGGACGCATTTGGTCCGGACGGCGGTTATCGATTCTCATGACGTTCCGGATTGCAGGGAAAGATAGAACAGCAGGCACATCGCGGCGATCCCCAGCAACACCAGAATCAGGCAGGGGATCGCTGCGCGAGCGGATTTGGCCGGCAACTTCTTGGTGCTGCCGGCCGGCTTGAACTTGGCCATGAACTTGTATTGTAGCCCCGCGCGTAAGGGACTGAGAAAAATCTCGGGATCGCAGAGTTGGCAGGCGAAAGCGCCTGCCCCACGTTGGCGTGCAGGGGTTTACGTTTTCGTGGGGCAGGCGCTTTCGCCTGCCAACCGATTTCTTCACAGACCCGTAAGCAAGGGGACGTTCTGAAACGGAATCACCTACAAATACCTGGCCGCCTGCCGGAAAAATTCATCCAGGGCATCGAAGCTCGCCTCTTCCATATCGCGCAGCGCCATCGCAACCACAGGCCGGCCTCGTGCGGCCAGCGCACCGATGGTGGCCAGGAATTGGGCGCGATGGTAGTCGGCGGTGTAGCCGATGGAGGGAATCTCTTCGGAAGCATCCGAGATCAAAACCGTGGAAAAACATTTTCCGTGGCCAATGATCATTTCATGATAGGAGTGATTCATAGCCGGACCTTCGTACACATCCACGGGCATCTTCAACCGCGAGCGGAACAGCGATTCCGCCGCGCGGTTCAAGCGCGTTCGCAAAGCGCGGCCTCGCGCCGAGTAGCGTGTGTCGCCGAAAAAGGTCAGCTCCGCATATTCGATTTCACGGTCCGCCGTCAAGCCGCGCAGAATGTCCGCATAAATCTCGGGACCCGTTGCCGGCGCGGGACCCGGCACGACGGCGCCATCGTAGTACAAAGTCACTCGTCCCCGCCAGCGGGCTTGGGACGGAGAATTTCGCATTTGCTCCCACGCCTTGGTTTTCTCGATGCCTCCCAATTTTTCCGCCGACGCGTGCAATTGGTTGGTGATGGATTTATACAACTCCACGCTCGGTTGGGTGACAAAGTTCATGTCGCGCAACTGCGCAAGTCCGAACACGGCATAGTGGATGAACTGCATATATCGCGAAAGTTCGCAGCGGGCCGGGGCGGTGAGAGTAACAAGAGGATATCCGGCATGGCGCAGCAGAGCAATCTTGCGCCCATCGGTCGCCGGCGAGCCTCTTCTTTGCACCGCCAGGAAAAGACGGTCCTGCTGGGGATCCTTGGGCGGACGGTAATTCTGCAACCGGATCTTTTCGTCAATGACGATCTTTATGCCTTGGCGCTCGGATTTACCAAGGCTCTCTTCGAAATCCTGTTTGGTCCAGAGCGACGCGCCGGCCCACTCGCGCGGCAGTATCAGTGTCACTTTGTCGCGCCCTGCCTGTCCTTGCACATCGAGAAAAGCCGCCAGACGCCAGGCTGCGTCGATCTCGTCTTCCTCGAGCATCGTCGCTTGGATCCACGCTTCCAGGTCGACACCGCTCAATCCCAGCGGATACAGGCTTCCACGCGTAAGCGGCGCGCTATGCCGGCCGGCCGTGCTGTTTCGATGGTCGAGTTGCAATTCCACGCGCCGGTATTCCTGGCTCGATGCGAACTGATCCAACAGCGACCCGGGCAGCGTCATATATATAAAGTTGGAGCGCGAATCCACTTTGTTGCGTTCGTAAAGAAGCGCCAACTTTTGGAGATTCACAACCGGCTCGTAGGAAGTCATCCCCATCGCCATGCCCACCACCAGCGTGCTCTTAAGAATCTTCGAAAGCGGAAACTTCGAGCGCCGCGAGATATCGGCGAGAATGTTTTTGAGCTTCGCCGGATCGGTGGAATCCAATACGTAGCAGCGCGGGCCGCGCTTCAACAGTCCCACGGCATTGTACATGTTCTTGTCTTCGGCCGATCCGCCCATCCCGGCCCAGATCAGGAATCGCAGCGTGGTCCCGTGAACCTGCCGGATTCGTTGCCGAATCTGATCGAGTTCTTCCGCGATTCCGCCGGGCCATTCTCGATGATGCGCGGCCTGCCAGGCTAGATCGAACACGCCGTAGCCGCTTTTGGTAACGTGTCCCTGCGCATTGATTTCCATTCCGATGCGGATCAGCCGGTTGCGGTTAGGATCAAGCCCGTCCAGCCCCTTGCGGTTCGCACGTGAGTCGAGCGCCTTGAGTCTCTCGATCGGACTGTCCTTGCGGATCGCCGCGAATTGCGCTTCCGATGACGGTCGATCGTTGTAGAGCGAGAGAAGCACCCCACAGTTTTAGCACACGCGGATTGAATCCATTGTGGCGCACGCACTCGTGGGGCGGACCCCCTGGTCCGCGCGGGTCCCCCCGGACCCGCTAGCTACAGAACAAAAAACCGGCCACCGTCAAGTTTGTTATCAACCCGGCTTTCCGTAACCGCCTCCGCCGGGCGATTCAATGCGGAGCACGTCGCCCGCGTCCACTTCAAATCGCGCTTTTCCGGGGATCGCGATCGTTCGTTTTCCCTTCAGCAATGTGTTCTTTCCCGGCGCGCCCGATTCACCGCCCAACAAACCGTACGGACCGCGCAATCGGCGATCCGCAAGAATGGTCACATCCGCAGGCGTGAGAAATTCAAATTCGCGGATGATCCCATCGCCGCCTCGATGGTGTCCCGCGCCGCCCGAACCAGAGCGAATGCGATAGCCGCGAATGCGAAGCGGATACTGATGCTCGAACGCCTCCACCGGCGTGTTCCAGCTATTGGTCATGTGCGCATGGGTTGCGCTCGGGCCGTCGGCCACCTCGGACGCGCCCATGCCGCCCGCGATGGTTTCGTAATACGCAAACGCGCGGTGGCGGAAATGGTCCATGCCTCCGAACGTGATGTTGTTCATCGTCCCGTAACTGGCGGCGGGAATGAGCCGCGGCACTGCCTTGGACAGCGCGCCCAGCACCACGTCCGTGATGCGTTGCGACGTTTCCACATTGCCTGCGGCCATCGCAGCGGGAGGTTGCGCGTTCACCACCGACCCCAGCGGCGCGATCACTTCGAGCGGCCGAATGACGCCCGCGGTGTAAGGAATGTCTTCGCGCACCAGGCAACGAAACACATATGTCGTGGCCGAAACCGCTACAGCATAATTCGCATTCACCGAGCCTTCCACCTGCTCACTCGATCCTGTGAAATCAATAGTCGCTCGATTTCCGTGGATGGTCACCGTAGCGACAATTTTAACGGGACGATCGACAATACCGTCGTTGTCGAGCGAATCTTCGAAGCGATATTCTCCGCGCGGCAGGCGGCGGATGGCAGACCGCATCATGCGCTCGCTGTAATCCTTCAGCGCCGTCATATTGCGGCGCACTTTCGCCATTCCATACTTGGCCACCAGATCCAGGAGCCGCTGTTCGCCGCGCCGGATAGCCATGCACTGCGCTAACAAATCGCCTTCGCGCTCCTCGGGCGTGCGGACGTTGGCCAGGATCAAACCCAGCAGTTCGCGATCGAATTGTCCACCCCGCACCAGCAGAATGGGTGGAATCCGGATGCCTTCCTGATAAATCTCGCGAGCCAGTGGCATGGAGCCCGGGCTCATGCCGCCGACATCAGCGTGATGCGCGCGGTTGGCGACGTAGAATGCCGGCTTGCGCGTCCCTTTCAAAAAAACACCGGACACGGCCGTGATATCGGGCAAATGCGTTCCACCGCGAAAAGGATCGTTCAGGATAGCTACGTCGCCCGGAGCGAAATCGAAGGCCTGCATGGCATGCCACACCGACAACGGCATAGCGCCCAGATGGACTGGCATGTGATCGCCCATCGCCACCGTTTCCCCCGAGGCATCATAAACCGCGCACGAATAATCGCGGCGCTCTTTGATGTTGGCCGAATACGAAGTCTTGCGCAGGACCGCTCCCATCTCTTCGGCAATCGAAACCAGCAAATGGCGGAACAGCTCGAGCTCGATAGGATCGGGTTTCATTGTTTGCAGGCTCCCACATTCACCAGAAAGCTGGCTATTTTTTGCCAACGCGCACCATCTGATTTTTCGAGATCGAAGCTATGTGTGGATGCATCGGCGCGCAGACGCCATCCGGATGTTTTGGTGACCGCCGGGAAGGAAATGGGGCTCGCGCCAGCCTGTTTCATCGACCAGCTTTCGCCGCCAGTTCTGGTTTCGTAGAGCTCATGCAGATTGTTGTCCAGCCGCGCGTCGATTAGTAACGATCCATTCTCGCGCGAGTCGAACCAGAAGCGTTCGATGACAGCCACGCGGCTTTCGTCGAAGATGGGACGCTCGCGCCACGTCTTGCCTCCATCCGTCGTCAGCAGAAGAAACGGATCGCGTGGAGTGCTCTGCAGGTTCGCGCCCGAGATCCAACCGTTTTGGAAATCGATGAATTGGATCTGATCGAGTCCGGCGAACCGGACGCGCGGATGCGGTTCGTTCCAGGTTTTCCCGGCATCCTCGCTGGCGAGCAGGACGGAGTATAGCGTGGTGGTTGTAGTATGCAGATTCCCCGTGAGGAAAATTTTGTTTCCGGCTGCTTCTGCGTTGCTCAGTTCGAGAAAAACCGGGCACGGCTCTTCCTCCGAGCAGCTCAATCCAGCGGCCTGGGTATCGGCTTCCGTGCATTCAAAAGGCACTCGCATGGGTTTGCCTATGTTTTCGAGCGGAGTCTGGGCGCTGAGATAGGCAGCGAACACAACCAGCGCGGCCGAACGAAGCACAAATTTATGGTACCGGATTGGCCTTCCGAGCATCACATGAAACATGCTTCAAATCAGCAATCAGTTGGAAACACTGGTATGGAAAACCAAGCAGGATTTTGACGATGTGAGTGATGAAGAAGCCTCGAAGCTGCCTACCGCTGGCGGATGGTCGCGCAAGCAGATTCTCGGACACCTGATCGATTCGGCTTCAAACAATCATCAGCGATTTGTTCGCGCCCTGCTTCAGGACGAAGTTCGCCTGCCTACCTACGATCAGGAAGGCTGCGTTCGCGTCCAGCGTTATCAGGAGTTGCAGTGGGGCCAGTTAGTCGCTCTTTGGGCCAGCTACAATCGGTTCCTGGCGCACATCCTGGCAGGCGTGCCGGAAGCCAAGCGGCGCACGCCGTGTTTTGTCGGAGAGAATCCCGTGATGACTCTGGAGGAACTGGCGGTGGACTATGTGCGCCACATGCAGCATCACTTGGAACAAATCACATTTTGATACTGAACTACCCGAGCCGTGGCGCACGCACTCATGCGTGCCGCGTTCACACTCGTGTGAACGCCGGGTTCGAGTAGCAGCGCGCTCTCAAATCTCGAACTTGATGCCCTGCGCTAACGGGAGCTCGTTCCCCCAGTTGATGGTGACGGTCTGGCGGCGCATGTAAGCCTTCCAGGAATCGCTGCCCGATTCGCGTCCACCGCCCGTATCTTTTTCGCCGCCGAAGGCCCCACCGATTTCCGCGCCGCTAGTTCCGATGTTGATGTTGGCGATTCCGCAATCACTGCCCCGCGCACTCAAGAAAGTCTCGGCCGAGATCACGTTGCTGGTGAACATGGCCGATGACAGACCTTGCGGGACATCGTTGTGCCACTTCAGTACCTGATCGAGCATGTCAAACTCGATGAGGTACAAAATCGGCGCGAAGACCTCTTCCTGGAGAATGGACATGCCGGGATGGGCTTTTACCAGCGTGGGCTGCACGTAGCAGCCGCTGAGTTCCTGGCCGCCGAAGATTATTTCGCCTCCCTCTGCACGAATTCGTTCCAAAGCTTTGCGCATGGTTTCCACCGACGAGTGGTCGACCAGCGGGCCCATGTGTGTGGATTCGTCCAGCGGATTGCCGACGCGAATGTGCGCATATGCCGACTTGAGCTTTTGAATCATCTCGCCGGCGATGCCGCGCTGCAAGAACAATCGGCGGATGCTGGTGCAACGCTGGCCGGCGGTTCCAACCGCACCGAACAGCGCAGCGCGCACGGCCAGATCGAGGTTCGCATCGTTCATAACGATGACGCCATTGTTGCCGCCCAACTCGAGCAGCGTGCGCCCAAGCCGGTGGCCCACGGTTTCGGCGACGATGCGTCCCACGTGACAGGAACTGGTGGCGCTGACCAGCGGGATACGCCGATCCTCCAGCAGGCGCCGGCCCACCGTGGAATGATCGCCCATCACCAAAGCGAACACACCCCGCCAACCGTGTCGCGCCAGCACGCGATCGCAGATTTTCTGTACGGCGATGGCGGTAAGCGGAGTCTTGTGAGACGGCTTCCACAGCACGCAATCGCCGCAGACCGCCGCAATCAGAGCGTTCCAGGACCAGACCGCGACCGGAAAATTGAAGGCGGAAATCACTCCGACGATTCCCAGCGGATGCCACTGCTCATACATACGATGTAGCGGCCGCTCACTTTGCATCGTGAGTCCATAGAGCTGGCGCGAAAGACCCACGGCGAAATCAGCGACGTCGATCATCTCTTGCACTTCGCCTTTGCCTTCGGCCAGGATCTTGCCCATCTCGAGCGTGACCAACGTACCGAGATCATCCTTGAAGCGGCGTAGCTCGTCGCCGATTTCACGCACAATCTGGCCACGCTTGGGGGCCGGCAGCATGCGCCACCGTTCGAAGACTTCGACGGATTGCGCAACAATGGCTTCGTAATCCTGCTCGGACGCCATGCGGACGCTCGCGAGCTCCTGGCCGTCGGCGGGATTGAGGGATGCTATGGTTGGTCCTCCGGGTGAAGCGATCCATTCACGCCCGCAAGCGCCCGAATTCACGGGCTCGATACCGAGCCGCTCCAAAACAGGATGTGTCACTATTGTGTCAGCCATCGAAAACCCTCCGGGCCGGTTCCGAACCGGCGCCCAGCCTTATTCACTACCCGTCCAATGCGCGCCGCCACTTCAGCCTGAAAANNCGAGCGAACATGCAGCGCATCGCCGACGATGTCGCGCTCGGTAGCTTCCAGCGCCAACCCCGCCAACTCTTCAGGATCGCACGGCAGCAGCGGCGCGAGCGTGGCGAAGGTGTCGATGCCCGCTTCGCGCAAGCAGTGAATCACCTCAATGCGCTGATGGATGGGAGAGCAATGCGGCTCGTATAGCTTGCGAATTTCTTCCCGATTGGTAGTAATTGAAAAGCTCACCCGCAGCGCAGTGAGACGCGCCAGCGCCACAAGCTTATCGAGATCCCGCAGGATCAACGAGCCGCGCGTTTGGATTACAAAAATCCGAGGCGGACGCGCCAGCAACTCATCCAGAATGCGAGGCATTAATTCCGTGGACTCTTCCGCCGGCTGGTAGGGATCCACCACGGGCGAGCAATAAATCACTTGATCCGCGCGCAATTGTCGCCGCAGCAATTCGGGTGCATTGGACTTGAAAGTTGTGAATTGCCCCCAGTGTTTCCAATCGTCAGGTTTCAAGCCACCGAAAATTCCCATAGTAGGCACATAGCAATATGAGCACCCGAAAGTGCAATTGCGCGCGGGAGTGAGTGAATGAGTAAATCCAGCCTGCGCAATGAATCCCGTGGTGGTGCTGAGAACGCTCTTCGACTCAGCGTGGAATACCTCAAAAGGCATGGATACCAACTATTCTCTCATTTTGATCCACGCTAACTACGCTTCGGTCGTGCGCTATTTAGCGGACCACCTGCTTGCCCACTACGTCCTGAGCGTAGCCAACGGGTCCAGGCGTGAGGCGCGGAAATAGCTGGCTGCCAGCGAGCCGACCAGCCCGATAGCCAAGCCAACTGCGGCGAGACGCAACGCCTGGCGGATCATCAACCGCGATACATCCCTAGGAGAGGCCCCCAACGCCATGCGCAGCCCAATCTCGCTGGAACGTTGTCCCACCAGGTAGGCCCTCACGCCATAGACACCGGCCATGGCCAGACACACGGCCAAGCCGGTGAAGATTCCAAGCAGCCAGGTGCGAAACCACTCTGCCGCGGGACCCGTCATCGCCACAGTGCTGTAGTTCACGTAATAGGCCGTCGCGGAAAAAGCCGTGCTCTGGTGCTTCCAATCCTGGAAATCAGGGACGGAGATATTGCCCGAGCCGGGATTGTTGCGGAGCGATCGAAGGGCGAATTTGAGATCCATGATTACTCCTGGCGCAAGGCGACCAACGGATCCACTTTCGAAGCGCGGTGCGCTGGAATGTAACTAGCTGCCAATGCGACTATCGCCAGCAGCACCGCGACCGCGGCGTAGGTCATCGGATCGCCCGGCTTCACTTCGAACAGGACGCTGGTGAGCAAGCGCGTGGCGGCCATGGCGCCTGCCAGGCCGAGCAGCAAGCCGGCTCCTGCCAGCAGCATTCCCTCCCGCAGCACCAATCCCGAGATGTCGCGCGGGCTTGCGCCCAGAGCCATGCGAAGGCCGATTTCGTTGGAACGCTGGCTCACCAGGTAGGCCATCACGCCATAGACGCCCGCCATGGCCAAGCACACCGCCAGCGTGGCGAAGATGCCGAGCACTAGCGTCCGAAATCTCGGCGCGGCGACGTTCTCGGCCAGCGACGCGTCCATCGTGGTGAACTTCACGGGTACTTCGGGCGAGCGCTCGCGTGTTTTGCGGCGCAGGGTTTCCTGAAGCAGGCCCGGATCGCTAGTGGTCTTTACAATGACGCTGAGCGCTGTGGATGGCTGCGGATGTTGTTCGTAAGGCATGTAAATCTCGGGCGATGGTTCGTGCGCCGGGCCATACTGCCGTACGTCACCCACGACACCGACGATAGTCATCCCTTTCATGGACTCCATGTCCATGCCGCAGAAAATCACGCGTCCGATTGGGTCTTGTCCAGGAAACGACTTGCGCGCCAGAGCTTCGTTGACGATGACGGTGAAGGGTGCTTCGTACGTGTCGCCGTCGCTGAAGTCGCGGCCCTTTCGCAGCGGAATCCCGAGCGTCTGGAATGCGCCTGGGGTCACATTCGAGAAAACCGCCTGAGGAGCGCTATTGTTCAGTTGGTCCTCTGGCGGCAGATGATCCAGCCAGTAGCCGCCGTCCGATGCAGTGTGACCCGGCGTGGCGCGCGTCGCGCCGGATGCGATAACACCTGGCAGAGCGGCGACGTCGCGCAGAAAATCCTTATAAAACCGCGTGGCGCGTTGGGCGCTTTTCAGATCGCTCGCGGGCACGCTCGTTTCCATCACCAAGACGTGTTCCGGATGGAATCCGAGCGCGACGTTATGGAGTGCATTGAAGCTCTTGATCAACAGGCCGGCTCCCGCCAGCAGAATCACCGACAGCGCGATCTCAGCCACCACCAGCGCTCCGCGCATACGCCCCGCGCCCCCGCCCACCGCTGCGCGTCCACCGCCCTGCTTAAGTGCGTCATTCAAATCCACGCGCGAGGCGTGCAGCGCCGGCGCAAGGCCAAACAGGAGGCTCGCGATCACCGAGACTCCCAGCGTAAAAGCGAGCACCCATCCATCGATGCCGGTTTCCGCGAGCCGCGGCACGTCGGTGGGAGCTA
The DNA here is from genome assembly GCA_003162425.1 of Bryobacterales bacterium. Taxonomy (GTDB): domain Bacteria; phylum Acidobacteriota; class Terriglobia; order Bryobacterales; family Bryobacteraceae; genus Palsa-89. The sequence continues at coordinate 34,602 of PMOK01000132.1, read as the reverse complement.
ACGCCACCAGCGCAGCCGAGCCCCACACAGCCAGAATCAGACCGGCCACGCCGGCCACCAGCGCCATCAACATACTTTCGGTGATCAACTGGCGTATGATGCGCCCGCGGCTGGCGCCCACAGCCGCGCGAATGGCGATCTCACGAGTTCGCGTGGTGGCCTTCGCCAGCAGCAGATTCGCCACGTTGGCGCAGGAGATCAGCAGCACCAGTGCCACCGCGCCCAGCAAGAGATACAGCGTGAGCTGGACGTTTCTCACCATTTCGTCGCGCATGCGAAAGACAGCGACATTCTTGCCCGTGTTGCTCGCGGGATATTGCTGCTCCAGCCGGGTACCGATAGAGGTCATCTGGACTTGCGCCTGTTCCAGAGTGACGTCCGGCTTCAGACGCCCGACCACCCGGTAGTTGTGTGCAGATCGCGATTCGGTTTCTTCGAATGTTGACGCCGGAAACCAGATGTCGGTCTTCTCCGGGAAGTGGAATCCACCAGGCAGCACGCCTACGATGCTGAACGTCTTGTCCAGCATCTTCACGGTTTGGCCAAGCGCTCGCGCATTGCCGCCGAAGTGGCTTTGCCAAAAAGATTGGCTGATGACAACCACGGGCGCGCCGCCCGCCTTCTGCTCCTCCGGCGTGAACGAACGGCCCAGCACCGGCTCCAGGCCGAAAACCCAGAAGAACTCGGGTGTGACCATGGCTACCTGTCCGTATTCGGCGGATGAACCGGCAGTCACGGAAGTTTCGTCGTTCTGATAGTACGCCATGGCGGCGAACGCAGAGCTCTGTCGCTGCCAATCGTGGTAATCGGGCGCCGACACCTGGCCGTGGCCCCCGCTCTTGCGCCAAAGCGAGCTGAGCGTGACGATGCGATCCGGGTTGGAATAGGCCAGCGGCTTGAGCAGAACCGTGTTCACGACGCTGAACACGGCGGTATTGGCGCCGATGCCGAGCGCCATTACAAGCACGGCGAGTAGGGTGAAACCGGGGTTCTTGAGGAGCGAGCGCAGCGCGGATTTCAGGTCCATAGAGGGAAGTTTCAGCAGTTGGCGTGCCAAGTTGAGCCCAATGCATCCTTTGATTTATGAAAGGTCGCTGCACGTGCCTGTTCGTTTGTGGGACCGAGCGACCGTCTTCGCACGTAGCGCACGCACTTCTGCGTGCCGCGTCGCCACTCCTGGCGACGCACGGCAGTAATAAAGATTCCGGCTCATTCGTACCTCAGCGCTACCGTAGGATCGATCCCCGCCGCCCGCCGCGCCGGAATATAGCACGCCGCGAACGCCACACCAGCCAGAATAGTGGCCACCGCGATCAACGTCACCGGATCGCGCGGCGAAATCCCGAACAGCAACGTGCTGAGCAGCCGCGTAAGGGCGAGTGAACCCGCCGCGCCCAGCACCAATCCCACCAGTGCGAGTGTCATGCCGTGGCGAATCACCAACGCCAGCAAACCACGCTGGCTCGCGCCCAATGCCGCGCGAATACCCAGCTCGTGCGTGCGCTGCGTCACCGAATAGCTGATTACGCCATAGATCCCAACCGCCGAGAGCAACAGCGCCAGCGTGGCGAAAGTGGCGAGCAGCATAGTCTGCAACCGGTCGTTCGCCACAGTTCCGGATTTGATTTGATCCAGGGTTCGCACATCTGCGAGCGCCTGGTTTTTATCCACCTCGTGGACGGCCGCATTGATCGCGGTAGTAAGCAACGCCGGATCGGCCGACGCGCTCAAAACCAAATTCACATCATTGGTCGGGCTCTGGCTGTACGTAACGTAAACACCCGGGCTCTTCGTATCTCCCAAGTCGCCGGTCTGTTCATCGCCTACGATTCCCACCACCTCCCAGGCAATCTCCGGCCCGAGTCCCGGTTGACCGTACAGCAATTCCTGAATAAGAATCCGTTTGCCGATGGGATCCTCGCCCTTGAAGTAACGTTTAGCCATGCTCTCGTTGATCACCAGAACCGGCGGAGCGCCGGGGCGATCCTGATCCGTCAACGCCCGGCCGCGCAACAAATGAATCTGCAGCGTCCGGAAATACGAAACGCTGATCCGCTTGTAGAAGCAGGCGGTGCGGTGCGCCATATCCACCGCTTCGTGCCCAGCGACGAGGAACGGCATTCCGTCGCCCCAGCCCTGCATCGGCAGCGCATTTGTGAATGCGACGCCGCGCACGCTCGGGACCGCGCCCACGCGCTCGCTGATTTGCCGCAGGTATTCGAGCAGTTGAGCCGACTGAGCGAATCGGGTTCGCGCGACCGGTATTCCAGCGGTGATGACATTGGTGCTGTTGAAACCCGTGTCCACGCGCTGAAGCCGATAGAAACTTCCGATCAACAAACCAGCGCCGCTGAGTAGTATGAAGGCCAGCGCCACTTCGCTCACAATCAGCGCGCTGCGAAGACGCGCGCGTCCGCTTCCGCTGGTCGCTGAGCGTCCACCTTCTTTCATGGAGCCCGCCAGATCCACGCGCGTAGCGTGCAACGCAGGCGCCAGACCAAACAGGATCGCGGTCAAGATGGAAACCCCCAGCGTGAATAAGAGAATGTTGAGGTCGATGCTAATATCGGCCTCCTGCGGAAGATAGCCCGCTGGTACCAGCAGCTTCAGGCCGCGCATCATGCCGTAACCCAACGCCAATCCAAGCGATCCGCCGGCCAAAGCTACCAAAAGATTCTCCTCGAGCAACTGTTGGATCAGACGCCAGCGTCCGGCTCCCAGCGCGGCGCGCACAGCGATCTCACGTTCACGAGACGTCCCACGCGCCAGTGTGAGATTGGCCAGATTGGCGCAACCAATCAGAAGAATCGCGCCCACGGCGGCCAGCAACACATAGAGCGAACTGCGAAGCTGCCGGCCCACCAGTTGATCCTCAAATCGCTCCACCGTCACGCCCCAGCCTTTATTCGACTGTGGATACGCATCGGCGATTCGCGCGCCAATCGTGTTCATTTCAGCTTGCGCCTTCCCGAGCGTTATGCCGGGTTTCAATCGCGCGCACGTCATAAACCAGTGATAGTCGCGCGTCATGTCGCGCGGCTCGAACGTCAGCGGCATCCAAAGCTCGGCGTAGGAACGATCGAACGGTCCGTGCGCTGGAAGCACACCGATCACAGTGCAGGGTTTGCCATTCAAGGTGAGCGTTCGGCCGAGAATTTGTGGATCGGCTCCGAAACGCGATTGCCACAGGCGATGACTCAAAATCACCACTTGCGATTTCCCCGCCTGATCCTCATCCGAAGCGAAGGTGCGGCCCAGCGCCGCGCGTACCCCGAAGATATCGAAATAAGGCGCCGAGACGCTGGATGCCGCTAATTCCACCGGTTCGCCCGAGCCGGTCAGCGTCACCGAGCCCCCGTATCTGACCGCAGCCATCGCCTGGAAGACATTGTTTTGGCTTTTCCAGTCCAGATAATTGAGAGTCGAATTCCAATTCCGGTACCCGCCCGGCGGTTTCTCCCAGACCATCACGATGCTGTGCGGGTCCTGGTAAGGGAGTTGCTTCAATAGCACTCCGTTCACAAAACTGAAGATGGCCGTGTTAGCTCCAATGCCGAGAGCGAGCGTAAGCAGCGCTACAGTAGTGAACCCGGGCGAGCGCAGCAGGGTGCGGAATGCATAACGCATATATTTGTATCCTTTAGACTTCGCGCCGCAACGGCGGTTAGGTGCGCCTATTCATCCATACCTGCGCAGGAGCGAAAGGTTACGTAAGCGCCCAGACTAATCCCCACCTGGGATACGACCGATACCTTAGTACGGAGGGCCGATGCAGTGCCGGTATTGTGCAAAACACCTAGGGTTCTTCCCTAAGGTCAAGAGTGCTTTTTGTTCAGAGCAGCATGAAGAGCTCTACCGCAGCGCCGCACAGCGCAGGCTGGAAGCTCCTTATGAGGGGACGCTCGAAAACTCCGCACTCCAAGCAGCGAATGAGGCAGGACGGGTGCAAGACCTCGCGCGGTTGCTTGAGGCTACTCAGGTTGATCGCGGAACAAGCATCGAGACTCCCGCCGAAGTCACCATTGCTGCCGATACCCTCGAGGCATTAATTATGGTGGCCAGTTCGGCGGCGGCGATGTCAAGCCGGGCGGTCCCCGAAACTGGTTCCTTCAGCCATCCATGGGCCAGTGAGTTGCCCGACCATCCGCCTCCAGCTCCTCCCGCCATTCGCGCAGATGAAGCGCGCTCACTTCCCGATGCGTCCCCACCAATCGACTTTCTATTTGCCGCTGCACCAACCGGAATAGATCAGCGGACGGATCGCAGAAGCGAACCTCGAGTGGACGCCGTCCAGGCGGTCACAGTGGCAACCTTGCGCGATCCGGAACGCGAGATGACTTGTGCTCTGGTAAACACATCCGATACCGGAATCCAGTTCACCGCCGATGCTGATTTTGCGGTTGGAGAAATTCTGGTCGCCGAGCTACCGGACCAGCTCGTATTAGCGGAAGTAAGGCACGCTGAAGCCAAGGACGGCCGGTTCGCAATTGGCGCCGAGCGGGCCCAGACCATGTCCAAAGAGAACGCCCTCACGGCGAGTTCCGGCGTGGAGCGCGCTGAGCTGTTAATCAAGGCTCTTTGCGACCGCGTGCGAACTGGATTCGCGGACGATCCAGCTCAAGGAATCGCCGAGGCCGGCCAAAATCAACGGGAACGTGGTATCGAGAGAGTTGCAAGAATACTCGATATCTGGCAACGCACGAAGTCCGGCCCGATCCCCCCAAAAGCTCCGGAATCCGCATGCGAGCCTACCGTCAATGTGGATCAAGCGGTGCCAGCGGAGCCTGCGCCGTCCATCGGCGCGGGTAGAACATTCGCAGCCGTAGCATCGAGTTTGGTCATCGTCGCTCTGTTGATGGTGTGCATTGTCCAATATCGCAAACACCAGACCGTACCCGCCCTTCAGACTCCCGCGCCGGTCGCGGAGCAGCACACGGCAGCCTCACCCAAACTCGATCCGGCCCCTCCACCCGCTCCCGCCCCAGCCGGTCTGCATCGCGCGCAGATCACCGCGGTCGAGTCCACTTGGGTTGCCGTCAGTACCGACGGACACCAGGTCTTCGGCAAAACCATGGCGAAAGGTGCCACCCAGGATCTGGAGTATTCCAAATTTGCATTTGTTCATACCGGCAACGCCGCCGGAGTGGAAATCACACTGGACGGGCAGCCCGTCCCGATGGGCAAACAGCCCCGCCTGCGCCTGGTGGAACTGAACGCCACTGGCTTCCGCTTCCTTCGCTGGAGCAACGACGATCCATCGCAACCGTAGCCCCGCGCGTCAGCAAGGGGACTATCACGCCATCTTCAAAACGCGATTCACCGCCGACGTCACCGCCTGCCAGCGCGACTCCTCGGCCGCCAGTTGCTTTTTGCCCCCGGCTGTCAGCGCGTAGATGCGCGCGCGCCGGCCGGTGTCCTTCGTGATCCACTCCGCCTGAATCCAGCCGGCTTCTTCCATCCGGTGCAGGGCCGGATAAAGCGACCCCTCTTCCGCGCGGAGCACTTCGCCCGAAATGTCCTGGATCGCCGACATCAGTGCGTACCCGTGCAGGCCAGGCCGCCGCGAGAGAATCTTCAGGACCAGCAAATCCAACGAGCCTTGGAGTGAGTCGGTTTTCGGCATACTCTGACTTCTTAGTATACAGACGTCTGAGCATAAGAAGGGTTAGGTTGTTCTCGGCGAGCGTAGTAGCAGCTAATTGTGGGGCGGACCCTCTGGTCCGCGCGGGTCCCCCAGGACCCGCTACCTCAAGGATTGACAGATAACAGCAACAGGCCGACATAGGCGTCGGCCGCGGACCAGGGGGTCCGCCCCATCTGGCATTAGGCCATCCGAGCCTAGTGTTTTCGATGGCGCCCGCGGCAGTTGACGTATAGGGCATCTTCATATAGACTCTCTCCATATGGACCTGCTGCAAGGAACGCTCGACATGCTGGTGCTCCGGACGCTCCGCTCGGGCTCCCTGCACGGCTACGGAATCGCCAAAGCCATTCGCAGCACCTCAAACGACGCCCTCGATATTGAATTCGGCTCGCTCTATCCCGCGTTGAAGCGCCTCGAAGCGAAAGGCTGGATCGCGTCCACGTGGGAGACGTCCGAGCACAATCGCCGCGCCAAGTTTTACAAACTCACCGCTGCCGGCCGAAAGCATCTGATATCGGAACATTCCAAGTGGGCTGATTTCGTGAGCGCGGTGGGGCGGATTATGGGCACGCTGCCGGAGGCGAAAGGATGATGATCTGGAATCGATTCAAATATCTGTGGCCGGCACGCCGCCGCCAGGAAGAGCGCGAAATGCGCGAGGAGTTGGGAGCACTCACCGCTATCGCCGGCGATAAAGAACTTGGCAACCTCACGCTGGCGATGGAAGACGTTCGCGCAACCTGGGGCTGGACGTGGCTCGAAAGTATCTTCGGGGATATCCGCTATTCCCTGCGTGCGCTCGCCAGGCAGCCTGCATTTGTCGCGGTGGCCGTGCTTTCACTCGCTCTCGCCATCGGCGCGAACAGCGCGATCTTCAGCTTCGCCGACGCGCTGCTCCTGCGGCCTTTGCCGATAAAGAATCCAGCGGATGTGTTCGACGTCAGTGGCGCCACACCAGACAATCCTGGGGAAGGCATGTCGTTCCCCGATTACCGCGATCTGCGCGACAAAAGCCGCTCCTTCAGCGGCCTGGCTGCCTATCGCCTCACCACCCTAGGGGTCGCCTCCAATCCCGCAGCGCCGGCACAGATTCGCTTTGCCAGCCTGGTGAGCGGCAACTTCTTTCCGGTCGTGGGCGTGACGGCTTCAACCGGCCGCGTGTTTTTGCCTGAGGAAGCAACTGCGTCCGCCCAGCCCGTCGCCATGATCAGCGACGATTTCTGGCAGCAAAATTACGCGGGCGACCACTCGGCCATCGGCAGCAGCTTGCGCCTCAACGGAATCGTTTTCACCATCATCGGCGTGGCTCCGGCATCCTTTACTGGCCTCGACCGTTTTGTTCGCCCCAGCATCTTTGTTCCTCTCGCGATGGCGCAGCGCCTGGCTGGCCAACCGATGGATCCGCTGGAGGATCGCGGACGCCACGATCTGGTCGTCAAGGGGCGATTGATCGCGGGCGCTTCAAAAGAATCAACTCAGGCCGAACTCACGACCATCAGTGCCGCCCTCGAGCGCGAGTATCCAAAGACGAATCGCAACTTGCGCATAACGGTCCGCACGGAACTCGAGCGGCGCGTCCTCGAGACTCCACAACTGCTCGCCCTCGTCAAGATGCTGATGGGACTAGTGACGCTCATTCTGATCATTGCGTGCTCGAACGTCGCGAATCTGTTGCTGGCCCGGGCGCGCACTCGCAGCCGCGAGATCGCCATCCGGCTGTCCATTGGAGCGGAGCGGAGCCGCTTGGTGCGCCAACTGATGACCGAGAGTCTCATCCTGGCGATGGCGGGTGGCATCGCGGGACTATTAGTCGCATACGGCGGCATTCTGCTGCTCCAAACGCTCAGCGTGCCGAGCGATCCACCGAATGTGCTGGGCGTACAACTGGATTGGCGCGTTGTCGAGTTCAGCTTGCTCGCTGCGCTCGGGAGTTGTATCTTCTTCGGCTTGGTTCCGGCCTGGCAAACCGCGCGGACGGACTTCGTGAGCGCACTGAAGACCGGCGAGGAGGGCGCGTCCGCTAAGCTCCGCACATTCGGCCGCGATGTTCTGGTGACCGGACAGATCGCGCTCGCGATGGTGGTTCTGATCGCCGCCGGTATGTTTCTCGCTGGCTTCCGGAACATGCTGGTGATGACGCCTGAGTTTCGCACGGACCACCTGATCAGCTTTGACACCGCGCCCGCCGTGCTGCACTATTCGCCCGAACAGATGATGGCTTTCTACCGCAGACTTGTCGATCGCGTTCGCACGATGCCGGGCGTGGCGAAGGTGGCGATGACCGAGTCGCTGCCGCTCTCTACCTCTCAGACCGTGGTCACTGTTGTGCCCGAGGGCTACCAGTTCCCGAAGGGCCGCGAAAAAACGATCGAGTTCGGCGCCGCCGTGGATGCCGCTTACTTCACCACCATGAACGTCGAAATAAAGAGCGGGCGCTCTTTCACGGATGACGATCGCGCCGGATCGCGCCGCGTCGCGATCGTGAACCAGCAGTTTGCGAAGACCTATTGGCCGGGCAAGGATCCCATCGGAAAGCGAATCCGGCTGGACAGCGCGGAAGGTCCCGCCGCCGAAGTGGTCGGAGTAGCGAAGACCGGGCACTATCTGGTTGTGAACGAGTCGCCGGCCCCGTTCGTGTATCTGCCCTACGAGCAAAACCCGCGCTCGCGGATGACGTTAATAGTCCAATCGGCGGGCGA
>PMOK01000132.1:0-26253 GCA_003162425.1 Bryobacterales bacterium | reverse complement strand
TGCGGACCGTAGCGACGCTCTACGAAAGCCGCGTGACGGACACCTGGCTGCAGTTCTCAGAGATGGTGGGGGCCATGGGATTCATCGGTCTGGCGCTCGCCACTGCCGGGCTCTACGGGCTGATCGCCTACACCGTGAGCCGCCGCGTGAAGGAGTTCGGCATACGCGTCGCAGTCGGCGCCAGCCGCCGCGATGTTCTGTGGCTAGTCGAGCGCCGCGGGCTGATTCTCGCCGGCATTGGTATCGCGATCGGTGGAGCGCTCACCGCACTGGCAATACCGATGCTCTCCGCGGGCTTTCCCGGACTCGGCGTGTCGTCCCCCGTCGTGTACATTCTTGTTGCGCTGGCGTTGCTGATGATCGGCGCGCTTGCAAGCTATGTCCCGGCACGCCGAGCCGCCGGGCTGGATCCGCTGCGGGCACTGCGTAACGAATAGATGTTCACGGAGTTCCTCAGAGCCCGTGACGCGCAACGTGTTTCGCTTTCGCTTGAGAAGCTCACCGCTCATGGCTTCCAAGCAGGTGCATTAACAGGCAGTCTCGCGGCCGAAGCTCACTTGTTCTCCCTTGGTCTGAAGACGGAACAACATCCTGTGAACGATATTGATTTCGTCGTCGAGAGCTTCGACTCAATTCCAGGCTCATTGGCGGACGGATTTCTCGTGCATCACATCCACCCACATGCGTTGGAAGGAAAGACGCTGCTTCAACTGATCGATCCCGAGCATGCGCTTCGCATTGATTTCTTCCGGCAATTCGGCTCGACGCTGGCGCGGACGGCGCCGCTCACGATGATCTCGCTGGAGGATCTCGTCGCCAGAACGACATCCTTCGTCCTGGGACATCTTCGACGGGGCGCAACGTTCGACCAGAAACACGCCCGTGCGTTTCGACAATTAGCCGGCCTCGGCGATCCCGCCAAGATCGACGCTGCGTGGCGCGATCATCGCCAGTCAGAGCTCGAATCATTTCCCGAGGCCGCGCAACTGGCCCACCAGCTCCTCGACCTTCACCCGGAGCTCGCGATCCACGAGCAGTACTCGCCGGAAGTAAGCATCTGCCCTAAATGCCAGGATCATGGTCCATTCCAGCGCCCCCGTCCGGACGTCATCATAAAAATGCTCGGCTACTGGTGACGTTCACTGTACTGCTAGACCTGAAAATCTTTGCAGCCTGCGACGATTTGTGGGGCGGACCCCCTGGTCCGCGGCCGACGCCCTCGTCGGCCCGGTTTTGCTTGCGGCTACCCTGCTCTGTGTGGCAGCGCCGTGCGCTGCCAAGCGTCGGCACTACAACTCCGCCCGCGCCCGATGAACCAAATGAATGCTGATGGCGCCCTCGCCCACTGCCGACGCTACGCGCTTGACATTGCCGGCCCGTACATCACCCACCGCGAAAATAGCCGGCAGACTGGTCTCGAGCATTTGAGGCGGGCGTTTCAACGGCCAGCTCGGGTTCTGCTCCAGATCGCGTCCGGTAAGGATGAAGCCCTTGTCGTCCAGTGCAAGGCAACCGCGCAGCCACTCGGTTCCAGGCGACGCGCCCGTCATGATGAACACGTGTTGGATGGCGTGCGTCGAAATTTCGCCCGTCTTTTTGTCCTGCCAATCCACGCGTTCCAGGTGTCCCTCGCCCTCCAGCGCGACGATCTCAGTATTCAGACGCAAATCAATCCGTGGATTTTCGGTCAACCTCTGGATTAGATATCGCGACATGGTGCTCGACAAATCTCCCGACCGCACCAGCATGTGCACCTTGCTCGCGGTTTGCGAAAGAAATACCGCAGCCTGGCCGGCCGAGTTTCCACCCCCCACCACGACGGCCTCTTCGCCCCCGCACAACTGCGATTCGATATAGGTGGCGCCGTAATAAATGCCTTCGCCTTCGAACTTCTCAAGATTCGCGAGCCGAGGTTTTTTGTATTGCGCTCCAGTGGCGATCACGATGGCGCGCGCGGGCGGCGCGTCTCCGGAATCCAGCACCACTTGATACGGCCGGCGGCCGCAGTCCAGCCGCACCACGCTGCGCGCGATCAGCATATCGGCGCCGAACTTCTGCGCCTGCGTGGTGGCGCGCGCCGCCAGTTCCAGCCCCGAGACTCCGGTCGGAAATCCCAGATAGTTCTCGATCTTCGAACTCGAGCCGGCCTGTCCACCGGGAGCGCGCGTCTCGATCACCAGTACATCCAGGCCCTCCGACGCCGCGTAAACGGCAGCCGCGAGACCCGCTGGGCCCGCCCCAACAATAATTACGTCGCGCACGTGCATGTCATCGGCGGTGGTGTTGAAGCCCAGGCAGTTCGCCAGATCTTGAATGGTCGGGTTTCGCATTACTTTGCTGCTCACACTGCAGATCACCACCGGGACCTCAGAAGCTTTCACGTCGAAGCGGTCCAACAAATCCTGCGAACTGCGGTCGGTGTCCAGATCGATGTAGACATGCGGATATGCGTTGCGGGTGAGAAATTCGCGCAACTCTAATGTCCGTGCGGAATGGCGTGAGCCCAGCAGGGTGACGTTCCCATAGCCGTGGCTGATGAGTTCCAGGCGGCGCAGGATGAACGCCCGCAGCAGAATCTCGCTCAGCTCCGCGTCTTTCGCGATGAGCGACCGGAATGCGTCGCCGCCCACCTCGATAAACTGGCCCGGCTCGGTCACGCGCCCGCGCACCAGACTCCGCTGCCCGGAGATCATGGCAATTTCCCCGGTGAATTCGCCGGGACCGTGAGTGGCTATCTGGCGCTCACCATCGAAGTTTGGCTGCACGATCTCCATGCGTCCCGAGAGCAGCACAAAAAAAGGAATAGCCGCGTCGTTGGGCTCAAACAGAATTTCACCGCGCTCGACATCGCGCACATGCCCCGATGCGCGAATGCGGTCGATCTGCGCTTTAGGCAGGACGGGAAACGCCTGAGTGCGGGCGTCAAGAGCGCTGGGCAAGGGAGGAGAGGACATGCCCTATTTTCTCACCGATGGCCTGAGCGGCTGCCGACTGGGTGAAACTCGGATTGCTAACATAATCGCAACGAGGATCTGAAAATGTTGCATTGGCCGTGGTTAGAAAACATCGGGCAGGACCTACGATACGCGCTGCGAATGTTGGCCCGGAGCCCTATGTTCACCGCTGTCGCCGTCGTTTCGCTCGCGCTCGGGATTGGCCTCAATACAGCCATTTTCAATGTGATCAATGCGCTCCTGCTCCAGTCGGCCCCCGTGGCTCAGCCTGCTCGGCTGGTGGCTCTTTTCAATACCGGCCGATCCAACGGCAGCCTGGATAGTCTTGGCCCTCCCGACTATGAATCGTATCGCGATGGCGCCGCTGCGTTCGAATCCCTGGCCGCGCATTCTTCCATGGATTACAGCGTGCGGATGGGCAGCGTCACCGAAAGCGTGCTGGGCGAACTCGTAAGCGACAATTATTTTTCCACGCTCGGAATCCACGCGCTCCTCGGGCGGACTTTTGCGCCGGATTCCCAGGGCATCGTACTCAGCTACGGCTTCTGGCAACGCCGGCTCGGTGGAGATCCAGCCGTTACCAGTAAGACTCTGACGGTTGCCGGGACTGCTCTTCCTATCCTCGGTGTTGCGCCCAGGAATTTCCGTGTCTGCAACTCGACCTATCTGAGCCCCCGAACCTCTGGGTACCGTTTAGCCTCCACAAAGTCGCCGCACCCGCCTGGACCGACTATGGACGCGGGATGCACTGGTTCGATTGCCCGGGCCGTCTGAAGCCCGGCGTCACGTTAGCCGCAGCCCAAGCCGAGGTTTCGACAATTTCCTCCCAGCTCGCTCACGATTATCCGGACACCAATGCAGACTGGCGCGCCAAATTGCTCCCTCTGAAAAAAGCGCGCGGCATGGTGTTGAACAACCCGCTGGTGAGTGTTCTGGCGGTTTTGAGCGTGGTTGCGGGAGTAGTTCTTCTCATCACCTGCGCCAATCTCGCCAACCTCCTGCTGGCGCGCGGATGGAAGCGGCGCCCCGAAATGGCGCTGTGCGTTTCGCTCGGAGCCACGCGCGCCCGGTTGCTGGCACAGCTGTCGGCGGAAAGCTTACTGCTCGCGATCCTGGGCGGAGCTGCGGGATTGATGGTGACCGTGTGGGCGTCGGCGCTCTTGAGCCGTTTCTATCTGCCATTCCGGTCAGCCGCGGAGGCCGCGCTGGATACTCGAGTGCCGTTGTTCGCCGTGGTCGTCTCGCTATTGACTGGCATTCTGTTCGGAGTTGCGCCCGCGCGTCAAGCTTCGCGTATCGATTTATCGAGCGCGCTCAAAGCGGACCCATCCGCCGCCCGAAGTCCATTCGCCACCCGAAATGCTCTGGTGGCCACGCAGGTAGCGCTTTCGCGGTGCTGCTGATCGGCGCCGGCCTTTTCGTCGCCACGCTTCGCAACGCGCGCTCGAGCGATGTCACGTTTGGAACCAGCAACGTCCTTCTCGCGCATGTTGATCTTCCTACCCAGCGTTACTCACCGGAACGCACGAAACAGTTCTGGCCTAGGCTGCTGGATGCAGCGCGCAGTTTGCCCGGCGTCACCTCCGCAAGCTTGGTACTGGTGGTGCCGCATGCGGGAACCCGCGGCGGAACGGATGTGGTGTTCAATCAGCCAATTCAGGTTGACTTTAACATTGCAGCGCCTGAATACTTTCAGACCATCGGGATCCCGTTGGTGCGCGGCCGGGACTTCAACAACCGGGACGATGCCAGCGCGCCGCAACGGGCGATCGTCAACGAACAGTTCGCGCGCCGCTTCTGGCCGGGCCAGGACCCCGTCGGCAAGACCTTCCGGACTACGCGGCCCTCCGCGTTGGTGGAAGTGATCGGCGTGGTCCGCGATGGCAAATTCCGGGGATTTCGCGCCGACATCCAGCCATGTTTCTACCGGCCCTTATACCAGCAAACCATCCCGGACTTGACGCTGGAGATCCGCGCGGCGGGGAGTGTGACCGCGCTTGTGCCCGCGTTTCGGCAGGCGGTCGCGAAGCTCGATCCCGACCTGCCGCTCAAAGACATTCGGACCTGGCAGGAACACGTCGCGCGCTCCATGGCCCGTGAAAACATGCTGGCCACGCTGCTAAGCGGCTTTGGGATGCTGGCTCTTCTGCTCGCCTCCACGGGAACTTATGGAGTTGTGTCGTTCGCGGTGGCGCAGCGCACGCGCGAAATGGGCATACGCATCGCACTCGGTGCAACCCGGGCAAACATTTTGCGCAATGTCGTTGGCGGAATACTGCTCCCAGTGACCGCAGGAATTGTGGTTGGCATTGCTGGCGCGCTGCTGCTGACCCGATTTGTGAAAAACATGCTCTACGGCGTTGGCGCCACCGACGTCGCTATTTTCAGCGCTGTGATTGCGATCGAGCTTGCCGTCGCCCTGCTAGCCGCGTATCTACCCGGCCGCCGCGCCACCAATGTCGACCCCATGACCGCACTGCGCCATGAATGAAAGAACTCCAGTGGGGCGGACCCCCCGGTCCGCAGCCGACCCCCAGGTCGGCTCAGCGCTTCTTCAACCGATAATCCTCAACATCCGGCATCCTAATCAACCTACACATCTCAAACAACCGCGACCGTGCCCGCATCCCAATCCGCTCTTCCAAAAAAAATTTGCTGTAAAGATCGGACTCCAGTCCCGACCCGCGCTGATTGCCCGCCTCCGGATCCCGTAGGTTCGTGGTGACGATAGTTGCCTTGCGATTGTTGCAGCGATGCGTCACGATGGATGTCACCGTGTCCTCCACCCAGTCCGTCACGCGATGCGCCCCCACGTCGTCCAGCAACAGAATCTCGGTATCGAGCGCGGCCTTATATGCTTCGCGATCCATAGTGCCGGACGCTTGATCGTACCCCGAGCGTATGCGATTCAGCAGTGCTTGGAAATCGAAAAATACACCTTCAAACCCGCGTTCGATCAAACCGGCCAGCGCCGCCACGGCCAAATGGGTCTTGCCGCATCCCGGCGCTCCGATAAACAGCAACCCAGGCTTCGGAACACTCGGATAATCGCGCACGTACCCGCGCACCGTCAGCGCTACAGTTGCCAGCGCCGTGCGCGCCACCGGATTGTCCGGCGGAAGAACAAAGTTGTCCACCGACGCCTTCTCATACAATGGCGGGATATTCGCCCGCTCCTTCAGCCGACCCACTCGCCCCGCATTCACGCACTCGCATTTCTCAGCCCCCGAAATCCCCTCCCGCTCGACGATCTTCCACCCCGACCCGCCGCAAGTCGCGCAGGTCTCCTCGGCCAGGTTTGATCTGTGTGTATCCGTGTTCATCCGTGGCTAAGATAATAGCGCTTTACCACCCGACCGGTTTTCCACTGTTCTGCTCATCCAACCACCGCTTGAGCGGCGCGAAATAATCCAGGATCGCCGTCGCGTCCATCTCCTTCTGCCCAGTCAGCGCCTCCAGCGCCTTCGGCCACGGCTCGCTCAGGCCCATCGCAAGCATCGCGTTCAAACGGTCGCCCGCCGCTTTGCTCCCATAAATGGAACACCGGTTCAACGGACCACTGCAGCCCGCCACCTGCGCCAGCGCCCGGTGAAATTGGAACTGTAAAATGTCCGCCAGAAAATATCGCGCGTACGGCATGTTCGCCGGTACGTGATACTTCGCGCCCGGATCGAAATCCGCTTCCGTGCGTTCCACCGGCGGCGCCACGCCCTGGTATTTCAAACGCAGTTGCCACCACGCCTCGTTATATTTCTCGGGCGGAATCTCGCCGGAGAATACCTGCCATCGCCATTTGTCGATCGTCAGCGCGAACGGCAGAAACGCGATCTTCTCCAGAGCCTTGTGCAACAGCAACCCCAAGTCTTTGGAACTGTCCGGCACGCTTTCGAGCAATCCGATCTTCTGCAAATACTCGGGCGTCACCGACAGCGCGATGGTGTCGCCGATCGCCTCGTGAAATCCGTCATTGGCGCTGTCCCGAAACAAAAACGGCTGCTGATCGTAGGCGCGTTGGTAAAAATTATGTCCCAGCTCGTGATGGATGGTGGAGAAATCCTCAGCCGTAATCTCGATGCACGTCTTGATCCGCACATCGTCCACCTGATCCACATCCCAAGCGCTGGCATGGCACACCACTTCCCGATCGCGCGGCTTCACGAATAGCGACCGCTCCCAAAACGTCTTCGGCAGCGGCGCGAATCCGAGCGACGTGAAAAAGTGCTCGCCATACCGCACTATATCTAACGGCTGCGTGTGCTTCGCCTTCAAAATCGCCGACAAATCGTACCCCGGGTCGGCGTCCTTCGGAGCCACCAACGGATAAATGTTCTCCCACTCCTGCGCCCACATGTTACCCAGCAGATGTGCCGGAATCGGCCCGCTCGCCGGGACCACATCGCCATATTTTTCCCGCAACTTCGCACGTACGTAGGCGTGCAACGAAAGATACAGCGGCCGCACCTGGTTCCACAAGCGATCCATCTCGGCCGGGAACGCCTCCGGGGCCATATCATATTTCGACCGCCACATCGCGCCCGTATCCCGGAACCCCAACTCCCGCGCGCCCTTGTTCCCCAGCTCCACATATCTGCGAAACAATGGCCGGATCGGCGGAGCAATGGCGTGCCAGCCCCGCCACACATCCAGCAATTCCTTGGGATCCCTGCTGGTCCGCAGAATTGTGCTCAGCTCTTCCAGGTCCAGACACTTCCCAGGCGTGGAACAATATTTCCCTTCCCCATACATCCCCTCCATCCGGGATGCAATCTCAGTCAGCTCCTGCGACTCCTTCGGATCGGACGGCGCGGCTAAGGTCAACGATAGCCGCAGCAGCTTGAATTGCCGCGCCAGCGTCTCCGGCATCTTCACCTGGCTGAAACGCGTCGACTCCTTAGCCAAGTGCATGGTAGCCGCAATCTGCTGCTCGTCAGCCTTAGCCGCCAAAATCTCGGTGTCGTAATTGATGAATGTGGATCGAACCCAGTCCGCGCGAGACTGCTGCACAGTAAGCTCCAGCAGCCGAGCCTGCGCCCGCTCAATAAACGCCCGCGCCTCCGCCACCGTAGGTGCATCAGCCCCGCAACAAAATCCACAAAATAAAAAGAAGCCGATAAAAGTGGTGCAGGCGCTTCCGCCTGCCAACCCGAAAGGACGATGTGCCTGCACCTAACAATTATCCTCCGTGCCGCGTTAGGATGACGAAGAGACGAAAGCGGCCGACAACATAAATGAGCGAGGCTGAAGCATGTGCAGAACAAATCCATAGGGCGCTGCCGAAAGTAAAAGCGGGCACCCTCCGCATTTGGGGAGAGTGGTTCGGCCCGCCCTATGACAACTGGCACACGATAAAAACGTGTGACGCCAATGGGGACCGTCTGCGGCTAGACTTTGACCAATCGGAAAAACTCCTGGTTTGGTCTCCAACGGGACTCACAGTTGACAAGTCCACATTCCGCGTCACGGGAGCAAAGCGAGTTCGTTGGGAGTGCCTGAAAGGTGCGTTGACGGCCGCGTACTGCCTGCACTTCGCCTACTACAACTTCTGCCGGATTGATAGAACGTTGCGCATGACTCCCGCGATGGAAGCGTGGATCGCTGATAACCTTTGGGACTTGGCAGAGTTGTTAGCATAGGAGCGGGTTCATACAGTGCGCTACCGACATGCATTCGTCTTAGTCGCTGCGTGCGCCTTGACGGCTCTTGTGTTGTGGGTAGCGTCCAAACCAGTATTACTTCACACCCATATTTTGACTACACCAGATTATCGATCATGCGGTGCGTACAACGAAGAAGGAACCGGCGTCACGCTACTGAATCCCCTTCGTTCTCGTGGCCCAGAGCGCGTAGCGGATAGATTCATGCGGGCACTATCCAAAGGGATGTGCGCACCGGAAGTTGGCGATAAGCTTTGCACTTTTTTGAAGCAACACCCTCTTTCCTCATCAGAGTGGCGACTTGCTAATCGGACTGAATTTGGTAGAGACACGCATATTTTCTACAGGCTCGGCTTGGAAACGAAGTCAGTGGCAGAGACAAAAGAATGCATAATGGCCAAGGTCACGTTGACATCAACTGGCGCTGGGTGGGAGATCTCTGGATACGGCGTATCGTGGTAGTGTTTTTCCTTCAACGCACCTTTCAGGCACCACCGTTCGTTGGGAGTGGTATTACTATGGCGACCCAATGACCCCGTTGCGTCTCTGCTTCGAGGACTTCTTGAACTCCGAAGAGGGCATCACAGTGACGACGAGCACTAATGACAAGAAATACAGCCCCAAGCGCTCTGAAGCCGCAGTCGAGATCCTTTGAGTAAAGAAAGACTCTTCAACCTCACTTCCTCGACTTCTTGAATCCTTGAATTCCTCGACTTCGGATTTACTGCACCATCGTCGGTCCCGGCGTCGCCTGCGTCCGGAACTCATACTGATGGATCTCAATCGCCGCGCGGCCCTCCTCCGAGCGAACCACCCGGCCGCGCGCTACCAGCTTCAAGGAAATCTTGCTGTCCAGTTGAGCCGGCCAACTGATCGAAAGCTCCAGCCGTTTGCCCGGCAGCAGGTGCTGTTCCGTGCTGAACAAAACTCCGTTGCTGCTCATGTTGATGGTCTTGCCGAAGCCCACCTCATCGACACTCTTCCGGTTAAGGATCTTGTAGCGGACTTCCCGCTCGATGGGGAAGCGATCCGCAGCCCGGCGATCGTTTCTATCTTTTTCCAGTTTCACAGCAGCCCCCGATTCCATTCCTGTCCAGTTCATGGTTTTGTTCAGCCCACACACAGATTGCGCTATAGCCTGGAACGCAACAATAGCTGAGTCTTACCAATTTGGAGTAGTACTGGCAGGGAAAAGGCTGGTACTGCGGTTTCGTTACTCTTTAGGAGTCTGTTGTTTACGGGCGCGAATCGCTTCCAGCCGCTCCGCGATCCTCTGCTCGGCGCCTCGGTTAGTTGGCTCGTAAAACCGCGTGCCCGCTAAGGATTCCGGCAAACATTCCATATCCGGCAGCGCATCTTCGAATTTATGAGCATGCTGGTATCCGGCTCCGTACCCCCACTGCTTCATCGATCCCGTAACCGCGTTCCGCAAGTGAAAGGGCACCGGTTCATCGCGATGGCTCTGCACCGCCTCAATCACCCGGTTCAGCGCCTGATACGATGCGTCCGACTTCGGCGCCGCCGCCAGATAGATTGTCACCTGCCCCAGCGCCAAGTCCCCTTCCGGGATTCCAAGAAAGTGCACCGCCTGCTGCGCCGCGATGGATTGCTCCAGCGCCCGTGGATCCGCCATGCCGATATCTTCAATCGCCATCCGCACCAGCCGCCGCGCGATATACATCCGATCCTCGCCCGATTCCAGCATCCGGCCCAACCAGTACAGCGCCGCGTCCACATCGCTCGACCGCACCGATTTGTGCAGCGCCGAAATCAGGTTGAAGTGTTCTTCGCCGGATTTGTCGTAGAGCAGCATCTTGCGCTGCATGGCGTCTTCCACCGCTTGCGACCCCAACGTCCCGTCGTTCGAAGCCGCAGTCGCCAGATCCAGAATGTTGTATGCCGTCCTCGCATCGCCGTTTGCATACACTGCAATCTGCCGCAGCAGATCTTCGGAAGCCGTCACCTTCACCACCGGCAGCGCCCGCTCCAGCAGCCGGACGATTTCGTCCTCGGCGAGCGGCTTCAACATATAGACTTTCGTCCGTGAGAGCAGCGCCGAGATCACTTCAAACGATGGATTCTCGGTGGTCGCCCCGATCAGAATAATGTCGCCGCGCTCCACGTACGGAAGAAATGCGTCCTGCTGCGCTTTATTGAATCGGTGTATCTCATCAATGAAGATCAACGTTCGCCGCCCCAGTCGCCGGTTGCGCTCCGCGTCAGCCATCACCGCCTTGATTTCCTTGATTCCGCTGAGCACCGCGCTGAACGGAATAAAATCGGCGTGCGTCATCCGCGCGATAATTCTCGCCAGCGTGGTCTTGCCCACCCCCGGCGGTCCCCACAGAATGATCGAGCCTAGCTGGTCGCGCTCGATTTGCGATCGCAGCGGCTTGCCGGGCGCCAGAATATGCGATTGCCCGACGTAGTCTTCGAGCGTCACAGGCCGCATGCGCTCCGCGAGTGGACGCTCGGCGTCGTCCTTGCTGCTCGCCAACGGATCCGGTTCAAAAAGGCTCACGGCGCAATCATCCGTTGCTTCCGCGCGGCATACAGCGCGATTCCGGCCGCCAGCGCCGCGTTCAACGATTCCACCCCCACCGTCGGGATGCGAACGTCCCTCGCCTTCGCCCGCAGCCTTTCGCTCACGCCGTGCCCCTCGCTGCCCACGATGATCGCGCATTTTTCGGTGAAATTGCACTCGCCCACCTCGATCGCGCCCTTCGGCATCAGCGCAAACATTTCCAGCTTCCGTTGTTCCACCGCGGCAAGTAGTAGCCGCTCATCCAACGCCGCCACCAGCGGAACACGGAAGATCGACCCCGCCGACGCCCGCAGGCATTTCGGATTATAAGGACTCACCGCGCCCTTCAAAAACACCACGCCGGTGGCCCCGAAAGCCTCCGCCGCCCGTACAATCGTCCCCGCATTTCCCGGATCCTGCAACCCATCCAAGATCACTGCCAGAGACCGCCCGCGAAATAGTTGCTCCAGCGTCCACGCCGGCGGCCGCACCAACGCCATCACGCCTTGGCTCGCTTGGGTAGCGGAGATGCTCCCGAACAGCTCGTCCGCGAGCACCATCACGCGTATCTTTTTCAAACCTCCTACATGCCTCTCCACCGCCGATTTCACGGACTCGGCCGCGAACACCGCCCCAATCTCGCAATCGCTCCGCAACGCCTCTTCCAACAGGTGGAAACTCTCCGCCACGGCAAAGCCATCCTCGGTAGTGGTCCCCCGCAGGATCGCTTTCCGTACTTCCTTCAGCATCGGGTTTCGCGCGCTTGTTACTACTTGCATAAAGTAGACTGTGATTTACCGCCTTGCCGCCAGCCAAATCTATCATGAAATGGATCGCCGCGATGGCGCTACTCGGCGCCGTCGCGTTTGTGCTGGTCAAGATCCATAAAGTGGCCGGCGAGATCCAGCATCAGTCCGTGCTGGATGAGGCTCGTCCCTCCGACGCCATTATCGTTTTGGGTGCGGCTGAATACCGCGGCAAGCCGTCGCCGGTTCTTGAAGCTCGATTGAACCACGCACTCTACCTGTATCTCGAGGGCATGGCGCCGCGCATCATCACCACCGGAGGCGCCGGCGGCGACCCGGTCTTCACCGAAGGTTCCGTCGGCCGCGCCTACCTCACCGAGCGTGGCGTCCCGCCCGAAGCCATCGTGGTGGAGCGCGAAGCCGAAAGCACCGCCCAAAGTGTCGCCGCGGTGGCCGAGATAATGCGCCGCATGAACCTGCAATCGGCCATCGTGGTAAGCGACGGCTATCACATCTTCCGCGTAAAAAGAATGCTCGAATCGAGCGGCCTTAAAGTCTTCGGTTCTCCCCGACCCTCGGCCCCCTCCGGCAATTGGCGCGAGCGCTGGCTCTACTACCGCCAAGCCGTAGGCTACCTGCTCTGGAAAGTCGGCATCGCATTCTGACAGCAGGCTTTCTGCCGCCTGCGTCCTGCTTTCTGCCTCCCACCTTCGGATTCCCATCCGAAACGCACGTCAAACTGGGCGCGCGATACTACTAGCTCTGGGCTCGTGGTAACAATTCCGGCCGGTCACGGCTCAATTCTTTATATAGATGCCATCTCGCCCTACTCGTGTCTCAGCGCGATCATCGGATCCAGACTCGCCGCGCGTAGCGCGGGTCCCGCCGCTGCGACAACAGTGACGACGGCAACAACCAGCGCTCCAAGCGACAGGGCGACTGGATTCCGAGGCTGCACCCCGTAAAGAACGCTGTTCAGGACTTGAACCACCACAAGCGCGATGATTAATCCGGCTACCAAGCCTACTCCCACGGTGCGGAGAGTTCTTCCGATCACCATTCTCACGACGCCGAAAGGCCGCGCTCCCAGGGCGATGCGCACACCGATCTCCCGTGTTGACTGCTCCACCCAGTAGGAAATAACACCGTAAACGCCAACGGCCGACAGCAGCAACGCGAGAGCCGAGAAGGCAGTGAGCAGACCGCTGAGGAACTCCGGTTGCCGGAGCGACTTCGACAGCAGATCATTGCCAGTTCGGACGTTTTCGATGCGCAGGCTCCTGTCCCCGGCCTGCACCGCACCCTCCACCGCCGACGTGAGCGCTCCGGCTGGAAGCGAGCTTCGCGCCACAACGAACATGCTGTTGGAAGGCGCCTGCGTAAAGGGCACGTAGACGGTCGGTACCGGCGGTGTCTCTAGCTTGACGCTGCGCATGTCGCCGACCACGCCCACCACCTCAGTCAGCTCATCCTTCGTTCCAAAGCCTCCGCGAAACCTCTTTCCGATCGCAGTCTCGCTGGGCCAAAACATCCGCGCAAGGGTCTGGTTGACTAAAGCCACGCGCGACCGACCGGCCACATCCGTTGGTTCGAAATCGCGCCCTGCCACGAGAGGGATCCCGTAGACGCCGGAAAGCCCTAAACTGACGCGCTCGAAGTTAACGAACCGTTGACGAGAATCACCCGTGTTGGTCTTCGTCTCAATCTCGACCGAGACCCCCGTACCTCCGAAGGGAACTCTGTCCGAGATGGCGGCGTGGCTGATTCCTCCCAGCGATCCCACACGCCTCAGAATTTCTTGAAAGGCTACCACGGTCCTTGGACCCGCGTCGTATTGTTTCGCCGGCAAGGAAACTTCAGCCGTGAAAAGCCGGCTGGGCGAGAAACCAACGTCGATGGCGAGCAGTCCCACCAGGCTCTGGAGCAATAGCAGCGCACCCACCGACAGGACCATGGCCAGGGCTGAATTTACCATCAGCAGTGCGGCTCGGCGTGAGAAGCCTCCGGAAGGCCCCGATTGTTCCCCTGATGCAGCTCCCTTTATGACGCTAAGCGGCTCCTGGCGGAAAATCTCAAACGCCGGTAGAGCGAACACCACGAAAACGGACAACACGGTCAGTCCTACTGCGAACATTAACGTTTCGATGTTCAACCCTGCCTGATCGAGGCGCGGTAGCTCCACAGGGATCAGTCCTTGCGCTGCCCGGCG
This sequence comes from Bryobacterales bacterium, assembly GCA_003162425.1. Taxonomy (GTDB): domain Bacteria; phylum Acidobacteriota; class Terriglobia; order Bryobacterales; family Bryobacteraceae; genus Palsa-89. Next base: position 12,166 of record PMOK01000132.1, on the reverse strand, counting down.
AATCCAATGCGACAGAAATAGGCCGAATGCCAAACCGCATGAGCATATGAATGCGCTCTCACCAAGGACGGGAAGGAGCAGGTCGAGCCGCCCCGCGCCAAGCGCGATGCGGACGGCGAACTCCGCGCGCCGCTTGGTGTGGCGCGCCAGGAACAGATGGGAGACGTTTGAGCAGGCCAGCAAGAACACGAACAGGACAGATCCGGCAAGGATGAGTAAGAGCGGTCGATGTTTCCCCGCGATCGTCTCCCGCACGCTCCGCATTTTGTATCGATACGAGTACGGCAAATTCGTACCAGACAAAGCTGCCGAGACGGCGTCCAACTGCGCCTCAAGCTGACCTGGGGTCAGGTCGCCCCGCAGCCGAGCAACGATTCTGGAGTCGTGCCCATGGCCCTTTGTGTCTTCGGGCAGTAACGGGACCCACAAGCTGCTTCCGTAGAGAAGCTCAAAGCCAGGTGGCATAACACCAATGACGGTGTAGAGCCTGTCGTCAAGCCGAACTGTTCGTCCAATTGCATCCGGGCTTGCGCCTAGACGGTGCCAAAACGGGTAGCTGAGAAGCGCGACTTTGGAATTACTTTCCACGTCGGCCGCCGAAATTGTCCTCCCGATTTGCGTCGGCGTGCCCATCAGATCGAAGAACTCCTTGGAAACGGCCATCGTCGGGACCGACGATTGCGTAGCTCCGAGCCCCGCGAAATCGAGCTCTTTGGGTCCGTGCGTTAACGCAATTCCCCGGAAGGCACCTCCCTCTCGAAGGGACTCGAAGTCCTTGTGAGAAACATAGCTGTCAAAGCTCGGGTAAGCAGCGAGAACCTCCACGAGCCCGCCAGCGTCCCGATACGGCAGCGGGCGCAACAGCACGCTCTCGAAGATTTCGAACATCGCTGTGCCGATGCCGAGGCCCAGGGCCACGGTGACTACGGAGGAAAGCGCAACCCCCGGATTGGTCGTCAAGGAACGCAGAGCCTGGCGCACGTAAATCAACCCTCCTGGGCATCTCCTCTTCAACGCAATTGGGCCCCCCCAGACACACGCCGCCCTCGTACGGTCGGACAGCGGAAGCCTCCGGGCACGATGAGGGTTACGACCACCGGGCCGCTTATCCACGAACTCCGGTGGGGAGAAGACGCCCTAAAGGCGTCTTCTCCCTACAGCGCCGGCTTTCCCACGCATCCGCAGTCATCCGAACTGGCCCAGCATATCACACAGTTGTCGCAAAAATTGCTGCCGTCGCCCGCCTGGCAAACTGGGTTGGCCTCAATGAATGCATACATTGAGGCCAAGCCGACAACGATAGCCAGCTTGGCAAAAGTCGTCCATTTCATTTCCCATCTCCTTTCAATCATCTGAAATGCTACGGCGCCTACCGATCACAGCGCAGGCGGGGCGCACCCGCAGCTGGTCGTGCTGGCCCAGCATACGTTACAGGTCTTGCACGTCTCACTGCCGTCGCCAGACGTGCAAACCGGCTTGTCGCCAAATGCATACATCGCGGCCAAGCCGGCAACGATAGCCAGCTTGATAAGTGTCTTCCACTTCATTTCTAGTCTCCTTTTTGACAATTGAGCACTACGAACTGCACGCTTAACGACTCGGGCAGTCACCGAGCGATATTTCGGAGGAGGTCCGCCTCCTCTTCTGTGGTTAATTTACCGACCCAAACTCTTTCAACCCGCCCGCCCCGGTCAATCAAAGCTAGCGTCGGCGTCCCCTGAATCTTGATCTTCGAGAAGTCCGTATTCGAGTGAAACGTCATGGCCAGCCGATTGGACGCGGCGTACTCCCGAGCCTTCGCCTCATCGCTTGAAACAACAGCGAGGAGCCGTGCCGTTAGGCGCCCGTCCTTTTCGCGGTGTGCTAGCTCCCGGTAAAACGGCATGCTTTTCTCGCAATAGGGACAACCGGGTCGAAGCGCAAGCAAAAGCGTCGGCCCGTATTCGTTCCATTTCTGCCCCGCCAGCGGCCGAATTGTGTCGCCCACGTTCAATTGCGGACCAGGACTACTGCGAATTCGGTCCCGGACCATGAGGCCGCCGAGGACCAGCACCGCTAAAATGACGGCTATATTGCTGGACATCTCTACTACTTTCCTCATGTCTCGTACACCTTACTACGAAAAGGGGGGGGGTATGTCAAGAAAATAGTGAATGTTTTGTCGGTTTACCAGAAATGGGGTGTCGGCCTCGAATTGAAAGACGTGTCAGCTTCAGAGACTAACAGCTTAAATCGACTGCCTGAGCACGAATCGAATAGCCGGCAACCGCCAGGAACTGCGCAGTCTACCGCAGCAACTGGCCAAGCACAGGCAGCGGAACCGCACTCTCTTTGAGCGCCGCATCGTGGAATTCCGTCAGATTGAACCCAGCCCCTTTTCGCTTCTTGTATTCTTCGCGCACATCTAGCCATCCGCGCCATCCGACAAAATAGGTCGGCAATTGGCACGATGACAATTGCGCGCGCTGAATTTTCGCCGTCGCCTCCGCCTTTTCCTGGAACGTTTCGCGAATCATCAAATCCAGCGCTTCCTGCTCGGTCATGTTCACGGTCTGAAATCGAATATCGATGATGGCATTCGGATCACACGCAGTAATTGCTTCAGCAAAGTCATGCGCAGCTCGACGCTATTGTTCCGACATCAACTGCTGCGCGTAAACCGTCCTGCTTTCTGCCTCCCACCTTCGGATTCCCATCCGAAACGCACGTCAAACCGGGCGCGCGACACCGCTAGCTCTGCGTTCGTGGTAACACTTCCTGCCTCAGTTCTTCATATAAATGCCATCCCGCCCTGCTCGTGTCTCAGCGCGGTCATCGGATCCACCCTCATCGCTCGCCACTATCTCACCGCGCGTGGCGTCCCTCCCGAAGCCATCGTGGTGGAGCGCGAAGCCGAAAGCACCGCCCAAAGCGTCGCCGCGGTAGCCGAGATCATGCGCCGCATGAATCTGCAATCGGCCATCGTGGTAAGCGACGGCTATCACATCTTCCGCGTAAAAAGAATGCTCGAATCGAGCGGCCTTAAAGTCTTCGGTTCTCCCCGACCCTCCGCCCCCTCCGGCAACTGGCGCGAGCGCTGGCTCTACTACCGCCAAGCCCTAGGCTACCTGCTCTGGAAAGTCGGCATATCAGTGTGACGGGTTTTTCTGCTTTCTGCTTTCTGCTCTCCTACCGCGGCCACAACCACCCGAACACTCCCGCCGTCAACAACGCGTAAATCAACCCATCCACCGTCGCCTTGATGGTCGTACTCCAAGCCCGCCGATACCAGATCGACATTTGCCACAGCGCCACCGAATACGCGATGAACGCCGTCGTGCCAATAAACCGGAATACCTGCAAATACGGAGCCCCCACCGACAACGCGCGCCCCGTAACATACGCGGCCAGAATCCCAACCACAATCAAATAAAGAAACCAGAGCCCCATGTTCCTGCCCATCGACCACGGACCATTCGGCATCACCGTGAGCATCATCACCGGCCCGGCTTTCATCTTGGCGGCGAACTCGGGAGTACTCAGCTCCGCTCTGCTAGCCGCTCGCGGCACCATATAATCGCCCGGCGGAATTGCCAGCGGACGCACCGCGTCCCGCAACTTGTCTTCATTCGGCGCCTGGGGATAATCGCTCTTGTGCCAAGGCGACAGCATGTGGATTACGGAACTCACGACGAACACAATCACCGCCGAGAGCAAAATAGGGAGCCACAGCACATTCAGTTCAGTCATGGAAAACCTCCCGCTCATCTTACATAAAAAATAGGGACACTTCGCGTAGCGCACGCACCCTCGAATGTAAAGGATGCTGCCGCAGGCAAGTCCTTTATATTCATCACTATTGATGCACGGTCTGCCATGATGGGAACACTTTTGCGTGCCGCGTCGCCACTCATGGCGACGCACGGCGGTAGTAAAGACTCACCAACGACCGCCCGCTAGGTCACAGCAGACGTGTCCCCGTTTTTATGTTCAGCTCATCGGGATTCACTTCAAACCATTTCAGCGAAGACTTTCCGGAACTGCCGGCGAATGGCCGATCTGTCACTGGCATGCAACGTCCCTAATTTCTTGCGGATCAAAGAGCGTTCCACAGTCACAACCTTCGCTAACCGGGCCACGCTCGGCTTCGGCAAGCCTGCCTCCCGCCACTTCGAGAACAGCATGTCGCCCGGGAATGCCGCCCCGTCCAACTGGCTCGTCACCATCGCCACCACATAATGCTCGGGAAGGCCTTGCGGCTGAAACACCGCCAGGATCAAGCACGGCCTCCGCTTCGTGGCACTGAGGTCGGTGAATGGGAACGGAAGCAGCACCAGATCAAAGGGAATCATAAACCCGATCTTCTTCGTTGTCCCATTCCGCGAAGGCTTTGTCCGCTGCCACCAGCAGCGCCAGGTTTTCCTGCTTGTGAGCGAAGTAAGCCGTTAGCGCATCGACCACAATCGCCTTCTGAGTGGTCCTCTCCCTCGCCGCCATCATCTTCAGGACATCCAGCAATCGGGGATGGTCCCCAAAATCGAAAGTCACCTGGTGCCGTGTTGTCACCATAGATACAGTGTTACATATCTACAGATATCTTGTAATGTAGCTCGTGGGAAAATGCCGCATAATTGATGGACAGACCTCTGGTATGCACCCAAGCCTCACGCTGCGGACCGCCTTCATCCCGTCGGCGCTCCTGATCGCGATCACGGCATTCTCCCTGGAAACACACGTCATCCCTGCATCAGACCTTCGGAAGCGCGTACCGATGACCACCGTGTTCTATCAGCCCGCTTCCTTCAACCCGCCGCCAATACGTACACCTGACTTCCTCGCCGCCATGCTCGAAGACGGCTCCAGGCTCGTCCGCGGCCGAGATAAATCGGGGAAACCGTGGCGGGCCGTGCTTCCAGCCGCCACACGCGGTCTCTGGAAAACTGACGTGAATGGTACTCGAACCTACTATTTTGCCGGATACACCGGTGGCGCTGGAATGGCGCCAGATAGCTGGATACTTGTTCTCTCAGTTGACGAACAAGGTAGGCCGATTCCGTTTTACGTAACAACAAGCCATGCAGATTACGACAGCAAGGGAATCAGCGACATTCTGAACCTCGACGGAACCGGCCCAGAGCTACTTCAGCAAAACTGGGGAGGACCAAATTGGATGCCGGGCGAGCGATCCGGCTATTACATCACCACGCTCTACCAGCAGCGTGGAATTTACTGGTATCGTGTTGACGGTCAGCACGGCGCCAGAAGCTTCCCACTCTACGAAAAGTGGGTCAATCTTCCGAACACGCGGCCCCAGCTAGTGGATGCGCCGGAGCTATCAAGCTGGCTGTCGGACTACGGAAATGATCCGCAATCCGGCATCCGGTCAAGAATCCTGAGCATCTACAAACACGGAATCCACGCAGAACCCAAACTCGGCTGTGAACTCGAATTCATCGACCTCGTCGTCGAAGACTCCAAGAGCGGTCGCCAAATTGAAGCGGGCTATTCAATTGCAAGTAACCCGCTCCTAGCCGAAATCGCCCACGACCGCCTGCCAGTAACATTCACCGGCGTTAACCGCTGGCCCCGAACGAATCTATGTGTCGCCTCTGCCGTGTGGGCCGGCAAAGAATAGCGTCGTCACTACTCGATATTCTTCCCCTCCTCCAACTTCTTCACCATCGCCTCCAGATTCTTCCGATTCAAATCGTCCGGAGCCTGCACCAACGCCTTCTTCGCGTGCTCCAGCGCCTTTTGCAGATCACCGTTGGCCGCGTATCCCCGCATCAATCCCACATGCACCGGCCAAGCCTCGCCATTGCGCTGGGCATTGAGCTGGAACACCTTCATGGCCTCCTCGGTTTTCTTTTCCGCAAGCAATTGCCGGCCGTACTGATGAATCTCCAGCGCCGTCGTGGCCGGATTCTTGATCGCCTCATCCATCAACTTCTGTGCTTCCTCCTGCCGCCCCAGTTTCGCCAGGATCTGCGACTTCGTGCTCAACGTGCTGAAATTCACCTGCCCGACAGCCGGCTGGCTGATCGCCTGGTCCGCCCACTTCAGCCCGTCCTCCAGATGCTTCCCTGATTGCAGCGTGTACTGCGCCGCCGCATCATAGCCCTGATACATGAACCCGGGCACCGAACCCAACTCCTGGCGCAGCCGCGATACATAAATATCGTCCACACCGTTTACCTTGATACTCCACGGCACCGCGAGTTCTTCCCATTGCAATTCCGCCGTAGCCTCGGTGGGCTTGCGCGTCGTGAACTCATAAGCCAGCCACTCCCGATATTCATGCTTGTGCGGCTTAACCGTAACCCGCAGCGCATCGTCGCTCTCTTCATAAAAGAAACTCCCCCACGAAGCGGCGTTCTTCGAGAAGATTACCGTCCATTCCTGCTCTCCTGGAATCATGTGCAACCCATAACGGCCGGCCGGCAACGGTTTGCCCTCAATCATCACATCGTGCGACACCGTGAAAACTGTGTTCTCGTTCGCACCCGCGCGCCACGGAGCGGGTTTGCCATTGCCAAACCCCGACTTGAATAAGCCATAAGGAACCAGCTTGCCCCAAATCTCGCCGCGCCGGTCTTTCCCGTCCGGCCCATGCACGGCTGGGCTTGAATAATCAATCGCCACGCGAACCGGTCCAATATACTGAACCACGGCCGCTTTCTGATTGTTTCCACTGGGCGGGAGGGTCAAACCCGGAAATTGGGCGAATGCCACTCCCGCAAAAACAAAAGCGAGGGATGTCCGAAGCGTTTGCATAACCAAACCGACGCGCCAAAAGCGAATCCGTTTGAGGTGGCGTTCACAAGCGGTCCAATTCAACAGAATCAGCCGGTTTCACCCGTACAAACCGCGTTTCTCTTGACTCGCCGCGCTACACTCAATTAGAGCGAAACCCATGCAAACGGCTCCCTCGGCTGCGCAGCATCTCAACAGCGCAATCCGCCTGACGCATCCCGAATTTTCATGCGTCAGCGTCCTCGCACCGCGCCGCCAACTAACAAGAAAGAAAGCCACTTACAAAAGCACTTCCCCCAAACACAAGAGTCGCCCGATGCGTCAGCATCCGCCCGCATGACCGGCCAGATCGCCTTCGCCCGGACCATCCGCGCCTTGGACGCAGACGATTTCCGCGCCCCAAAAATCGGTTTGTTTTTCGCAATAGTTTTACTCGCCGCATGGACGTGGTGGTTCTTCACCCCACGCATCCCACAATATGAAACCAGCACGCACCTCGAGCTGGATCACAACTCCGCCGCAGCCGACTTCCCCCCCACCACCAACATCCACCCCGGCCAACCCGCCCAGATCATTTCACCTGACGGCGCCACAATCCAAGCCCAAATAGAAAATGTAAGAAACGAACCCACCATCACCCACGTACACCTCACCCTGTCCACGACAACACCAGCCACCAGCCACCAGCCACCAGCCACAGCGTGGGCGACCGTCGAGGTCAACCGCGCAACCCCCGTCTCCATCGTCCTCCGCGCCATCCGATGAAATCCCGCGCGAGCTTCTTCGTCCCCGAAACAGTCCAAACCTCCAACATGGATTGCGGACCCGCCGCCCTCAAATGTCTCCTCGAAGGATTCGGCGTCAACGTCCACTACGGCCGCCTGCGCGAAGCCTGCCAGACCGATGTCGACGGCACCTCCATCGATACGTTGGAAGAAGTCGCCAATCAACTCGGCGTCCAAGCGGAGCAGATCATGCTCCCCGTGGATCACGTGCTGCTCCCCGAATCCCGCGCCCTCCCTGCCATCGCGGTCGTGGTCCAGCCCAACGGCATCACGCACTTTGTGGTCGTATGGCGAAGCCTCGGTCAATATGTGCAGATCATGGACCCCGCCACCGGCCGCCGCTTCGTTCCCCGCGACCAGTTTCTGAATCAGCTCTACATCCACAAGATATCCGTCCCCGCCGAGGATTGGCGCGAATATGCCGGATCGGACGATTTCCTCGGCCCCCTCCGCCACCGCCTAGCGCGCCTGAAAATCCCCGACACCTTAATTCAAACTACCGATAGAGCAGCCCTCGACGCTGGCGTCCGCATGATAGAATCCATTGCGACAACGGGCGCCATCGAACGCGGCGCCGAATGCCAACGCGTCCTCCAGTCATTTCTAGAAAATGACGCCACCATTCCCGAACACTACTGGTCAGTCCGCCGCACTCCGGAACCAGGCCAACTCCAGCTACGCGGCGCAGTCTTAGTCCGCGCCCTAGGCCCCACCACCTCCGACGGCCCCTCTTCACCCGAACTGATCGCCGCTCTCAATCAACCACCCCCTAGGCCCGGCCGCGAATTGCTCAAGCTCCTTCGCGCCGACGGTGTCTTCACCCCCACCGCCATCGCAATCGCGCTAGCGCTTTCGAGCAGCGCCGTCATCGTCGAAGCCATTCTGTTTCGCGCGTTGATCGGTGCCGGGTTCCCACTCACCGCGCTGATCGTGTTTTCAGCCGCCCTTCTGCTGCTAGAGATCCCGCTGGTTTCGAGCCTCCTCCGCTTCGGACGCCATCTCGAAACCCGCCTCCGTCTCGCGTTCCTCAACAAGATTCCGCGCCTCGGCGACCGCTATTTCCAAAGCCGCCTCAAATCCGACATGGCCGAGCGCAGCCACAGCATTCACCAAATCCGGCGTTTGCCCGAACTCGGCGGACAGCTCATGCGCTATGGATTCGAAATCGTTTTCACCACAGCCGGCATCATTTGGCTCGACCCACCGAGCGCCCCCATCGCTCTTCTCGCCGCCTTTGCCGCCGTGGCCATCCCTCTTCTTTCGCAACCTTTATTGATGGAGCGCGATCTCCGCCTCCGCACGCATTCAGGCGCGCTCAGCCATTTTTACCTCGACGCATTGCTCGGCCTGGTAGCCATCCACACCCACGGCGCGCAACCGGCTGTCCGCCGTGAGCACGAAAGCCTGCTCGCCGAGTGGGCGCGTGCCGGATTCAACTTGCAGCGAACCGTCATCTCGCTCGAAGCCCTCCAGTTCCTCACTGGCTTCGTTTTGGCGATTTGGCTTCTCGCGTCACACCTCAGCCGTGCCGGCGAATCGGGCGTAGTTCTGCTGCTTGTGTATTGGGCGTTGAACCTGCCAGCTCTTGGTCAGGAAGTGGCCATCATTGCATGGCAATACCCCTCCTACCGCAACGTCACCCTCCGCCTGCTCGAACCACTCGGCGCCATCGATCATCAAGTCTCTCGACCAACGAAGCCACCCTCCCCCACCACGGGCCCCGCGGCGATTGTATTCGACAACGTCAGCGTAACGGCCGCAGGCCACACCGTTCTTGAGCAAATTGATCTCACCATTCAACCGGGCGAGCACATCGCCATCGTCGGTCCATCCGGCGCCGGTAAATCCAGCCTGGTTGGAACGTTGCTCGGATGGCACCGCCCCTCCGCCGGCCGCGTCCTGGTCGATAACGAAGAACTGGACGAATCCAGAATCGAAGCCCTACGCCCCCACATCGCCTGGGTAGATCCTGCCGTCCAACTCTGGAACCGCCCGCTAATCGAGAATCTCGAATACGGCCTCCCCGCCACTGCCAGAATGTCCATCGAAGACGTAATCGACGCCGCGGATTTGCGCCGCATCCTCGAAAGATTACCGGAAGGCCTCCAGACGCCACTCGGCGAAGGCGGCGGATTGGTTTCAGGCGGCGAAGGGCAACGGGTCAGGCTCGCCCGTGCCTTGCTGCGCCCGGACGTACGCCTCGTAATTCTCGACGAACCCTTCCGCGGCCTCGATTTCAAACAGCGCAACATCTTACTAACGCGCGCCCGCGAATTCTGGAAAAATGCCACCCTCCTTTCCATCTCGCACGACATCTCAGAAACGTTAACATTCGATCGCGTTCTAGTAATCGAAGAAGGCCGCATAGTCCAAGATGGCCGCCCACGTGACTTGGCCGAACAACCGGGATCGCGCTTCCATTCCATGCTTCAATCGGAGCGCGCGATCCGAGAAGAAATGTGGGCCGCCACCAACTGGCGTCATCTCAAACTGCAAGAAGGAACATTAACGGGCCAATGAACGAACACCTCTGGCCCGAATCCCTCCTAGTCGAAGCCGTTCACTCACTAGCCATCGAGAGCGGCCTGTTACGAGCAACGAGAAACGAGAAACGAGAAACGAGAAACGAGGAAGACGTCGAAGCGATAGCAAGACGTCTCGGCCTAGAAGCCCAACCGATAGAAACCCCCTATCCAGATTTTGAATCCCAGCTCCCGAAAATGGCCCCCGCGTTGTTGCAGATCGGCTCCGGCTTTTTGGCAATTCTTCCCCGTAGGGCAAGCCTCCGGCTTGCCATCCTCTCCTCAACAGGCAAAAAGATTCGCATCCCCGCCTCGACAATTCGCTCCGCACTCTGCTCCAACATCGAATCCCCAGCAATCCAACAAATCGACACTCTCTTAACTCGCGCCCAAATCTCACCAGCAAAACAAAACCGCGCCCGCACCGCCATCCTGCGCGAACAACTCAGCACCACGCTCATCCGCGGAATATGGCTGCTCCGCCTTCCACCCAGCGCCAGTTTCTGGCTCCAGCTCCGCCAGGCCAAGGTACCTCGCCGTCTGCTCGCGCTCGGCGCCGCGCACACTATCCAATACATTCTCTGGATCCTCGCATGGTGGGTCATCGGCGCAAATGTTCTGAACCCCCGCACAGATCAAAGTTGGCTCTGGCTCTGGGCTCTCCTGCTGCTCACCCTCGTTCCCTTTCGCGTCCTCATCACCTGGTTACAAGGACGAATCGCCATCTCAACCGGCGCGCGTCTCAAACAGCGCCTCTTCTTCGGAGCACTGCGCATGGAGCCGGATAGCATTCGCCATCAAGGCGCCGGCCAATTGCTCGGCCGAGTCATCGAGACCGAGGCGGTAGAATCGCTCGCGTTAAGCGGCGGATTCCTAGGCTTAGTCGCGATTGTCGAACTGGCAATATCCATCTTCGTTCTCGCCGCCGGCGCAGGCGGCGCGCTGCAATCGGCGCTTCTGGTGGCGTGGCTCGCAATTACTGCCGCAATGTCAGCTCGGTATTATCGCCGCAATCGCACCTGGACCGACGTCCGCCTTTCCATGACCCACGATCTGGTGGAGAGCATGATCGGCCATCGCACCCGCCTCGCACAACTCCCGCCCGATCGCTGGCACTCGGGCGAAGACCAAGCGCTCGAGCGCTACCTCAAAGCGTCCAAAGACATGGACAATTCCACCGCCGGACTGCTTGCCATCGTCCCGCGCGGATGGTTGGTGCTCGGTCTCGTTGGCCTCGGGCCCGCGCTCGCCCGCGGTGTCGATTCCCCTGCCCAGATTGCAATCGCCGTCGGCGGAATGCTGTTGGCCTACCGGGCCTTCAAGCGCCTCGCGGCCGGAGCGTGGCAGTTGGCCGGTGCAGCCGTGGCCTGGCAGCGCGTTGCCGTTCTCTTTCACTCCGCCACGCGCCCAGAAGCCCTCGGGTCTCCCATTCTCCCTGGCGCCGCGGAACCACACAAAATGGTCGACGCCAGCGATCTCGTTTTCCGCTACAACGATCGCACTGAGCCCGTGCTGCGTGGCTGCACGTTTCAAATCTCAGCCGGCGATCGTCTGGTTCTGGAGGGGGAATCCGGCGGCGGAAAATCCACGCTGGTATCCCTGCTCGCCGGCCTTCGCGAGCCAAATTCTGGCCGTCTATTGATGGACGGATTCGATCGTCAGACTCTCGGCGCGGAAGCGTGGCGAAAATACATCGCTGCCGCACCGCAGTTTCACGAAAATCATGTGCTGGCCGAAACCTTCGCGTTCAACCTGTTCATGGGCCGCCGTGGAATTATCGGCCCGAATGATCTTCGCGAAGCCGAAGCCATCTGCGCCGAACTCGGGCTCGCTGAATTGCTGGAGCGCATGCCCGCGGGGCTCTTACAGATGGTCGGCGAAACCGGATGGCAGCTCTCGCATGGCGAGCGCAGCCGCCTCTATATCGCTCGTGCCTTGCTACAAAACTCCGAGCTAGTAGTGCTCGACGAAAGTTTCGCCGCCCTGGATCCCGAAAATCTCCAACGCGCCGTCGAGTGCGTCGTGAAGCGCGCCAAGTCGCTATTGGTGATCGCCCACCGCTAACAGCATGCCTCTCTTGCCACCCAACTTTTGTGAGCCATCGTGGCGCACGCTCTCAGCGTGCCG
>PMOK01000180.1:1262-43796 GCA_003162425.1 Bryobacterales bacterium | reverse complement strand
TCGCACTCCTGCGAACGCATGGGCCGACGGCCCACTAGCTCGTGGAGATGCAGGTATTGGCATAGCTCGTGCTCGCAATAGGAATGGTGCCAAAAGGCTCCGTCGTACAAGGAGAAAACACATGAAAGCAAGTACAGAAGACAAGATCAAAGGTAGTTTTCACGAAGTGAAAGGCAAGGTCAAAGAGAAGGCAGGTCAAGCCGCCCACAATCCTAACTTAGAGGATAAAGGTTCGGCCGAGAACTTGGCCGGCAAAGTTCAAAAGAAGGTCGGCCAGATTGAAGAAGTGTTCGAGAAGTAAATGAGGACGGCTCCGTCCGGGGCACGTTTTTCGCTCGGCGCGATTAATGCGCCGGGCGATGTATTGCATCGTCAAACGTTCACCGTGGAACCAGACTCGCCGATCGATCCAACGAATTCGTCGAGCGTGGCAAACGAGTCGCGAACGAGCAAAAGCAGAGGACTGCGTATCGCGCGGATTAGAGCTGGTTGTGCCTTCGCTGTATTAGGACGCCGTCACCCAAAGAAGGCCTGGCGCCTGCCCGTACAAGTTCAAAATACACATGAATTGCTGTTCGGATTGATACAGCAATCTGAGCCCGCCGGTGCGTGCCCCTTTGTACGAGCGCCAATACACATTGGCTCGAATGAGATCGCTGCGCATGCAAATGATCTCGCGCCGCAGGTCTCTTCGGCGAACTTGATTCGCAGCTTCTTGGCCCGCGGCGTGCTCATGCTCTGGCATGGCATCCACAATCACAGAGCAGCTTGCGACCACAATTGAAGAGCCTCTCGCGCGGCTGGTGGCTTTCGAGCCCACCACGTTGCCGGTGTTGAGCGTCTACCTGAACACTCAGCCTGATCAGCATGGACGTACACCCGACGTGGCGCCGTATCTTCATCGGGAATTCAAAGCTCTGGCCCGGACTTGGGAGCCGAATTCGCCGGAGCGTCACAGTTTCGACCGGGATGTGGAGCGAATCGTTTCCTATGTCACCGAGAAAATCGACCCCGCAGCCAACGGTGTCGCGATATTTGCGTGTTGGGGCATGGAAGAATTCTTCGAGGCAATTCAGTTAACCACCCCTGTGAACGATAACCGCGTATATGCCTACAACCAACCTGACTTGTTTCAACTGGCCCATCTCGATGAGCAATACCCGCGGTACGCCGCGGTGCTCACGGATACGAACACGGCGCGTATCTTTGTCTTCGGGCTGGGCCATGTTATCGACGCGGAGGCGGTGAAAGGCAAGAAAGTTCATCGAGTCAAGGTCGGTGGATGGTCGCAAGCCCGCTACCAGCGGCGCGTGGGGAACGCCCATCAGGAACACGCCAAAGAGGTGATTGAGCGCTTGGGTCAGATCGTCCGCGATGACCACGTCAGTCACATCATTCTTGCCGGAGATTCGGTTGTGATTCCGCTCCTTCAAGAACAACTGCCTCAGGAAATGGTCCCCATGGTGGAGGTAATGAAACTGGATATTCATGCCTCCGATCAGGATGTCCTGTCCGCCACTCTCGAAAAGCTCCAGGAGCAGGAGGCCAAGACCGCGGGGGAAAAAGTGGACCGGCTGATGCAGCAATATCGCGCTCGTGGATTGGCCGTAGTGGGGTTCGAGGAGACGCTCGAGGCTCTGGCCAACGGGCAAGTCGACGAACTGCTCATCAGCGGCGCGCTTGAGGCGAGCCATCCCCAGCTGGAGGAAGTGGAAGCCATCCTCGCGCCGGAGATCCCCGATTCGAAGGGAGGAACTGAGAGCGAAGAACCACGGCAAGTCTCTCTTCCCGATCTGTTGGTGACGAAAGCCAAGCAGACCGGAGCGGTCGTAACGTTTATTGAAGACGCAACATTGCTCGAATCCACCGGCGGTGTCGGCGCGTTCTTGCGATGGCGCGCGTAAATTGGCAGCCGGCTCGTTTGGCCGGGTCCAATAAAAGATTGAACAAACCCCTTTTGTCCTTCTCCATCCTTGCCGAAGTTGGCCATCAGAAGCAGCACGTGAATCAAACGAACCACACCCGGCTTTTCCAGCCGCATAATTGAGTAGTCTGACATGGCGGCGGCGCTGGACATGCGAAGCGACTGCCCGCCTAGGCAACCTTCTCCAAAGAAGTCATCGACACCAACAATGGCGACCACCGCTTCCTTGCCTTGTTTGGAGACAACCGTGAGCTTGACCTTGCCGGTCTGAATGTAGAAGATGGCATCGGCAGGATCGCCCTGCGAGAAAAGCGTTTGCTTCTTTTTGTAATCCGCCAGCGTTCTTCATTTGCCGACTTTGGCCAGAAACACTTTGGGATCGAAGGCAGCCCGCAGCGCTCGTTTCATACGACTGACTTCCTTCACACCCACTATACAACCGCCGGAGCCAGAAAGCTGCCGCAGACGGCAACGACAATTCAGCGGCTTGCTCTCGACCATACTTGGTCACTTGACTGCACGCGGTCAAAGGCGCGATGCCCTTTCCAAAGCCGATCCCCGGATGCACCGGCCGCCATGGATGAGGCAGAAGCGCTATGTAGTTGACCTTAATCGATTTGCTCTGCCGACCACGGCGCTGACAGTAGCGCGGCTACGAACCTGCAGCAATTAGGAATGAAAAGGAGAAACGAAATGCTTGGCTTAGGATTGCTCGGAACGATTATTGTGGTTCTGGTTATTGTCTGGCTCATCCGCAGGGTGTGAACGGCTACGAATGAGCTGCTCTCAGGGATTCATGAGTCGAACGGCCATTCCAGCGTGAGCGGTGTATCGCTGCGCTCAATGGTCGTGACTCAATCTGGCCGGATAACCATTCAACCATAGGACGAAAAGATCACGCGGCTTATAACTATGACGAAAGACGAACTTAAGAGATTCCAAGGCACCTTAGTGGCCAGGCAGGCTGAACTGGAAAACGCGATTCGGAATCGTGACGCTCTTGCTATTGATACGAGCCCGGATGAGCTGGACCGGGTGCAGCACGCTACCGAGCGTGAGATGGCAATAGACAATCTCGAACGCCAATCCGACCGGTTGCATGAAGTGCAAGCCGCGCTGCGCAGGATTGACGTAGGTACTTTTGGGACCTGCCTCGACTGCGAAGAATATATCAGTTTGAAGCGGCTCGCCGCAGTGCCGTGGAGCCCCTCGTGTATCACCTGCCAAGAAGCTGCGGATCGCAACCGCAGCCAGCCATGGAATGCGATCGAGGAAGCATCGGTCCTCGAGGGATCACTCATGCATGCGGCCTGAGCAATTCGCACCAGCCAGTCAACTTGAATGAATATGTCTGCACATTGTGATCTAGCGGATATGGAATGAGAGTGACCGTGCATTACACACGTTCAAGATTGGAGATGGTTAGTTTTCTCCTAACCGTGTTCAGGCGCATGGTGGCAGGTGCCAAGGCGGCGGCTCGCGGAATTTCGAGTAGCCGCTACGCCAAGCTACGCCGGCGTTCAGCCGCTGCGCTTCTCATTTGTACCCTCAGCATGGTCACTTTCGCCGCGATTGGACTCCATCACATCTATCTTGACCGGACTAATCTGCCGGACTTGGAAGCATTCGTCCGCTGCGAATTCCCTGGGATCGGCCACGTCTACGATATCAATGACCAGCCTCTCATGGAGATGGCCACCGAATACCGGTGGATCAGCAAGTATGAGGACATCCCGCCGGTGGTTCGTGACGCCATCCTGGCGGCCGAGGACAAAAACTTCTTCTCGCATAGCGGGGTCGACTATTCAAGAATTCCTCACGTCTTGGGCAGGTTACGGATTAGAAGTCTTCTGGGACGCTTCACGAAGCTGGGACGCCGAGACGCAGTAAATAGTTCTTCGATTTTCCCGCAAGGCGGATCCACCATCACCCAACAGCTGGTGCGAGGTTATTTTCTCCAAGCCATGACGGCTCGAGAAAACAGCAACCAGCTCCGTCCCAGCGGACTTTTAGCTCGCGCGCTGTCCTCTCTGATCGGCGCGCGAAGCGTCAACATGGTGGTTCGGAAGGTCGAGGAGATCCGGTTGGCGGTGTGGCTCGAAAAAGAGATGCGGGAGCGTTTCGGTTCGAAACGTCGCGCCAAAGAGGAGATTTTGGCCCGGTACGTCAGCTTGGTTTACATGGGAAACGGGCAATATGGGCTGGCGCGGGCGGCGGATTATTATTTTGGCCGGAGCCTTGCCACTTTCACCGCGGATGATGCCGACAAGGCAGCGCTGCTGGCAGGCGCCATAAAATCGGCTCGTTACTACGCGCCCGGCGCAAGCGAAATCGACAGAGTCATCGACCGCAGAAATCAGGTCCTGGAGCTTATGGCCTCGAATGGTTCTATTCCTCCAGACAGCCTGCGCGGAGCGAAGCAGCGTCCGATTGAGGCGGCCGCGAAACACAAAGACAGGATGCTCCAATCCTGCGCCATTGTTGAAAATGTACTTGAGGAAATCAAAACCCGCCATGCCGATCTCAGCGTGAGAGACCTGCTTCAGGGACGCATCCAGGTTTACTCTACGGCGGATGCCCGGGTGCAGCAAATCGTAACGTTGGCGCTGGAGCACGGCCTCTTGCTTTATGAAAAGCGGCATCCAAGCGCCAAGGGTCTGATTCAAGGCTCTGTGGTGGTGCTGAGGAACCGTGATGCGAGTGTCCTGGCCGAGGCGGGCGGCCGGCAACTTTACAAAGACCGTTCCGCCTCATACAGCGACTTTAACCGCGTCACCAACTCCCTGCGCCAGCCTGGGTCCGCAATGAAACCGCTTGTCTATCTTGCCGCCTTCCAGTCAGGAACACTGAATCTCGACTCCGTGGTCCCCGATCAACCCATCAGCGTTCCCAACGGGGTGAACCAAGAGGAGAAGTGGATATCAAACTACGATGGCCAATTCAAGGGCATGATCCCCGCGCGGATTGCCCTGGCGGAATCCAGAAACGCTGTCGCGATTTGGGTCGCAAGTCAGATCGGGATTTCGAGCGTCCTCCAGACGTCGCGGAATCTTGGGATACAGACTCCGTTGCAGCCCTATTTGACGACGGCTTTGGGCGCGTCCGAAGTGAACTTGATGGAACTGGCCAACGCGTACCGTACAATGGCGTCGGGCCTCAACGCCGAGCCGTATGTGATCCGAAGAATCGTGCGCGACCAGGGTGAGGTGATAGCCGAAAGCGAACACGCGTCATCCCCGGTTCGTGTCGAAGGGATCGCCCTATTGCTCATTCAGGAAGGCATGCGCGGTGTTGTGCGCATTCCCACGGGAACGGCCCACGCACTGGACTCCAGCAGTTTCCCGATTGCCGTAATGGGCAAGACTGGAACGACGAATGAGTTCAGGGATGCGCTCTTCGTGGGCTCCACTTACGGCCGTGCGGGAATCACCATCGCCGTGCGCATCGGCTTTGACGACAACCATTCCCTGGGAGCAAAAGAAACTGGCGGCCGGGTTGCGCTTCCCGTGTTCAGAGAGATCGCGCTCAGAGTGTACGCCGATAAGCTGGTAGGGCCTGTGCCGCAGTTTCCAGCCGATATGGAACAGAGCATCAACGATTACCTCGAAGGCGGCCTGGTCAAAACCATCGCTCAACGATGATCCCGCCCCAGCCCGGGCCCTTCAGATTTCGGACGTATCCTCTTCGATCTCACCCAAATCGGGCTTACGGTCCTCTATTTCAACATCCTCGTCCGCCCAATCAAGCGGCAGGTTTTCTAACGGCTGTTCGGAATCGTCTTTTTTGTCGAGTTCTGTGTTCTTCGGGTTCATATGTTCATCCTCGCATTTCCGGTGCACGAGAAAGGCCAAGAACGTCCAATAAGCCAGCTGGCGGGTCTGCAGAAATTGTGCAAAGTTGTCTCCCGCTTGCCCAACCGCACGCGCCAGACTGAGTTTCGCAACATTGTGCGCGAACACGCTATTGATATAGTCCAGCTCCGCCCCCGCGACGGACTCCTGAGACTGCACAACCTCAACGTTGTCGGTCACACCGGCATCATACCGCTGGCGGGTCAATTTGAGATTTTCTTTCGTCACCTGAAGATTCTCCGTCGCAACCTGCACCTGGCTCCTGGCCGCCTCCAGGTCGAGATATACTTTCCGGACATCGGCTTCTACTTGCCCGCGTAGGTCTTCCAGTTCTGCCTGCCGTTGTGCCAAGGCCGCGCTGGCCTGTTCGATATCGCCCTCGATCCGGCCACCCTGCCAGATCGGAAACTTCAGGCTTCCAACCACCGAGAATGTTCCATGAGCATCGGAAGGGTTCATCCCGATGGCGCCGTAGTCGGCGCTCAGTGAGAGAGCTGGAAGACGTTCTGCGCGCGCAGCGGATCGCGAACGCTCGGCGGCCCGGAGCTGCGCTTCCGCCGCCTGCAAGTCCGATCGTTGGCTGACGGCTTGCTTCAGCGCGTCTTCCAATGTGATGGCGGGCGTGGCTGCGAACGGCACGTCATCGATGAGGTCATACCGATCGTTGGGTGGTGGTGGTGGGACCGGCGGTGGCGGCGGAACCGGCGGTGGTGGCGGAACCGGCGGCGGTGGCGGGACAGGTGGTGGCTCGGGTGGTGGGTCCGGAGGCGGCTCCGTTGCAGCTCCACAAGGAAGGAAGCCATATGTGCCCAGGCTGCAGTTTCCGCCAAAGTAGAACTCGGGAGGGCTGATTCAATGGTCTCCAAGGAAATGTTGTGGTTGATGGTGGCAGGTGCACTTGCCGCTTTAGGCAAGAACTCATCGAAGATGGTACCCATACCGAGCGATCCTCTCGAAATGGTCACCGGCCAAATCCAAGTAGTGGATTCGCCCACAGATCGAGCAAGGGTTCTTGAGCTTCTTGCGCGGGCGAGTCAGAGTTACGCTTTGCGAAATTCTGGCCAAGGTTACGATCTGAAGGCCAGCTTTACGGTGAACTCTGGTGGTGTAACGGAATATGACGGGACTTGGGAAATGGAGGATATTTCGGATCCCGCACAAGGGCTCCGCTGGACGGCGAAAGCCTCGGCCGGATACACGACTACCCAAATCTCCACGAATGGGATGTTCTACGGAGAAGGGACGTCTAGTACCATTCCGCTCCGCTTGCACGAGGTGCGCGCAGCCTTGTTTGGCCCAATTCCATCCGTGGGAAGCCTGGACCGCGCGTCGATCCGAACTTCAACAGCTACCTTCCATGGCGCAGCAGTTACCTGCGTTTTGCTTTCGAGCTCAGGAAGCGCCGCGAATGCAACGACCGGACGAAGCTGGGAGGAGACCGAAGAGTGTGTCGATCCGCAATCGGGATTGCTGCAAATGCAGTCGCAGGTACCTGGGCGCTACTACGCTTACGATTACTCAAATGCTCCAAAGCTCAATGCCTACGTGTTACCTCGAAAGGTGACAGTGACCGAAGCCGGCAAAACCGTATCGGAGATCACTGTTGACAGCCTGAAGGAGCTTCCGGCTGCCGATCCGAGCCTGTTTCAACCCACTGTGGAGATGGAGGAGGGAGGAGCGCCAGTCGCGATGGCTGGAGCGCAAAAACTCTCGCGTGATTCCGGACGGATTCCGTCCAACGCTACCACCCGGCCGGTCTGTGTATTCGGCTTGGTGACAGCATCCGGGCAACTCGTCGACGTGCACTCCTTACAACCATCCGATCCGAACAGTCAAGCCGCTGTCGAAGCCACAAAACAGATGAATTTCTCTCGCCCTGCGCGAGCCGGAGCGCGACCTCAGCAGCATTTTGTTTTTGTGATTGAGAAATTTGTGGCGCAGTAGACAGGGTGGATCCGCGCCTCTCGGCCTACGCGCTACTGCTTGCCATCTGTTTAGCAATTCCGCTCGCCAATTCGTTCGAATGCCCTGAGCCAATTAGTACGACTCCTCCGCCGACCAGTTGGAGTTCCACGCCCTGACTGCCGCCGGCGATGTACGCCGTTCCCCGGCTGGTGGACCGGATTCCATAGCCGCCCCAGCTACGCACATCAAAGGTCACCGCATCGGCCTTTTTCACCTTGTTTAACGGGATTCGATACGAGCGCCAGAGGCCCCGCATCACAACTCGCAACTCGCCAGGGCGAAGTTCCGTGATCAGTTTTACGGTGATCAGCCGAAGATAGACGATCCAGAGAAAGATGCCCCAACCCATCACGCTGGCGTTGGACATCGGCTGCTTTCCCCAACGATGTCCAAGCCCAACCTGCCAGATCGCCAGCAAAGTCATCACCACCGGCGGGATTGCGGTTAGAATCCGGAGCCGCAGTTGTCGAAAGGGTTGTTCTTCGTAAAACGATGGCTCAGGCTTCGGCGGCATGTCAGCGTAGCGCGCCGATGGTGAACTGCAGCGCCGCATACTGAGTTTGATAATCGTATTTGGCGCTGAGGTTCTCGATTTCAGCTTCCGTGAGATTCAACTGGGCCTGCGTGAGCTCGATGATCGAAGACAGACCAAGGTTGTAGCGCCCCTGAGCAAGGTCGAGCGCGAGCGCTGCCTGGCGAAGGAACTGTGCGGTAACATCCATCCGCTGATATGCAGTGACAGCACCCGACCAAGCCACGCGCACGTCTCGCGAAACCTGCTGCTGCTGATCGCGCAGACGCTGGTCGGACTCAAGGGCATGTTCGTGGGCCGCTTCACGCCGGGCCGAAAAAAGATGCCCGTTGAAGACCGGAATATCGACATTCGCGGCGATTCCTTCGTACTCGGCCGGGATGGGCGCGGTAGCAGGCGTATTGATGTACGGAATATATCCGCCCACTGCCGCGATGCTGACGGTCGGCCGGCGAAGATCCTTTTCCGCTTCGTAAAACTTATAGGCGGAATCCCGTGAAAAACGTAGGCTCGCCAGTTCGGGCCGGTTGGCGATGGCTTGCGCCACCAGATCGTCCGCCTTATTCGGCGGCCCGGGAGGGAGCGGTGATTCCTCGAGCTGGTAATTTACCGGCTGATCGGACCCGAGCGCTCGCCCGAGCTCCGCCAGGGCACTTTGCACGGCCTCCTGGGCGCGGATGAGGAGCAGCTTCGCCTGAGAGACCTCGACTTCGGCGAAGCTCTGGTCCAGCTGTGACCTGAGCTTGTTCTTGGTTAATTCGGTCACTCGGTCGCTAAGCAGTTGCCGCGCGGAAACCGTCTCCTCGGCCACTCGGACGACGGCTTGCGCGTGCAATACATCGTAATAGGTGCGGTCCACCGCCAGCACGACGTCGTAACGGGTGGCTTGCAGGGTTTGCTCGGTCGCTCGCGCCTGCAACCGGGCGCTGGCCACCAGGTTCGGAGTGCGTCCTGAGTCGGTTACCAATTGAGAAAGCTCCAGGCCTTGTCCGAACCGGTTAAATAAACGCGATGCGGAGAGCGCCCCGGCGCCGATCCGGGACAAATCGTTTCCTTGCGAACCGGTGATCTCGCCGTTCAGCGCCGGATAATATGGCGCGCGGTTGATAACCACCTGTTGTTGCGCGAAGTTGACTTCGTGCTGCGCCGCCTGAATCTGCGGATGATTCTTGATTGCGATCGCCACGGCTTCTTGCAGCGTGAGTTTTGGCGGAGTCTGCGCAAACGCCGCGCCTAAGATTGTGATGGAGCTGACAACTTTAAGAACCCTCATTGACATGATGTCTCCTTCTCCCGTACACCAGCAGGTAGGCGGCCGGGACGATGAACACGGTGAGAAACACCGACGTGGTTAAACCGCCAATAATCGCTCGGGCCATCGGCGTATACTGCTCGCCGCCCGTGCCGAGCTTCATGGCCATGGGCAGCATCCCGATGATGGTTGCGAACGACGTCATCAGAATCGGCCGCAGACGGACGCGGCACGCCGTGATCACCGCATCGGCTACCGACAGCCCCTGCTCTTCCAGCTTGTGCGCGAAGTCCACAATCAGGATGCTGTTGGAATCGGCAATGCCGATCAGCATCAACACACCCATCAGCGACATAACATTGAGCGTGGTGTGCGTGAGCGGAAGGATAATCAGTACGCCGATGAATCCCATGGGAATTGCCAGCATGATAAGAAACGGATCGATGAAGGATCGGAACTGCGCGATCAGGATCAGGAATAACAGGATGAAGGATAGACTGAAGCCGATGCCGAAGCTCTTGAACGACGCTTCCATTCCCTCCACCATTCCTCGCAAAGTTACGCGAATGTTCGAAGGCAGATGGGCTTCGGCAATGGTATGCCGGATCGCGCTTGTGATTTTACCCAGATCCTCGCCGGATGGCGTAATGTAGATGTCCACCACGCGCTGGATCTGATAATGGTCGATCTCGGTCGGCGAGATTATGTTTTCCACTTTCACCACCGAATCCAGCGTGGTCGGCTGAGTCAGATTGGGCGCGCGCAGCGGGATCTGTTTCAGGTCCACCAGATTGTGGATGGCCGGATTGCCGTGTTCGTAGTACTGAACCGACAGAAAATAGTCGTTGCCGGTTTGATAGTCCACCCAATAGTTCGGCGCGATCATGGTGTTCGAATTGAGCGCGGTGATCACGTTGTCGACAATATCTTTCTGGCTGAGGCCAAGTTCAGCGGCATGCACTCGATCCACATTCAATCGCAGGGCCGGGTAGTTCATGTCCTGCGGAATATATATCTCGCCCACCCCGTGCAGCTTCCGGATGCGCCGCGCCAGTTCTTGCGCCGTGTCGTAGGCGGTGTCGAGATCGCGCGTGTTGACCTGGACGTCAATAGGAGCGGGCATGCCGGAATTGAGAATTGCGTCCACCATGGAGCCGCTTTGAAAGAATGCCCGGACGTCAGGAAATTTAGCGGCGAGTTGGTCCCGCACTCGATTCATGTAGACCAGGCTGCTTTCGTTATGATCCTCGCTCAGCGCTGTTTGAATGGTGGCGGTATATTGGCCGGCGTTGGTTGTGTAAAGCGAAGAGAAATCGTTGACGACGCCAATGTTGGACACAATCATTTTCAGGTCGTGCGGATCGACGACGTGACGAATCAGATCCTCGATCTTCGAAACATACTGATCCGTGATCTCGATGCGGGTACCGGTGGGCGCTTTTACGTTGATGGTGAATTGCCCGGCGTCGGTTTGGGGAAAGAACGCGAGTCCCAGAATCGGATAAATGGCCAAACTTGCCACGAACAAACCGAGCAGGCCGGCTAATGTGAGTGCCGGGCGTCTCAATGCGATGCGTACCGTGCGCTCGTAGACGTCCAGCAAACGATTGAACGTACGATTGAACCACGCGTTGAAGCGGCCGCCCCAGGATGTGTCCTCGATAGCCGCGGCGCCGGGCTCATGATGAATACCTTTCAGGAACTTCGAGCAGAACAACGGGATCACCGTCATGGCTACCACGAAGGAAGCCAGCAGCGACAAGCAAAACGCGAGGGCCAGGGCGGAGAAGAGGAACTTGCTCACCCCGTACAAGAACGTGACCGGGAAGAAGTCCACCACGTCCACCAGTGTTGCGGCCAGCACCGCCAAATTCACCTCGGCGCCGCCCTGTTCCGCTGCGACCTCAGGCGATGACCCCATCTCCAGATGGCGGTAGATGTTCTCGAGCGAGATCACCGAGTTATCGATCACTCGCGAGAAGGCCAGCGCCAAGCCCCCCAAAATCATGGTATTGACGGTGCTGCCCAGCATGTACAAAATCACGAACGTAGCCAGCGCCGAAATCGGAATGGACAGCAGGACAGCCACCGTCGCGCGCATGCTTCCGAGGAAAATCAGAATCATCAGACTGGTCAGTACCAGACCGATGACGCCCTCGTGCAGCACTGTCGTCAAGGCTTCCTTCACGAATACGGACTGATCGAAAACGATCGCGGTCTTCAACTGGGCGGGGATGTCAAAAAGGTGGCCGATCAGATTGCGGACATCGTCCACCACCTGCACGGTGTTGGTATCCCCACCCTGCTTCATGATGGGGATGTAGGCGGATTTCTGTCCGTCGATGCGGACGATGTTGTATTGCAACTGGCTGGCGTCCTTGGCCTCGCCCACGTCACCCACCGTGACCCATCGCGTGCCGACGGTTTTGATGGGAATCTTGTTCAGGTCCGCCACGTCCTTGACCAGGCTGTTCGAGTAGACGTAATAATCGTTGGGGCCTATCTTGACGTCGCCTGCGGGGAGAATCAGGTTCTCATCGTTGACCGCGTCCACCACGTCCATCACGGTCATTTCGCGCGATAGCAGCTTGAACGGATCGACATACACCATCACCTGCCGGTACTTCCCTCCAAAGACGCCCGGGATCTCCGCTCCTTTTACCACCGCGATTTGATTTCGAATCTGGAATTGAGCTATATCGTGAAGCTGCGTCTCATTTAGGCCTTCTCCCTTCACGGTGACCAGACAGACCGGAAGGCTGGACGCATCGAACTTCAACACCACGGGGGGCAGCGTGCCCGGCGGCAATCGTTTCAAGTCGGCTAGAGCAAGGTTGGATAATTGCGTGACATCGGCGTCGGCATTCGTGCCGGGCTGGAAGAACACCTTGATGATGCTGACGCCCAGCAGCGAACGCGATTCCATGTGGTCGATACCCGAAGCCAAAGTGAAGAAGCGTTCCAGAGGATTGGTAATGTCGGTTTCGATATCTTCGGGCGGCATGCCTGAATAGAACGTCGCCACCACAACTTCCGGCAGATTGATGGTGGGGAACAGATCCACCGGCATGCGCGCCAGACTGGTAATCCCGATCACGGCCAGAGCCAGGCACACCACGATAATGAAATACGGGTTCTTGATGGAGAAGCGAGGCATGTTCTAAGCGGCCCTCCGGCGGTACGCCACGAGATAAGCGGCGGGAACGATGAATACGGTAAGCAACACGGAAACCGTCAAGCCTCCAATAATGGCGCGGGCCAATGGTGCGTACTGTTCGCTCCCGGTGCCCAGCTTCAGCGCCATGGGAATCATGCCGATAATGGTTGCAAGCGAGGTCATCAGGATGGGACGCAGGCGAACCCGGCAGGAATTGATCACTGCGTCCTCTACTGACCGGCCCTGTTCTTCCAGCCGGTGTGCGAACTCGACAATCAGAATGCTGTTGGATGCAGCGACGCCGGCCAACATCAGCACGCCCATCAACGACATGACATTCAGCGTGGTGTGCGTCAGGGGAAGAATTATCATGACTCCGATGAATCCCATCGGGATCGCGAGCATAATCAGGAACGGATCTTTAAACGACTTGAACTGGGCTACCAGAATCAAAAACAAAAGCGCCACTGAAAGCGAGAGGCCGATAGCGAAGCTCTTGAACGACTGTTGCATCCCATCCACCATGCCCCTCAGGTTGATGCGGATATTGCTCGGAAGATTCAACCCGGCGAGCAGGCGTCTTATTTCCGCGGTCACTTTACCTAGGTCTTCGCCCGACGGTGTGACATATACATCGGCGACTCGCTGGATCTGATAGTGATCGATCTCTGTTGGCGACTGAACGAAATCCAAGCTCACTACATTCCCGAGCACCGTAACCGGACGCGCGGGCCCTTGGGGACGCACTGAATCGGGGAGGCGCATACCTCGGGCCTGCAGGGGCGGGACCGCGCGGCCGGGCTGCCGGCGAAGCGGTATATTCTGCAAATCGACAAAATTGTGAATCGCGGAATTACCGTTCTCGTAGTACTGCACCGTCAGAAAGTAATCGTTACCGGTCTGATGGTCCACCCAATAATTCGGCGCAATCATGGTGTTCGAGTTCAACGCGGTAATTACGTTGTCGACGATCTCCTTTTGCGAAAGGCCCAGTTCGGCGGCGTGCACACGATCCACCTTCAAGCGAACTGCCGGATAGTTCATGTCCTGGGGAACGTAGACTTCCCCGATGCCGGGAAGCTTGCGGATGCGCGCCGACAGATCCTGAGCGACGTCGTAAGTGCGATTCAACTCGCGGCTGCTGACTTGGACGTCGATGGGGGCGGGCATTCCCATGTTGAGAATCGCATCCACCATGGAGCCGCTGGAGAAAAACGTGCGTAGATCGGGATATCGCTTAGCGATTTCACGCCGCAGACGGGCCATGTATTCGAAACTGCCGACCTTGTGGGAGTCCTTCAGTTCCACCTGGATGGTGGCCGTATAAGGACCAGCGTTGGTGGTGTAGAGCGCCGAAAAATCCGGAACGATCCCGATATTTGAAACCACCATCTGAAAATCCGGCGGGTCCACTACGTGGCGAATCAAGTCCTCCACCTTCGAGACGTACTGTTCCGCGTTCTCAATCCGGGAGCCGGTCGGAACTTTCAAATTGATGGTGAATTGGCCCGCGTCGGTTCGTGGGAAAAACGCGAGCCCCAGAAAAGGGTAAAGAGCCAGGCTCGCGACGAACAGACTGAGCAATAGCACGATGGTGAGCGCAGGGAAACGCAGTGCTCGGCGCACCAAGCGCTCATAGAAATCCAGCACGGCGCGGAAACCACGATTGAACCAGTAATTGAAGCCCCGGATCTCGACGGCATCGTGCCCGTGATGCGCGGCCTTCAAAAAGCGCGCGCAGAATAACGGAATAACGGTCATCGCCACGAAGTAGGACGCGAATAGCGAAATCACAACAGCGAGAGCCAGCGCGGAGAACAGGAACTTGCTGACCCCGTACAGAAACGTGACCGGGAAGAACACCACCACCGTGGTGAGTGTTGCCGCCAGCACTGCCATGCTGACTTCCGATCCGCCCTGTTCCGCCGCCATCTCGGGGGTGGCGCCCAGCTCCAGATGACGATAGATGTTTTCGAGCGAAATTACCGAATTGTCAATCACACGCGAGAACGCCAGCGCGAGGCCTCCCAGAATCATGGTGTTCACGGTGCTGCCCATAAAATAAAGGATGACGAACGTCGCCAGCGCCGAAATCGGGATGGATAGGAATACGGCCGTGGTGGCGCGGAAGCTTCCGAGAAAGATCAGGATCATCAGACTGGTCAGCGCCAGTCCGATCAACCCCTCGTGAAGCAGTGTCTGAATCGCCTCTTTGACGAACGCCGACTGGTCGAAAACCACTGTCGTTTCAAGCTGCCTGGGTATATCGAACAGCTTTCCGAGCATGCCGCGGATCCCGTTGACCACCTGGATCGTGTTCGTGTCGCCGCCCTGCTTCATGATCGGCAGATATACCGAACGCTGGCTGTCCACCCGCACGATGTTGTACTGGATCTGGTTCGCATCTTTCGCCTCACCGATGTCCCCCACGGAAACCCAACTGTGGCCCACCGTCTTGATGGGAACGTCATTCAATTCCGCCACCTTCTTCACCAGGCTGTTCGAATAGACGTAGTAATCGTACGGACCCATTTTGACGTCGCCCGCCGGAAGAATCAGGTTGTTCTTGTTAACCGCATTCACCACATCCATCAGGCTCAACTGGCGCGACAGCAGTTTGTATGGATCCACGTACACCATCACCTGCCGGTACTTGCCTCCGAACGGCGGCGGAATCTCGGCCCCTTGCACCACCGCGATCTGATTTCGAATCGTGAATTGGCCGATATCGTGGAGCTGCGTTTGAGTCAGGCCTTCGCCTTTGAGAGTGACCAGGCAAACCGGTAAACTCGACGCGTCGAATTTCAGAACCACCGGCGGAAGCGTGCCGGGCGGAAGACGTTTCAGGTCCGCCAGGGCCAGATTCGAGAGCTCGGTGACGTCGGCATCCGCGTTGGTGCCAGGCTGAAAAAATACCTTAATGATGCTTACTCCGAGCAACGATCGCGATTCCATGTGATCGATGCCGGAGGCGAGTGTGAAAAAGCGTTCCAGCGGATCGGTAATATCTGTCTCGATATCTTCGGGCGGCATGCCTGAATAAAACGTCGCCACCACCACTTCGGGCAGATTGATGGATGGAAACAGATCCACCGGCATGCGTACCAAGCTGGTTACTCCGATGACCATCAGCGCCATGCAGATGACGACGATGAAGTAGGGATTGCGGATCGAAAAACCGGACACTGCTACTTCTTCTCTTCCTGCTTTTGATCATTGACGTTCTGATAATTGACCAGTTCGATTATCTTGGGCTGGACTTCCTCGCCGGCTTTCAGACCGCTGCGGTCGCTGACCACGACCATGTCGCCTTCTTGGAGACCCGAGATCACTTCGGCGTCGCTGGAGGTCTGTATCCCCAGCGCCACGGTCCTCCTTTCGATCTTGTTGCCGCTGGTAACTACAAATACGGTGGTCTGATCGCCGTTATGATCTACCGCCTGCAAAGGCACGTACAGAACGTTGTTCTTGGTTTCGAGCGTAATGGTGGCCTCCGCGTAAAGGCCCTGCACCAGCAGGCCGTTCACGTTGGGAACGTCGACCTCGGTATGCATCGTTCGCGTGTCTTCTTTGACGTCCTGGGAGAACCGCGCCACCTTTCCCGGCAGAGTGCGGTTCAGCGACGGTACGTTCACCTGAACTGGGTCGCCGGCGTGAATATAGCGAACGTAGGACTCGGGTACCGGAATCACCAGCCGAAAAACGTTGTCCTGGGAGAGGCGCACCAGCGGCATGGCTTGCGTGCTCGAACTGGTTCCAGCCTGCATCAATGCCCCCAGATTCGCGTACCGCTGCGTTATCACACCTGCAAACGGGGCCGTGATATTCGAGTAATCGAACAGCGCCTGATCGTGCGCGCGTTTCGCCTGCGTCACCTCAAGCTGGCTTTGGGCCCCCTGGAGATGCGATTTCGAACCTTCCACCTGCGCCTCGGCCGCCAGATCCTTGCCTTGGGCGTCATCCACTTCCTGCTGCGCCACCAAACCCGGTTTGGATTTTGCGACATTGTTTAATCTGTCGTATTGAAGATGCAGAACGTCACGGTTCGCTTGCACGCGGCCGAGCTCGTGCTCCGCGAGCGTCATTTGATCCCGTGCGTTCTTGATGGCCGCATCGTCTTCCGCCAATTGCAACTGCAGCTCGGGGATCTCCAGCACCGCCATCACCTGTCCCGCCTTCACGCGCGTCCCATAGTCGACGTTGAGGGTCTTCACAAACCCTGATTCTTTGGCGTAGACGTCAATCTCCTGGAACGGCACTAATTCGGAGGACACTGTCAACTTGCGGTCAAGCGCTTTTCTGGTTACTTTGGTTACTCCGACGGACACGCCTTCGAAAGCGGCGCCGGCCGTATTCGCGCTGGCCTTCTCGCCCCTTCCGCACGACGCCAGGACACCACCGAACAGTACTATACATCCCAACAGAAAGCCATTTTGAACTTTTGATATCACAGACAATTCCGGGAAGCCTGCTCCAGTCTTTTCGAGAGCCCCTCGAGCGAAAACTGCGGCGATTGGCAGAATTGTTTCAATTCGTTTTCAGAGTACATAATCTTCTCGGCTTCCTCCGGTATCTGCGCCGCGATCTCAAACGGGATGGCTTGGACGCCATGACGGTCACCATGAATCAAGTCTCCAGGCGCAATTTTCAAGCCTCCGATGGTGACAGGGTCACCGAACTCCACTAGATGAGCGTAGGCGTGAGAGACGGAAACGTTACCTGAAAAAAGGTGAAATCCGAGCGCTTTCACCGCCGGCAAATCACGCACGGCGCCGTTGGTGACATATCCCACGCAGTTCAACGCAAGCCCGATGTTTGCATGGATCTCGCCGACAAACGCTCCCAGGCCTGGTACATGATCTACGTCTTCCAAAACCATGACCCGCGGCTCCGGCAGAGTAGCGAGGTACTCCCAGAAATCCATCCGATCGTAGTAGCATCGGCCGCTCATGGGTGGGCTGGCGCTCCGGATCCGGCCGGTAACCGCATAACCCAGCATAGGGCCAAGGTTCTGAAAACGGCAACGCAAAGCGCCCGCAACAAATCCCTCGTTGCGGAGCCGCACATTCAGCCGCTCTATGGCGTTGGACACCGTGCAAGTATCCAAAGTCTTCAGCTTGTCAAAGACGGCGTCCGATACGGTTGTGCCTTGGGTCATGTGGTGCGTCAGCACGCGCTCGACGGGCATAACTAGTGATACCGGATCGCGGCGCACAAAGAGCTTCCCTTAAAATATACGTCCGGGGCGCGCCGGCGGCATATACCAAGAAGTTGGTATTTTTCGACCTTGATTAGAAGTATGGTTGCAAGTTTAGCTTTGGCGTAGACTGTGGACTAGAAATCTCTTCAATGCGAAGATCCGCCGGCAGACTACGCAAGGCAGAAGCTCAGGAGCAAGATCTAGAGCTACACAGGTCTGGGCGCTTCCACTTCAACAGCCGCCTCGCGCTAGTGGCGGGGTTCGGCAGTGTTCTTGTGATAATGACACTGGCAGGATTTGATGCGCTCCGGGTCCTGCGCGACGTCCGCCGGAATGACGATCAAATCCGGCGGCAGTTCCTGTTCCAAAATCATGTCCTAAACGACATCCGATTTCAAGTGTACCTGTCTGGGACATATGTGCGCGATTATCTGTTGGAACCCGAAGCGGAGCGGGCGCAAACGTTTCGGATCAGCCTGGAACAGGTTCGGCAACAGATGGATTCGGCGCTGCAATCATATGGCCGTCAACTCGCTCCCGCTGAGGTGAAACACTACACCGCCCTCCGGGCAGAGCTCGCGGAATATTGGCGGGTCCTCGCTCCGGTCCTTCAGTGGGATCCCGCGGAGCGCCAGCGCCTCGGCTATGCGTTCCTACGAGACGAGGTATTTCCGCGCAGGCAAAACATGCTGGCGATGGCCGACAGGATCGCAGATATCAATGAGCAGCAGCTCAACGCCGGAAACGATCAAGTGGTCGGCCTATTGGGAAGATTTCAAGCCCGCCTCGCGATCACGCTGTTCGCTGCCGTGGCGTTCGGATTAGGAATGGCTGCTCTCAGCATACGGTGGATACTCAGGCTCGAAGCCCGAGCACACTGCAGGTACCAAGAAGCCGCCGAAGCCCGCAAGCAACTCAAAGACCTCTCGGCGCGCCTGGTCCAGGCTCAAGAGACGGAGCGGCGTGCGCTTTCGCGCGAGCTGCACGATGAAGTCGGCCAGTCGCTCTCCGCAGTGCTGATTGAACTGCGCAATCTGTCAACTGGGCTTGCGCTTCGGTCCGAACAGCAAGCTCAAAATCAAGTCGAAACCATTCGGGGGTTGGTGGAGAGCACAATTCGAGTGGTGCGCAACATGGCTCTGTTGCTTCGGCCGTCGATGTTGGACGATTTGGGGTTGGTTCCGGCTTTGAAGTGGCAAGCGCGGGAGGTTTCCAAGCGCACCTCAATGGACGTGAGCGTCGCGGCCGATATGCCAGACGATCTTCCGGACGATTTCAAGACTTGCATCTATCGAGTCGTTCAAGAGGCACTCCACAATTGTGCCAGTCATGCTCGTGCGAAAAGCGTCCGCATCCGCGTCCAACAGGAGCCAGGCCGTTTGACGCTGTGTATTCAGGACGACGGCCAAGGATTCGATAGCAACCAGGTGAAAGGTCTAGGCTTGCTCGGAATACAGGAGCGCGTCGCGCAACTGGGAGGCAAGTGCGTGGTCCACTCCGAACCGGGAACAGGAACGATTCTCACGGTGGAACTGCCCTGGGATCGAGATGAGAAGCATCGAAATGGGAACATACGTGAAACAGATTCGCATCTTGTTAGCTGACGATCACAATGTGATGCGCAAAGGCCTGCGGCTTTTGTTGGAGAGCGAATCCGACTTCACCGTGGTAGGCGAAGCCGCGGATGGCAGACAGGCGGTTGCGAAGGCGGAGGAGACCAAGCCTGACGTGGCGGTTCTTGACATCGCGATGCCTAATCTAAGCGGCATCGAGGCCGCGCAACGCATCATCTCTGAGTGTCCGCACACGGCAGTGGTTATCCTCAGCATGCATTCGGACGAAGGTTATGTCCTCCGCGCTCTTAAGGCTGGGGCTAAAGGATATCTGCTGAAGGATTCCGCCGAAGGCGACCTCATCGCTGCTATACACGTTGTCTGCCAAGGGAAAACATTCTTTAGCCCGGAAATTAGCAAAATGTTAGTGGAGGACTATATCCGGGAAATCAGAACACGAGGGGTTGATGACAGCTACGAGCTTCTAACCTCCCGCGAGCGGGAGATTCTACAACTCAGCGCCGAAGGCCGAACGAACAAAGAAATCGCCGCCGCCCTGAATCTTAGTCCTTACACGGTTGAAACACACCGGAGAAATCTGCTGGAGAAACTAGACCTCCACAGCGCTGCGGAGCTGATCCTATACGCCGTACGTAAGCGCGTCATCTCTTAGAGTTCGAAACCCGTTTAGCAGTGCTGCTCCAGAAAGACCAGGCCATTCTCACTGCGCGGGAGACCTCGTTTTCCCGAAGCGGTTTCCGCAAGACCTCGTAACCACCGTTCGAAACTAGTTCATTCCAGAGATAGTCGTCAATGACTTTGGATACCAGCATGATACACGCACCTCCTGATGCGGCGGCAAAGCCGGTCACGACAGCCCGCCATTCCTGATCCGCCATGTCTCTGTCAAAGAAGATTATTTGGGGCTTCAGTGTTTGCAAGAGCTGCCCGGCTTCCTGGCGTGTCGTCGCGAAGAAGGTCTCCCATGGATTGCGCTGGCAGAGATCGGTTATAAGCGAGCGGTCTTGGTCTTCGCCGAGGAGACAAAGTATGGTGACAACCGGGACCGAACCACGTGGGCGACTCGGATGGATTTCTCCAGACCCCCACTTTTGGTTCCAGACAAAACGCGAGAAGTTTCGAAAACTAGATTGGACAGCGTGCCACATGAAGCCACTCGCTTCGATGGTACGGGAGAGGCTGCTGGCATGAAATACCAGGAGCATGGTATTCAGACAAGCCAGCAACCGGTAGAACTGCATTTGAAGTGACCAGCTGTGGCGTCTATGGCGCTGAGAATCCATCCCTCCGCTTAATGGTGGCCTGGTATCCTCGTGACTGTCTTATGGGCGTCTGTTTCGATGCCCTCCACTTGTTAGACCCTTGCTCAGCGGTCAAGCTCAAAAGCGAGATACTGGAAACGGCCCTCGCGCTCGATTTGGAGCACCACAGGATCGCCCGCCTTCAATTCGCCGAGCGTTGACCGAAATGTATCCAGTAACGCCACGGGCGAATTATTCACAGCGTCAATAATATCGCCGGCTTGAAGATCGAGGAATTGCGATTGACCTCCGGCCGTTTTACCCGCGACGATCAAGCCGTAGTCCCGCCTCAGACCAGGGATCAGTGCAGCCAGCTCTTTATCGATCTCGATACACAAGATCCCCAAGCGGCTGATTAGATTCTTTTCTGGATGTACCAAACGCGCGAGCAGGTTGCTCTTATCCTCGCGCTCGCGAACTACAGGTACGATCTTCATCAACTCATCTTGACCACGAAGAACTCGCAGTTCTAGCTTGTCACCGGCTGCACGCAGGTAGATATGGTTTTCCAGCTGTCCAGCGGAGACTATTCTTTGTCCGTCCAGAGCCAGGATTATGTCTCTGCGCTTCAGACCGGAGGTTTCCGCAGGGCCATCCGGAAGTACATCGGCTACTATTACGCCGTGATCGCGCGCCAGTGACAGACCCTTTGCCATTACGAAGGTGATGTCCTGCACATAAATGCCAATCTCTCCACGGCTCACGCGCCCATGTTTGCGCAGTTGCCTGTACACATCCCGGACGGTATTGGCTGGGATGGCGAATCCCAGCCCCTCATTCCCTCCTGACTGGGACACGATGAACGTGTTGAGCCCAGCCAGTAGCCCATCCATGGTCACCAATGCGCCACCACTGTTGCCAGGGTTGATGGAGGCGTCGGTTTGAATATAGACCTTGCGATTATCGTTGGCCACCGAACGGTCAGGTGAACTCACGACCCCAAAAGATACTGAATTCCGCAGGCCCATGGGAGCGCCAATCGCAAGAACCAAGTCTCCCTGCCGCAGACGATCCGAGTTCATAAACTGAAGCGTATGCAGACCCTTTCCTTCAATCTTCAGAACCGCGAGATCCGACTCCTGGTCGACGCCGATGATCTTGGCGTCAACGGTTTGGAGGTTGTCGGGATCGTCCGCCGCCTCATCCGGGCGGGACATCCGCGCTACTACGACCCGTATGCTTACGGCGCCTTCAATCACATGCGCGTTAGTGACGATGTAGCCCTCGGGATCGACGATGACTCCCGATCCGATGGATTTCTCTCGCCCTAATAAGCTCACGGGGTGGCCGGACTCGGACTCGACCAATCCGTAGCCGCTGACCAGGACTTGTACGACAGACGGCGCAACCTGCTGGGACAGAGACCGCATCTGGCCACTCATCTCCAGAAGTGATTCAGGCGCGTGTTTGACCGGAACACTCTGCGCGCCTAGGCCGAAGCCAAATGTCGTTGCAGCCACGCTGAGGAGTGACGCACTTCGAAATCCAGGAACCGTCCAGGCTTGACGCGCGCGCCGCGATATTCGGCTGTGCACGAACTGCACCTCATTTTCCCGGAGCATGGGCTGATGCTGTTGGAGGAAGCCATCCCCGTGGATCACCGCTCCGTCAGCTGAAGACTACCGCGCTTTCTTGCGTGATCCCATACTCTGCAGCTGGTATATTAAGGCGCTTGCCTTTGGTATTTCTCCAGTGAAGTTTTTCGGAATTGATATTGAGTCTGCCCACTTTTCCGCCGAGGAAAATGTCCTTCCGGGTCCGCTGCGCCAACGGCCGGAGGAAGAAGCGCAGGAGCGACGGGCTAGAGCGATAGACGGACATCGTCAGACCGCTGCCGTAGGAAGGATTGGAATCGGCTGCCTCTGATTTGGCTGCCGCCCTGTGCGGTGCCCGCGACGGAATTCCCCTATGCGCAAAGCTACCGTTTCCACCGGCGTTCATGCGGCCGAGCGAGGTCTCGCGTGAAGTAGCCTAGCTCTGTCGACCAGAGGCCGCAACTACCAGACCGATCCACTAGAAAATACCAGGCTCACGCTATGGTTATGCAGGCCTAGCCCCGGCTAGAGTTCTTATAGATCCCCGTAAAACCGGGCGAACGCCGCTGTAGACTATCAACAGTCCGACGGAGCGCCCGCCCGGTCCCTCACTTGGAAGGAATTGAACGTGGCACGATAAGAGCGTGAAGCTCCGAGGGTGATCGCCTTCTCGCACTCGGAGCTAGCTTGATCCACGCCTGACCTGCGGAGCCAAAAAGAGAAGAAATAGATTTCGATCTCGGCAAGTGATCTTGCGGCTGAGGGCAAAACCCACAAGGTTCGAGTGATCGTCCTCGACCGTTTCTTGCACGAATACTTACGCTGACGATTCCGATCAACTAACGCGCTCGTTTGCTATTCAGGAAAGAACGACGGGCGCATGCCCCCGGACATTTTGCAGAGCGCGCCCGTCGCGATTGAGGGAATCAGCTAGTCACAGTCTACGTTCTAACGTGGCGATTGAAACATACCGGACATTCAGTAATCTGGACACCACCATCTGGGTAGAAAGGTTCGGCTGCCCGATACCAAAGCCGTCTGTTGCGAATTACCGGAATGCCGGTATGGAACAGCTTCCGAATCGGCGATAAGGTTTAGCTAATGGCCTGTAGAGGCCTTAGCGCGATCGGAAAGGCACTGTCTTGAATCACCAACAAACGTGGGGGGTTGTTTTAGCGGGCGGCGATGGAACCAGATTGAAATCCCTAACTCAGCTTATTTCTGGTGAAGACTGTCCCAAGCAGTTTTGCCAGTTGTACGGCCGCCAGACACTCCTCACTCAAACGCGGGCCAGGGTAGCTGGTGCAATTCATCCGGAACGAACAGTGTTTGTGGTGGTGAAGGCCCACGAGAAGTTTTACAGACGCGAGTTGGCTGACGTCGAGCCGACTCAGCTCGTAGTTCAGCCCGCCAATAAAGGTACGACCGCCGCAGTGATTTGCAGTCTGCTGCGGATCACCGGCTTGGCCGGAGATCCAGTGGTCGCCTTCTTTCCTACGGACCACTACTACTCGAATGAGGCCCGTTTCATCACTTCCGTCGACCGGGCCATTAGAGTGGCGTCACACCATTCAGATACGCTGGTCGTCTTAGGGGCGAAAGCTGAACGCGCAGAGGTTGACTACGGCTGGATCGAGCCGAGCGCGCGCTTTGAGTCCCCCTTCACGAACGCACTGCATCGAGTCAGCCGGTTCTGGGAGAAGCCGTCTTATCCTACGGCTAGAGTACTCCTGGCACGCGGATGTTTATGGAACACCTTCGTGATGATCGGCCGCGCCTCAGTTTTTCTGGCGATGCTCGATAATACGGTGGCGCCCGGGATTACCCGAGCGCTTATGGCGGCTCGACGTTGCGCGGGCGAGGTCCCAACTTTGGCTGCTCAAGATTATTTGTGGGCAAAGCTCACCGAGAGCGACTTTTCACGACAAGTACTGTCGGCCAACACGGAAAAACTAGCTGTACTCCGGATCGGAGATGTGGGTTGGAGCGATCTTGGAACACCGGAACGCGCAAGAGCGGTAATTGCTGGTCTACGACTCGAGCTGACGAATGTTACCCGCCCTCTCAAACCGTCATTTTGGACAACTGCAAGCGGGATATAGGAAATAAGCCTTGTGGTGCTCGAATTGGTTCAAGAAGCATACCCCCCGGTTCAGCCAGGGGAACAACTTAGGATTCTCGCGGTTTGTATCTTTCTGGACGATCGCTTCGTTCTAGAACGGATTGGAAATTTGTATGGCTGGCGATTGTGTTTCAGTAGTTCTCCAAAAGACGCATTCCGCCTGGCGTCTCAAAGCGACTTTGATCTGATCCTATGCGACCGCAATCAGCCAGGATATCCTTGGCGAGAAGTCATGGATGGCCTGGCGGCAAGTTCGCCGCGAAGTTGTATCATTCTGACTTCCCCAAAGAAGGACGACTACTTGTGGTGGGACGTATTAAACCACCGAGGCTTTGATGTCTTGATTCGCCCTCTGCGCGAAGAGCATGTTCTGCGCATGATCGACGCCGCCATACTCTTTCTTTCTCCGGCGGTGATTTGTTCCTGAAGCTAAACGGCGGCACAGGCGTTCATAGATCATAAGTTCCTCTTTCTGTTTCCCTACGAGCGACCAGGTAGTTTCGAGCCCGGCGCGGTCTAGACGCAAGTCTTTCGCAAGTGACGCCGTCGGCGAGTACGAAGACATGCGCCTTGTCGGAGTTTAGTACAGAAAATCTTCGATCGAGCGTTGCAGGCCAGCCGAGTTCCCGAGGATTTTCGGGAGGTTATCAGTAGCAAGGACCGCAAGCCTTTCCATTCGATAGGGAACATCCATCTTGCTAAGCTAGAGGGAATTCGAGGCGCTCCGTTTTCCGGCGTATGCAGGCATTTTCATCATGCTGTTCCAGAACGACCACGCCAGCTTGATCATCCGAACGACTTCCTCCGGGCGCAACGGTTTTGATAGGACTTCGTATCCGCCGCGTCTTATCACCTCCTCCCACAAATGATCGTCAGCTACACGGGAGATGAGAATTACACAGGTAGGGCGAGACGATGATGCCAGGAGAGAAACGATGTCGCGCCAATCAGCGCTAGGCAGATCGCGATCGTAAAGGATGACGGGGACCCGGAGTCTAGCCGATGCGGCCTGGGCTTCAGCGGAGGAGTCGACGAAATGCATAATCCACCCGTTGTCGAAACTCAGGTTGGCCAACAAGCGGCGGTCGTTGTGATCGGCCACGAGGCCCACTACGGTCACTTGTGCCGCCTGTGCTCCAACATCTGCACCGGGGGAGAGCTTGGTGGCGTGCGATTCGCCTCTCCGCGCCGAGGCCGATACGTTAGAGAAAAGTAACCGTAAAGGTTCCCACATATGCTTTAGATCAACCGGCGTCCTGACAAATTGCAGCCACTACTTCTACACCACTACGTGTGCCGCGGACGTCCACTGAAAACGTCCAAGCCTGATCGTAAAGCGAAACGAGATGGTTCGGAATACCGAACCAATGGTAGTTTTGAGAACCAGACTCCGGTAGGAGCTTGAGATGGCCAACCGCGTTGCACAGGTAAAATTACCCAGCGGCGGGTATGGTGGTGCTTCAGGAATTGCCCTACGGTAGAAGTGGCAGCAGGAATGCCGGCCACTGGGAGCACAATCATGCCAGCGAACAATGAAGAAGTAGAAGGTTGCCGCCGGGCGCTTGAAGCTAAGCGTCTCGAACTGATCGGTAGGCAACACAATGCTGAAAGCATCATCATCGAGCGGGTCGCCGATGCGGCGGACGAGTCGGTCCTGGCGAACCAGCGTGACCTGGCGGTGGATACGCTAAACCGCGAAGCGGCTGTCCTGCGCCTTGTCACAGAAGCACTAGAGCGAATTGTCACTGGTGAATACGGGTTCTGCATGGAATGCGGGGAACCGATTTCCGCGAAACGCTTAGCGGCGTTGCCCTGGGCCGCACTCTGCTTGAAATGTCAAGAGGTTGCTGACCGGCTCGATCGCACCTCGGGGCCTAGGCCGAAATCTTGGTTCCAGGACGCGGCCTGAAAATGGCATGGTAGTTGTCAGATTGCTGTTCGTGCACTTCTCGTTAGAGGACGTAGTGTTCGTACTCCTTCTCCAACTGAATGTCGGTTGCAGGTTCAACTCGCAGCACCCGTAGGCTCACGGAGTTGACCAAATAGATCACGCCCCGCGAGACAATCTTCAAGCATCGACTCAACCCCAGTTCCAAACGTGTCAATTCGGTCTGGGGCGGTGTGGCCGGCTTTTTGAGGTCGAGAGTTATCTGCAAGTGATGGTCAGACTGGACGATCAGGATGAGCTTGGAGTAATAAAGTGCTGCGCTGAATGCATCGAATGCATGCGGAGGAAACCAGCGCCGTTCAGAGTGATCTCGTACTTCCGCGGGCGGTATAGGGCAGAAACACTTCGGAGTTCGGCGTGGATCATGGGAGTGGACGCGCGCAGTTGTCCACTGCCTTGATCGATTGTGATGGCAGGTCTACTCCACCGGCCCCAGGAATGGTCCGGAGCGAAGCGGGTTGTTAGCACTGCCCCCTTGCCGGGAACACTTAACTGTTGCCAGCGCAACGAAGACGGACGAAGTGCCTACGATTCGCTTGCACAATTTTCGATATACGCTGGCCGCTCTGCTGCTGCAGTGTCAACGAAGCGGGGCAACACCGCGACTTGTATGGGACGATGTCTTACTAGAGCTGTACCAGCCGCGCCATCAGAAACCCAGCCCGCCCATGGGTTCTGCTGCTGATGAGCTTAGGCTTCTCCAAGAAGGGGATGCGCTGACATAGATGGCAGTCAACCGAGACGGGATACCTTCCACTCTGGCTCATTCCGGTGCCGTATCTTTTTGGCTGGCGGTATTGCTCACAGGGGTTGGCACGGGCTTGGCTGCGGCGGCGCTGACCCGGCTGCTGGAAACGGTGCAGCACCTGGTCTGGCGCGGCTCAGGCACCAACCTGTTGGATGCCGTGGAGCATTCCGATGCGTGGCGGCACATTCTGGTGTTGCTGGGCGCAGGTCTTGTAACTGGAGCTGGGCAAATCGTTCTGAGAACCCTGTCCAGTGGAAACGGGATTGATACCACTGCCGCAATTTGGTTCCACGCCGGCCGCATGCCTGCGTGGCGTACTCTTGGCAGTGCCGTACTTTCCGTGATCATCGTTGGTATGGGCGCTTCGCTGGGCCGCGAGGGCGCACCGAAACAAGCCGGCGCCGTGATTGCCAACTTTTTTTCGGACAGAGCCCGCTTGTCCGACGAACAACGGCGGCTATTGGTGGCCTGTGGGGCGGGAGCTGGAATGGGCGCTGCTTATGGCGTGCCATTGGGTGGCGCTATGTTCTCACTGGAAGTGATGCGCGGGGTGCTGGCGCTCCGGTACGTGCTGCCTGCCCTTTTCTCTTCCGTTGTTGCCACGGCGGTCTCGTGGCTGTTCCTGCCCGATGCGCCCACGTACCTTATCCCGTCTTATCCCAGCTCTCTTTCGGTGGTGGTATGGGCGCTGGTGGCTGGGCCGATCGCCGGCGTGGTTTCGGTCGGCTATGTTCGCGCTATCACTTGGGCCGATCGCAGCAAGCCGCGGGGCTGGCGCCGGCTGATAGCTCCTGTAGTAGTGCTGGGTCTGCTGGGCGTGGTCTCCATCTGGTTCCCGCAGCTGCTCGGCAACGGCAAGGACATCTCCCAACTGGCGTTCACGAATCAAATCGGGCCAGCCTTGCTTCTGATCCTGCTTGCGCTGAAGCCGATTGCAACCGTGCTGTGCATGAGCAGCGGCGCGCCTGGCGGATTGTTCACACCCACCCTAACAGTAGGTGCACTGCTGGGCGCCGTGTTGGGACAGGCTTGGTCGTGGTTATGGCCCGGCGTACCACCGGGGCTTTTCGCGGTCCTGGGTGCGGCCGCGGTTCTCGCGGCTACTACACAAGGCCCGATTTCGACGGTGATGTTAATGATGGAACTAACAGCCAGGGACCGATCGTTTATCGCACCGATGATTCTGGCTGTTGCTACCGCTACGCTAGTGGCGCGGACAATAGAACCTCGCTCAATCTATGACGCCCGCCTGACCGATGAGGAGATTGCGGCACGCCAGAAGGCCCGCGAACTGCCACCGCGTTAGCGGCTCCACTCCACCACTTCCTTAATTGTGTCGGGTTGATGCTGATCAATTAGTCCGGAAAACTGATCCCACGAATATCGATTCGTGATCAAGCCCGCGATCTGAGAGGCCCAACGCAGATGGCCCTGGGCAAGATCGTCCGCGCCCATTTGAAAGTGGCCGCGCGCGGCATTCACGCTGCCCAGCATGATCTGATTGTCCAACACCAACTGCCGGATTAGTTCGGCTCCTGGAATTTGGAGTGGCCGGTCGCCGGCCGGGATACCGGTCACCACATACATCCCGTTCAGAGCCAGCGCGTCGAGAAGATTGAACTCGAGCGCGGCTACTCCGCTGGCGTCCAGGATGAAGTCCATGCCACCGATCTTCTTCTCCACCTGGTCCGCAGGTATTTGACGTCCGTCTATATAACTCCCGCCGATACCATCCAACCATTTGGGGCGGGAGGTATTCGGATCCACTACATCCAGACCGTAAACCTCACCTCCGCGCAGACGCAAGACCATGGCGGCCAGCAGCCCCACCGGCCCCAGCCCCGCCACCAGGCAGCGGCGCCCGTGGAGCCAGTCCGGAGTAATAGCGGCATCGGGGCAGCGCACCGTCTGCACGGCTAGCGCCTCGTCGATCGCTTTTTCGACGACGGATAGCGGTTCCATCAACACTCCGATCGCCTCCAATTCGGCTGGGACCTGTACGATGTATTGCTCGCGATCGACGACGAATTCCGTTTGGTAACCGTCCAGTCCACGGATGCCTCTCTCGCGGTACTTGCCGGTTTGACACATGTCGGGACGGTTCATGAGACAGGACGCGCATTGGCCGCATCCCCGCCGCACAGTGAATACAGCATAGTCTCCGGGCTTCACGCGAGTAACGGAGTAGCCCACGCTAACTACTTGGCCGAACATTTCGTGGCCGATGACGAGTTCCTTCTGACCATCCGGGGCCTGGGCGCGGCCTCCGGACACCTCTTCCCGGTCGGTGCCGCAGATGCCCACTCGTATGATTCGGACTTTGACTTCGTCTTGCGCAGTGATTGTAGGCTCAGGCCGTTCCACCAGATGCGAACCGGCTGCACCAGGAACGATAGCGATTGCTTTCACGAGTTCTCTTCCTTTCTAATTACGACCCCAGCCGTTGTAGCAAATGGTCGCCAACCCGCAGCGCGTTCGCCACGATGGTCAGGCTGGGATTCACAGCGGCAATCGAAACAAAGAAGCTTGCATCCACCACGTAAAGGTTGTCCAAGTCGTGCGCCTTGCAGTTCAAATCCAGCGCCGAAGTCTTGGGGTCGCGGCCGAACCGCACGGTTCCAGCCTGATGCGCGGTGCCTCCGATCGGAATGTCCTTGCCCAGATAAAGCTCACGGTGCATTAACTGATCGTGACAGCCGATCTCGGTGAGCATAGCCTTGAGCTTTGCGGTCAGGCGCTTGTGTCCTTCCCGGTTTGTGTCCCAGATGCTTAATACGATTCGGCCATCCGGTGTGATAGTCACACGGTTGTTGGGATCGGGCAGATCTTCCGACTGCAGCCAGAAGTCGATGGAGTGCTCCGCAATATAGTCGAGCGCGAACTCTGGCTTCCAAACCGCCCAGCCGGGCGCTTCCCCCTTCAGCATTTCCCCATCCGATTTGCCAAGCATCTGGATTTCACCGAGCGGATATTCCCAATCCTCAGAACGAAAATAGAAGTCGTTCAACGCCAGAGTCTTCTGAAACACGGTGGGATTGGGAGTTTTGGAAATGGCCATAAAAGCCGAGCAGTTGTGACGCATGTAGTGCCGGCCCACCACGTCGGAGCTGTTTGCAAGGCCCTGGGGATGTTTCTCGTTTGCGGAGCGCAACAGCAGGGCTGCGGAGTTAACCGCTCCGCAGGAAACCACGATGATATCGGCTGAGTATTCTTCTACGGCACCCTGGCGTGTCACGACGACTTTGGTCACCACGCGTCCCGACGCGCTTGTCTCCAGGCGCTCCACATAGGCGCCGGTCAGGAGTTC
Organism: Bryobacterales bacterium; assembly: GCA_003162425.1. Lineage (GTDB taxonomy): Bacteria > Acidobacteriota > Terriglobia > Bryobacterales > Bryobacteraceae > Palsa-89. The sequence continues at coordinate 13,380 of PMOK01000180.1, read as the reverse complement.
GACGTTGGAATGCCCCAGCGCCGGATCCACCGCGATCACCTGCGCGTCAGCTTTGCCGTTGACCAGGCATGGAAATCCATCAAACGCCGCACATCGCACGCAGGCGCTGGTGTGCACGGCTTTTCCGTCCACTTCATCCAGCAGGATGCCGAGCGGCAAAGGGAATGGGTGATGGCCCAGCCGCTGGAAATCGTCGAACAACTCCTGAATCCGTGTTTCGTGGCTCACTGGTGGATAACGATAGGGGGCGCTGGCCGGACCTTCCGTCGGATCGATTCCGTGCTCCCCGTGGACGTGATATAGATGTTCGGCCTTCGTGTAGTAAGGCTCGAAGTCCTCATAGCGCAGCGGCCAAGCCGGCGAAATGCCGCCGTGGTGTGTGACCTCTCCGAAATCCCGCTCGCGGAACCGCAGCAAAGCCGCGCCATACACCTTCGTGTTGCCGCCGACGTAATATTGAATGCCGGGAAGAAACGGCTGGCCGTCCTTGTCATACCACGTCTCCTTGGCCCGGTACTTCGACTCGACAAAGACAGCCTTGGCGTCCCAGTTGTCTTTCTCACGAGGCAGGTATCCGCCCCGTTCGAGCATCAGAATCCGTTTGCCGGAGGGCGCCAGATGATAGGCGAGCGTACCACCGCCGGCTCCCGTACCTATGATGATGACGTCGTAATGGTTGTTCGTAGCCAAATGTTTCCTAACCGATCACCGGTGCTAACGATATTGAAAGCAGACCTAAGACGAAAAGCGCGAACATCAGCGCAAGCAACCGCTTCACCTCACTCGTGGCACCGCGAAACTCTTTCCACACGAAAACACCCCAGACCGCGGAAATCATGGTATTACCCTCACCCAGCGAGAACGAGGTGGCCGGCCCCACCATAGGTGTGTAGGCCGCAACAAAACTGCAGATGGTCCCGGTTCCCCAGATGAGACCGCCCAAAACTCCCCAGGCATGCGCCCCGGGTCCGCCCTGGAAATAGTCCTTGATCGAAAGCCGCGATCCGCTCACCGGCCGCCGCATGAACGCATAATTCAGAGGGAAATTGGAAACGAGGGCGCCCAGTGCAAATACGAAGTACACCGTATACGGCCCGAGATGGTTCTCTCTGGTCAAGGCTTTTGCGACGAAGGGATAGAAGAGCCCAATCACAACGCCACACAGTAGACTCAGAACGATCCCTTTCGTTCCAGCCTTTGCGCTTTTTGACAATCCACGATAAGCCATCGCATTGGAGGCGATCGCAAGGCAGATCAACAGAATCCCGCCAAAGAGGAGCAATGGATTGCCAGCTGGCGAGATGACGTAATTGAGAACCGCGCCGATCACCAGAGCCAGGCCAGCGCCCAAGGGAAAGGCGACTGCCATGCCGGCGACCGAAATGGCGGCTACCAAAAGCAAGTTTCCGAGATTGAAAATTATTCCGCCAACGAACGCTTCAACCAGGGAGCGAGTGCTTGCGCTGGCGAGATTATGAAAGAAACTTTCCGGAGCCGCCGCGTTCGTCCGGCCGAATGTGAGACCGAACAGCAGGGCGCACACCACAATGCCCCACATGTAGTCCCAGTAATAAAGCTCAAATCTCCACGCTCTATCGATCTTCTGTGTATTGGCCCAGCTACCCCAGCACACCATGCTGACCAACATCATCAGGAGAGCAACCGGGTACGATTGGGGCGTGTACATTTGGTCAGCCGACTGACACCATGTAATCGCGTCCTTCCCAATGGCCGCTAGGCGTCCAGAAGAAAGTAAAACGAATGGGCGCCCGTTGTGCCGCAAGAATCGGAATGTCCACAAACTCAACTCCCAGCGTGGTGGTGGAAGAGGGAGTGTCCTTGACGGTCTTCCACTCGTCGTCGGACCAGTGCAGCCGGAAAGTAGCGGGCACCTGAATGCGAAGTACATAGCCGCGCTTGACGTTGCGCGCCTGCCGGGTAAACTTCCAGACTTCGAATAATTGACGATCCTTCCGCTCGCCGAGGTACCGTTTCGCGACATCGGCAATCAGATCGGACACCTTTCCATCGCGGACGGAGCGAAGCAGCTTGATGTATTCTGCGTGTGCCCACATCAGCGGCATGGCGGAGCCCGTCGGCCGACCGCAGTACATGTAGGCCTGGGGCAGATCCGGACCATCCCATGCCTGCTCGGGCAAAAGGCCAGTGGCTGATGCGAAGCTTTCCATAGCCCGAAGGAATGGCTTCGGGTCGTGCCCGGCGGCCAACTCGTAGTGACCTCGCTCGCCTGTTAGCAGTGGCCAGGCGCGCCCCCGGCCCCAGCCTACAAAAGGGCCGCCATCTTTCCGTTGTCCATATCCATCGTGGTTATAGCGGCGCCAGCAAGGGCCGAAGGGAGTGTCCACTTTCAACACTGCGTCTACGACTTTCAGAGAATCCACAATGATTGGATCGTCGGCCCTGCGGATGCCGTGACGCACGAGCTCAAGAAAACCCGCATCCACGATTTCTTTGGCTGGAAACACGCTCCGAGCTCCGGGCGGCCGGTTCGCAATGGTAATGTTTCCTTGGTTTGAATCCTCGTCGGGGTTAGGATTGTCTGGCCTCTCGGGAAGAATCCGCAAGTAGTGCCGAGGCACCCCTGGGAGCAGAGTCCCTTCCGATGTGACTGTCCAGCTCTCGACATGGCATTCCAGGAAATCGGCGTATTCCTCCAGGTATTTCGCTGTCGCCTCATCGCCTCTCTCGCGAGCAAAGCATGCGGCGCAGATCAGAGCAGCGATGTTCGAAGCCAAGGTGGAAGGTGAATAGCCACTGACTTCTTCCCAGCGCTCCTGCGGAGTCACAGGGCCATGACGGACGAGGTAAGCAGCCGCCCGCAAGACCATGGGGTACGGGTCAAAGTCTTGAAGGGCGTTCTCACGCTTGAGCCGCCAGGCGAGCAGAATGGGAAAAGCCACTTCATCGAGTTGGATGCCGTGCCAGTAGGGCACACCGTCAATCCAGAAGTTCTGGGCGAAACCTCCATTCTCCTGTTGGGAGACATCGAGATAGATTAGCGCTCTTATGGGCGTCGCACAATCTCCAGCGGCCAGCATCGCGTTCGCGCTATTGACCATATCGCGCGTCCATACCAGGTGGTAACCACCCTGATCCTCATCGCCTACCGCTTCTCCCCAAGGAATCGCGAGCGAAGCGATAAAGGCGCCAGGATACGACTTGTCTTCGTGAGCGCGCAGCAAGCTGAAGCTCGCGCGGTACAAGTTGCCTCCATCGCCCGAGGACTTCTCCAGCTGGAGGACGCACACGCTTGATCGCACCCACTGTTCTGCGTACCGCTTGCGGTGCTCCGCGAAAGGAGTACTCAGCGATTGAAAGAGCGTTGAGACGGCGTGGTGCTGGCTGTTGCCGAACGCCAGTCCCAATGTAAATTCACGGGTAGTGGTTAAGTCCAATTCCCCCGTGAGTGCAATGTTGCCGTCGGGGGCGTGATCGAACTCCCAGTCCATTTGATAATTGCCGTGCAGATCCGTCCAGCCGTCGCTTCTTCCGACATAGCCACAGGAAACACGGGAGAAAGGAACTGTGGCCCCGAGCGCCAGCCATGTTCCCTTGCGCTCGGCAATCAGGACCGTCCGGCCCGCTACTTGCGCCACATAGCCGCTGTTGCCCCAGCCTCCTACCTCGATATGAGGTGCACAAAGAGCGTACAGGTGCAGCTTGGAGACGAACGATCCGTCACCGGTCAGCTTGGTGTGCTGAAGAACGCAGGCCAGGTGCGGGTCTGCAATGATTTCTTTGACAATGGCATAATGTCCGGCTGGATCCGAATTCGTACAGCGGTATCCCAAGCAGTGATCCGACAGCTGTTCCAGTTTGGATTCGAGGTTACGCTTTTCGTCGTGGAAAAAACTCTTGCCGTCGGTGATGAGATACTGAAGGTCGCGGATCTGTGGCCGGTCCACGGTCGGATAGTAAACTTCGGTGATGATGCCGTTCCAAAAGGTAAACCAAACCCGGCTGGAAGCTGCATAGGCAGTTCCCACGCCATCCTTAGCTCCATGCGTCCATCGGGGCTCTGTGCCCGGCCATCCAAAAGCCTTCTGGTTGGATTTGTTCGTGGGGTTCATTCCATGATTCGATTGCTCTGGATCGCACTCGATCTAACTGACAAGGCGCACTTGGATGGTGATACGGCCTTGCACTGCTGCTCACAATCCAATCCTAGTGTAAAGCGAGAAACGTCAAAACCCCGCCAAAAGGCAGGTCCAGGAAAACGCGGAACCGCGGGCGTAGAATCCTCAGATTGATTTCGTTGCGTTTCGGTGTGGGCTCCGAGTAAGCAAGCCTCCTCGCGTGCGGGGACGACATTAGCGCTATGGTTACGCCGTTCGCAAGATCCTTTGGCCCTGGTTACCACGAAAAAAAACAGGCGCCGCTGCCCGGCTCGCGGATTCGCCCGGCCAGGACCGGACCATTGCGTAGCGGACTCATGCTCTCGCGAACCACACCGGGTAACTGTGGCTCTGGACCATTGCTCTCCCCTATCCCCACCGCGCCGTGCCGGTTCATAATATCCGCAGCGGCGTCCACGCTCTCCGCCGAACCCGTCGCGAATACCAGGGCTCCCCCGCGTCGCAATCCTTCGACGTAAGCCTGCGACTCCGCTTTGGTCGCCCCGATCCTGGTAAGCGCCCGGATCGAGTCGACTTCGAAATCGAGGCGTGGGAAGCTCATCACGCCGGTGACGTCGAAGGTTGTCGGCTCCTTCAGGGTGCGAACCTCTTTCCGAGGAAAACCAAGGTCCTCGATCTCGCGGACAATGTCGTCCACGTGTTCGGCATTCTCAAATAATCCAACTGCAGTCTTCGGCATATTAAATCCTCCATTGCAAGATGTTCAAACCACGTTTCTCCGGCTAGGAATGCACACTACACTCCTGAAATTGCTTCTCGAAGAGGCGCAATTACCTCAGGCTAGGCTTTTCGCCCTCAAGCTGTCTTGGCGGCTCGACGTCTGTTAGTTTATCGATCATTGCTCCAATCCGTTCTGCGTCCCGCTCATATGGTCAAGCGAAGATTTGATCGCCGCGCACGGCGTCATCCTTCCGCTTCGCCCGGATTGGGTTGCAATCAAAGTTCCCTTTCGGCTTCCGCACTGCTTCTTAACTGTTCTTCGGCACTCTTTGCGATAAATTTGAAGCATGGCGTCAGGCGTGCTTGCCAGTAGTCGTGATGCCGTCCCATGCCGTCCCTTGCAGCCGCCGCCCCAATAGAAGCTCTGAATTCCCGCACTAGGAATGACGATGCCGGACCACTCGCTTCTGAATACGACAATCCTGCTCTTGGTCTCTGATCCTCTTGTACTTTCCGTTCTTCAGGAGACCTTGGAGCACGAAGGATATATGGTTCTGGTTGCCGGCGATCTGGGCCAAGCGGTGGACCGGCTAAAGGAGACCGCGCCTGATCTGTTGATAACTCGCACCTATGTTCAGAACATGCCGGGGCATGAAGCAGTTACGTATCTGCGTACAAAATGCCCGGGCATGAGGGTTCTCATGGTCGGGGGGCTGCTTGATGACGAGCGGCTTCGCTATCGATCAGAGCTGCAAGGAATCGAAGTCTTTCCAAAACCATATAGCGCGGCTGACCTGCTCCAAAAAGTGAAGGACGTCCTTAGTAAACCGCGTGGTTGAACATGAGGTGTCTCGCGGCCGCCGAGCGTTTGAGAGCTCCTGAGGCTGGCGACGAGATACGGTCACGCGACCACCTATGGTCAGAACAAAACTCCTCAATGAGCGTCAGCGAGACGAAACAGCACTGCCTCTGGGAATTTGCCTTCCTTCGAGGTTGACACGCATGCTTACCAGGCAATCATCGACCAACGCAGACGCGCAGCACGGATTTCTCCTCTCAGGTGCCACGAATCGCACCGCCATCGTGGAAATGCCTCGTCACTTTGACAAGTCTCTGGAAGTGACCACGTGCGGTCATGGTGACGAAATTAGTGGTGACGCTTCCTTTGAAATCCCTGGACGCCAAGCTCCGGCAGAACGGCCAAAGACGTGTCCTCGGTACGTCCCAGGGTTGCGGATTGAACCAACCGCTCCTCAAAGAGCCGGTTGAAGGGCGGCCACCGATGCACCTCATGAAGAAGAGTCAAGCATTCAGTCCGACCGTAACCATTCTCTGCGCCATCCTGCTACTTACGCCCGGAAACATGATGCTCTGGGGCCAACCAGCCCCACAAGCGCCGCCTCCTGCACAGTCGCTGGCGCCCGATCAACTGGATGGCTTAGTCGCGCCGATCGCACTCTATCCAGATCCGTTATTGAGCCAGATATTGGTGGCGTCGACGTACCCGCTCGAACTTGTTCAAGCCTGGCAGTGGCTCCAGCGAAACCCAGGGCTCACAGGCGCTGCTCTCACCCAAGCGGCGCAACAACAGAACTGGGACCCCAGCATACAGGCTCTGGTAGTTTTTCCGGACCTCGTCAAGCGCTTGAACCAAGACATCACCTGGACGACAAATCTCGGAAACGCCTTTCTCGCTCAGCAGCCCGACGTGATGGACGCAGTCCAGCAAATGCGGCTCAAAGCGGAGCAAGCCGGGAAATTGTCCACAACGAGTCAGCAAAGAGTAATCACCGCGAACGACTCCGGACGGCCCATCATCGACATCGAGCCGGCCGATCCGAATATGATGTACCTGCCATATTACAATCCTGTCTCCATCTGGGGCCCACCTCTTTATTATCCGTATGCGAGTTGGTATTATCCGCCGTTCTATGGAGGCGCTTACTTCGGATTTGGACTTGGGATCAACATGGGCCTATATTTCGGAGGAGGCTGGGGTGGCTGGGGCGGATGGGGGTGGACTCCCGGGTGGGGCAACCGCGGTGTTATGGTCAACAACAACTTCATTCACCGGAACAATTTCAACGCATCCGGCAACCGGAGCCTGAGTGGAAACACGGCATGGTCCCACAATTCCGCGCATCGCGAGGGCGTACCCTATGCGAACTCCGCCGTGTCCAGCCGTTACGGAGGCGCCGCGCGCCAAAACTTGCAATCCCGTGCGGCTGCGGGACAGGCGCAATCTCGCGCGACCGCGGGACAGTCGCAATCTCGAGCTGCTACGTCCTCATCGGGAGCGGAACGAATGGGCAATCGGCAGATTGCGCCGAACTCCTCCCGCGCGAACCGGAGCGCTTTCGGCGGCGTTCGGGACGGCGGCGCAGCGCGGGCGCATAGCGATCACGGATATTCGAGCCTCGGACCAGCCCGAAGCGGAGGGTCTTCGCGTGGAGGAGGATTCAGCGGAGGCGGCGGAGCCCGGGCTGGCGGTGGCGGAGGCCACGGTGGCGGCGGAGGCCACGGTGGTGGTGGGCACCGATAGGAGCGACAGGAAACCATGGCAAACATGAACTATATCTATCGACTCCTGGCCGTCAGCCTGGCGGTTGCGACGGCACTGTTCGGAGCTACTCTGCGCGAAAGCCAGCGTACCTTTGCGACGCCGCAGGAAGCCGTTCAGGCAATCATTGATGCAGCCGAGCATAACGACGCCGCAGCTCTCCTCCAATTGTTCGGACCGGACGGAAAAGACATTCTCGAATCCGGAGATCCGGTCGAAGACAAGGAATCGCGAGCGGAGTTTGTACGATCCGCCCACGAGAAGCTGCAGATCGAGCAGGACCCGGCTAACCCAGATCGCGTGACTTTTTCGGTGGGGGAACAAGACTGGCCCTTTCCGGTACCGGTGGTTCGCAAGGACGGAAAATGGCGCCTGGACCCAATCAGTGGAAGGTTGGAGATTCTGGCCCGCCGGGTGGGCAGAAACGAACTGAACACCATGGAGGTTTGCCGGGGCTACGTCGAGGCTCAACTGGAATACGCCTCGGAGGACCACGACAAAGATGGCATCCTCAAATACGCGCAGAATATCGCTAGCGCTCCAGGCAAACAGGACGGTTTGTATTCTGAGACCGCTCCGCAGCACCCCGTCACGAAAGCGTTCGCGTCGGCGGCCGGCGCCCCCAAACCCGAACCGTATCACGGATACTACTTCCGCGTTCTGAAATCGCAAGGACCGGCGGCTACCGGCGGTGCGTCTGACTACGTGGTGAAAGGCAAGATGATTGGTGGGTTCGCGCTGGTAGCGTGGCCTGCCGAGTATGGCGTATCCGGAGTTCAAACCTTCATCATCGATCACGAGGGCCTCCTGTACGGGAAAGATCTCGGGATCAACACCGCCGCGCTGGCGCGCCAGATAACTCGCTTCAATCCGGATAAGTCCTGGCGGCGGGTCGAGTTGGAGTAAGATAGGGTTCCGACACAATCCGTGAGACCGGCGCGAAATTCCGGCGGCAGAAAGAGGAGGCGATCGCCGCTTCTTGCTGTCTCAGCGAACCATCGAAGACGCTTGCGGGCGCTGCCGGCGTTACCCGAGCGTTTTCTGGCGTCGGGAGATAGATGTTAGGCCGAATGACCCGGAGCTCACGAAGTTGTCGTCTGCTTCGGCGCTCATGTACGCGCTTTCGCTGCGCGCTAGCAATTGCAGCTCTAAGCCTTTGTGGTTGTCATAAGCCCACGCCAGCGCGCCTTACCGAAGTCACGGTCGGGACACCGATCCGCCAAGATGTGCCCGTTTATTCGCAATGGATCGGAACAACCGTCGGTTTTATCGATGCGGAGATTCACTCGAAGGTCACGGGCTATTTGCTCGCGCAGGATTATCGGGAGGGATCTCTTGTTAAGACGGGCGACCTTCTGTTCGAAGTTGATCCTGGTCCATTCCAGGCGATCGTTGATCAGGCGAATGCACAACTAAATGTTGCTAACGCCGGATTGACGCAGGCGAAAGCCGACGTAGATGCCGCAAAGGCCGAAATTGANNCAGGAACTTGACGACGCCGTGCAGTCAAACCTCGCCAACATCGCTTCGGTTGCAGGGGCGAAAGGAAAATACGACCGCTCCAAAGCGGGGGTCATTGCCGCGGAGGCACAAATCGGAGTTTCGCGCAGTTCCTTGCACTCTGCCCAGTTGAATCTTGACTTTACCAAAGTGAAGTCGCCGGTGAACGGGATTGCAGGTATACGCGTAGCGAACATCGGCGACCTGGTCGGAACAGACCAGCGAGCCCTTCTCACAACGGTTTCGCAGATCGATCCCATTTTGGTTCAATTTCCGATCAGCGAGCAGGAGTACCTTAGGCTTCGCGATTTCTTTTTGACGGAAGATACCGCCCTGCAATCTTCCTTGGAACTGATACTCTCCGACGGTAGCGTCTATCCAATCAAGGGCAAGATTGATATTGTTGGCCGTGGGGTCGAATCCTCGACTGGCACGCTGCGAATTCGCGCCATTTTCTCAAATCCGGGGAACGTCCTTCGGCCCGGCGAGTATTCCAGAATTCGTGCCGTAACCTCTGTGCGAAAAGACGCCTTGCTGGTACCGCAACGTGCCGTTGTGGAACTGCAGGGTGAGTTCGAGGTCGCTCTAGTGGGCCCCGACAACAAAATCACGATACGAACCGTAAAAGCTGGCGATCGGGTTGGGTCATATTGGGTGATTGAGCAAGGGTTGAACCCAACTGACCGTGTGGTGATCGAAGGCCTCCAGGATATAAAGACCGGAGAAACGGTCGATCCTAAGCCGGCCAAGATGCCTATTCTGAATGCAGCTCCAGCAAGCAGTCTTGGTCGAGCCAATTAATGTCGAAATTCTTTATTAATCGGCCCGTCACTGCAATTGTCATCTCCATTCTGATCATGCTCGCGGGACTCATCGTGGCACAGCGGCTTCCCATTGCGCAATTTCCTTCAATCGCCCCGCCGGAAATCGTAGTCACTACGAACTATGTGGGAGCGGACGCTCTCACGATTGAAAGCGCGGTTGCAACGCCAATCGAGGAAGCTATGGCGGGTGTCGAAGGCATGCTCTACATGCGGTCCTTCAACGCCAACGATGGAACGATGAAGTTGCGGATCGATTTCGATCTCGGTCTGGATCCGAACATCGCCGAGGTGTTTTCCGAAATACGGGTAAACCGGGCGCTTCCCCAGCTTCCGCCCTCGGTCCGTAACCAGGGAGTCACCATTGCAAAATCTCACGTCAGCCCGTTGATGATCATCGCTCTCTCCTCCCCGAAGGGTACGCGAGACGCTAAATTCCTGGCGAACTACGCTTACATCAACATCATCGATCCTTTGACTCGGGTTCGGGGTATCGGGTCCGTATTGGTGCAGGGAGCTGGCGCGTATGCCATGCGGCAATGGGTCAAGCCGGATCAGTTAGCAAGCCTGGGGGTCACCGTTCCCGATTTGGTGAAGGCGCTGGAACAACAGAATACGGTCAATCCTTCCGGCCAGGTGGGAGCGGAGCCGGCGCCGCCGGGCCAGGAATTCACGTATACGATGCGCGCACAGGGCCGATTGGTCACGGAACAGGATTTTGGCGACATCGTCATTCGCGAGAACAAAGATGGTTCAGTAGTACGGATGAAAGACGTCGCCCGGATCGAATTGGGAGCGCAGACCTATAGTGTGATCGGGCGGCTGAATGATGCACCCGCGGCGATTATCAATGTCTTTCAGTTGCCGGGCTACAACGCCGTGGAAGCGGTTAATGGCGTCCGGACGATGATGGCGCAGTTGAAAGACAAATTTCCATACGATGTAGATTACGTGGTTTCTCTCGATACCACGCTTTCCGTGCGCGCTGGTATTAAGGAAATCATCACCACGCTATGGGAAGCGCTGCTTTTGGTGATCCTCGTCGTTTTCATTTTCCTGCAGAGCTTCAGGACGACATTGATCCCAGCGCTTACGGTTCCGGTGTCTCTTCTAGGTACCTTCATCTTTTTCCCGATGCTTGGGTTTTCCATCAATTCTCTCTCCCTTTTCGGACTCGTCCTGGCAATCGGCCTGGTGGTTGACGATGCGATTGTCGTGGTGGAAGCCGTGGAAGTGAACATGGCGGCGGGCCTCAGCCCCAAAGATGCTTCATTGAAAGCCATGGAACAGGTAGGCGGTCCGGTTGTTGCGATCGCGCTCATACTGGCGGCGGTGTTTGTACCAACAGCGTTCATTCCCGGCATTACGGGCCGCTTATATCAGCAGTTCGCGGTAACCATTGCCATCTCGGTTATCATCTCGGCATTCAACGCGTTGTCGCTGAGTCCTGCTCTCTGCTCATTGCTGCTGAAGCCTGGCCAAGAATCCCACGGTCTGTTGCATCGGTTCTTCGGAGGATTCAACCACATCTTCGAGAAAGCTACGAACCGGTATGTCGGCATTTCAGGCGCCCTCATTCGGAAGATGGGCATCAGTTTCGCGCTTCTTGCCGTGGTCGCCGGCGCCGCGCTTCTGGTCGGGGGCCGGCTGCCTTCCGGATTCCTTCCCACTGAAGATCAGGGGTTTTTCTATCTGAATATTCAACTTCCTGACGCAGCCTCGCTTCAACGGACGGACGCTTTCACCAAAGAAGTGGAGGCAGTCCTCAAGAACACAAACGGCGTGCAATATTACAGCACGATTGTAGGAAGCAGTCTTCTCACCCAGACCAACGCCACTTATAGCGCCTTCGTTTTCGTCGCCCTCAAGCCGTGGGGCCAGCGGAAGACCAAGGAGACAAGCATTCAGGCCATCATGGAATCGGTCAATGCCAGGCTCGACAGGATGCCGGCGGGGCGGGCATTCGCTTTTTCGCCACCTGCTATTTCGGGAGTGGGAACGTCCGGCGGCTTTAGTTTCATGCTCGAAGACAGGGTGGGTAGAGATGTCCCCTATCTTGCCGAAAACACCCAGCGATTTCTTGAGGCGGCGCGCAAACGGCCAGAATTGACAAGGCTCAACAGCTCATTGAACGCGCGGGTTCCTCAGGTACTGGTGCAAGTGGATCGAGACAAAGTTCTGAAGCAGGGCGTCGAAGTGACGGATGTATACACGACGCTTAGCGCGTTCATGGGTTCGCTATTCGTTAATTATTTCAACCGCTTCGGCAGGGCATGGCAGGTTTACATCGCTGCCGAGGATGGATACCGTTCTCGGGCAGAAGATGTCATGAATTTCTTCGTCCGCAACAAGGATGGGGAGATGTTACCCCTTTCCTCCGTGGTTTCGCTTGAGACCAGAGCGGGGCCGGAATTCACTTC
>PMOK01000180.1:0-1249 GCA_003162425.1 Bryobacterales bacterium | reverse complement strand
CCCGGGTACAGCACGGTAAAGGCTATGAATGCGCTGGAACAGGTAGCCAATCAAGTGCTTCCGAAAGGTATGGGGTACGATTGGAACGCCCTTTCCTACCAGCAGAAGAAAGCATCGACACAGGTAAGCCCCGCGGCTGTCTTCGGTTTTTCATTGCTCGTCGTGTTCCTGATTCTCGCGGCGCAGTATGAGAGCTGGACTCTTCCGTTCAGCGTGCTGTTAGGCACACCCATCGCCGTCTTTGGCGCGTTTCTGGCTCTTTGGATTAGGGGCTTTGAGAATGATGTGTACGCTCAAATCGGCTTGGTCATGTTAATCGGCTTATCGGCAAAGAACGCTATTTTGATCGTCGAGTTCGCCAGAACGGAACGCATGAAGGGCAAGTCTGCGGTCGACGCGGCTCTGGAGGGGGCCCGCATTCGGCTCAGACCGATCTTAATGACCGCATTCGCTTTTATTTTCGGTACCATTCCCCTGGCAATCGCCAGTGGCGCGGGTGCGGTTTCGAGGGAAATACTTGGGACGGCCGTAATCGGCGGCATGCTCGCGGCTACGTTGCTCGCAATTTTCATCATCCCGGTAACCTACTACGCGATGGAACATTTGAAGGACAAGGTAGCCGCGCGAAAGAGTGTATCGTGAAATTCTTTTCAGCAGCCCTTCTTGCCTTCAGCATGATGCTGTGTGGATGCCTGATGGGACCTAATTACAAGCGACCCGCGATCTCTGCCCCGCCGGCGTTCCGCGGACAATCAACAGCGGAACAGAGCTCTTTCGCCGATCAGGGATGGTGGGACGTTTACTCCGATCCGTTCTTAAACGCGCTCATCAAAGAGGCGCTAAAGAACAACAATGACTTGAAAACGGCGATAGCCAGGGCCAAAGAGGCTGACGCGTATCGCGGAGTAGCTCGGTCTGCTTACTTTCCCACGGTGAACTTGGAGTCCGGAGTTCAACGCGATCATGGTGTCTATAAAGACAACCCCGATTTGGACCTTCCTACCAACACCACAACCAGCAACTTGTTTTTGGGAGGCCCTTCCACGGCTTGGGAAGTCGATTTGTGGGGCCGCATTCGGAGATCCACCGAAGCAGCCAACGCGGAATATCTCGCCACCGAAGAAGGCCGCCGCGGATTGATGCTCGCGCTGATCAGCGAGGTGGCGCAAGATTACCTGGAATTGGTGGAGTTGGACGGTCGCATGGCAGTGGCCCGCAACAGCCGAGATGCCTTCGAAGCCACCCACAC
>PMOK01000332.1:370-6408 GCA_003162425.1 Bryobacterales bacterium | reverse complement strand
TCTTCCGGGATCTGCGCCAGCACATGAATCAGAAGCCAATTCAACGAAACCCACAGCTCCACAAGATCCTGCACCGCGTAGTGCCGGTACTGCTGCGCCAGGACCCATTCATCCAGCGGATAACTCTCGGCCACCAGCCTCGGTTCAGTAAGGGCGCGCGCGAACCACTGTTGATGCGTAATCGCCCAGTCCACCAGGTGGCCGAAAGCCTCTTTGCGCGTCCAGGGCTTGCGCCTCAGGCGTTGGTCGCCGTAGGAATCCGAATACGGTTGGAGATGCCGGAGCGTCTCGTCAACCAAGTGCTGCAGCGCGAGAATCGGCCCAAGGAGTGAGGATGTCGAGGGCGGAGGCGATTCCCTCTGTTCAAATGTTCGCTGAACCTCTGGCGCGGGCGAAAATGTGTCGCTTACAACCTCGACATATTTTTCGTAGTCAATTCCAAAATCTCGGAGCAGAGTGGCGCCCGCGCAGTTCTCGATGCGCAATAATCCGAGAACAAGATGGCCGCAATCGATCGACTTGTGACTCAACTTGTCAGCTTGTTCAGCCCCTTGCGTCAAAACGCGCTTCGAATCCGAACTGAGTGGCAAATCAACCGAGGTGGAGATTCGCCGCACGGGATCGGAGAGGCTTTCCGCGATACGCTTCCGAATTCGCTCGCTCGCGCCACCCGGCAACTTTAAGGGAAGAACTTTGTCTTCGCGGATGAGACCGAGCAGCAGATGTTCCGTCTCGATAAATTTGGAACCGAATGAACCGGCTTCATAGCGGGCGAAAAAGATCGCCCGGCGAGCGTGCTCGGTGAAGCGGTCAAACATAGGCTCGGCCTTACCTATTGTAGGGCAAGTCTCCGACTTGCCTGGACAAGCCGGAGGCTTGTCCTACGCCGCCAAAACTGCCTCTACCGCCTTCACTGCGCGATCCACATCCTGCTCCGAAGTCTGCCAATTGCAGACGCTCACACGCATGGCCCGCCGTCCCCGCCACGTGGTTCCACCAAAGAACGCCTCACCCGTCGCGACAATCGCCGCGATCACTTCATCCGTTCTTTGGTCGTCCCCAAAACTCACCAGGCCCTGATTGATAACTGGCTCCCACAGCATCTCCGCGCCACGCAGTGAGCCAATCCGTGTAACCAGAGAATGCGCATGCCGGCAGCAGCGCTCCACCAACTCCGCCACACCACTCCTTCCCAACTGGCGAAGCGCGGCGTAGGTTGAAAAGCCGCGCGCTCGCCGCGACCATTCCGGCGTCCAGTCCATTTGATCGCGAGCATTCGCGGCATGCGTCAAGTAGGGAGCACGATACGACATCGAAGCTCGCTGCGCGTCCGAATCAGCAACAAATGCGTAGCCGCAATCATATGGAACGTTCAACCATTTGTGGCCATCCGTGGCCCACGAATCGGCTGCTTCCACGCCCTTCACCAGGTGACGAAACAGCGGACTCGCAGCCGCCCACAATCCAAACGCACCGTCTACGTGAACCCAAGCGCCGTATCGTTTCGCGATCGGAATCAACGCCTCGAACGCGTCGTACGCCCCGATGTTCACATCGCCGGCCTGCAACAGCACAATCGCCGACGATTCCGGATCGGCCCGCAATGCCTGCTCCAGTGCATCCTCGCGCAGCCGGCCATGTTCATCGGTTGGAAGGTACGTGATCTGCTGCAGACCGAGTCCCAGGAGGCGAACGGCCCGCTCAAATGAGCCGTGACGCTCGCTACTGGTTAGCAATCGTATCGGTGAAGCGCTGAACAGTCCGCGCTGTTCCACATCCCAGCCGCGCTTGAAAAGGACCGCATGGCGAGCGGCCGCAAGACAAGTAGCATGCGCCATCTGGCAGCCGGTCACCAACGCGAAGCTGGCCGAGGCCGGAAGCCCGAAGATTTCCTTGAGCCACGCTCCCGCCACTTCTTCCACGATGGCGGCGGCTGGTCCGGCGGCGTACGATGCCGCATTCTGATCCCACGCGGAAGTGAGCCAGTCGGCCGCGAGTGCCGCGGGTAACGATCCGCCCATTACCCAGCCGAAAAATCGCCCACCGGCGGACGCCATAATGCCGCCCTCGACATCCGCTGCCAGTTCCGTGATTACTTGCTCGGGAAGAATCCCGGCGTTATTCAATGGCTTCTCGAGACGGCTCCGCAGTTCATCCAGCCCCGCCGTGGGTGCGACCGGAAGCCGGTCCAATTGATCCAAATAAGACAGAGCGAGGCGTGACGCCGCTTCCAGTGGTTCGCGAAATTGCACCACTCCAGTGTAGGGGGAATTGACGAGTGACAACTATCCGGAAATTGCTGTCGAATGCCAAGTGGGGCGGACCCCCTGGTCCGCGGCCGACGCCCACGTCGGCCTGCTGCTCGTGTTTGTCAATGCTTGTGGGAGCGGGTCCCGGGGGACCCGCGCGGACCAGGGGGTCCGCCCCACCAACGCTGTCGAAGACCTGGGTCGAGAAGAGTCTCGACCCAGCAGGCATGAGTGCCTGCGCCACAGGGTTTTAGCGCTCAGCCGCTTGCGCCATCACTTCTTCCATCAGTTCGAAGAGTTGGTCGGGCTGGATCGGCTTGGAAATATAGCCGGTCATTCCGGCCTCGATACATTTGTCGCGATCGCCTTTCATGGCATGCGCCGTCATCGCGATGATGGGAGCTGACCGAAGCCCTCTCTGCTCCCGCTCGCGCAGAATCCGCGTGGCCTCCAAGCCGTCCAGCTCAGGCATCTGAATGTCCATCAGAATCAGATCGAAGCTCTCTTTTTCGATGGCGTCCAAGGCCGCTTGGCCATCGCCTACCACCACTACCTTGTGCCCACGCGCCTGCAACAGGCGCACCACCAACAACTGGTTCACTCGATTGTCTTCAGCCAGCAGAACTTTCAGCCGCTCCCGTGACGCGGCACGCCGCACAGCCTTCTCCACAGGACGCTTTTGCGGAGCCAGGTCGAGCTCCGAACAAATGCCGCAGCGTATCTGGAACGAGAACGTGCTGCCCTCCCCTTTCGCGCTCCTCACCGACATGCTGCCGCCCTGCAGCTCCACCAGGCGCGCGCAAATCGCAAGGCCCAATCCGGTGCCTCCATATTTTCGCGTCACCGATCCATCCGCCTGCCGGAACGGTTCAAAGATCACCTTCTGTTGCTCTCTCGAGAGCCCGATGCCGGTATCAGACACGTCGAATCGAATGGTGGCCGCACCGTCGTGCTGCTCCTCCAGCCGCACTTGCACCCGCACCGATCCGGCTTTGGTAAACTTTAATCCGTTGTTGATCAGGTTCAGCAAGACCTGGCGCAACCGGTGCGGATCGCCCACCAATTGATCCGGAACCTCGGGATGCACCGTGGCCGAAAGCTGCAATCCCTTTTCACGCGCCACGAATTCCAGCGTATTCACCGCTGCCGTAACGCAATGCCGCACCGAAAACGGAATAGATTCCAGCTCCAGCCGGCCAGCCTCTATCTTCGAGAAATCCAGGATGTCGTTCAGCACCGTCAACAACGAATCCGCGGATGTTTTTGCTACCCGCAGATTCTCCCGCTGATCGTCATCCAGGTGCGTCCCGAGCACCAGCCCCATCATGCCCAAAACGCCGTTCATCGGAGTGCGAATCTCATGGCTCATATTGGCCAGAAACTCGCTCTTGGCGCGGCTGGCCTCTTCGGCCCGCAACTTCGCCTCCGCCAGCTCCGCGGTGCGATCGCGAACCTTGCGATCCAGATCGGCCAACAGAGCGCCCCGCTCGTCGTTCAAGCGCTCCCGATCCGCCAGCGCTTCCTGCAATTGCTGGTAGGATTCGTTCAGACGCACCGACATCTGATCGAAATCGTCCACTAGCTGCTCCAGCTCGGCGGGCGCCTGAGCCGGCAACTGCACTTTCTGCGGCGGATCGCCCTTCATGGTGAACTGCCGGACACGCTTCACCAGCAACTCCAGAGGCGCCGTGATGCCGCCGCCGATCACGCGCGCGAACAAGAGCGAAAGCCCTATCGCACCCAGCAGCCACGCCGCTGTCAGCATGTAATAGCGCTCGGTTTGCCGGTGAATCTCAGAGAGCGGCTGCTCCACCAGAACGCGCCAATTGGTAGCTGGCCAGATGGCGTGGCTCACCAGATATTGTGCATTGCGCCCCTTGGAATCAGAATGGTCCAGGGCGAACGTCGCGCGGCCGGCCGCCTGCCGCGAGCCTTTCACCAGCGGCGCATTGTCCATGGATTCGAGTGTCCTGTAATCGCCCCGGCGGCTAGAGTAAATCACGCGGTTGCGCTGGTCCAAAATCAGAATCGCAGCGCTATTCAGAGTCCGATAGTTCTGATTGAACTGCTCGAAATGAGAGAGCCTGAGCGAACCCGCCAGAATCCCGAACAATTCACCGGTCTTGGTAAAAAGCGGTGCGGTGATGGAGACCACCGGCTGCAGTGAGGCGCGGCCCAGGAACACATCCGAAACCTGGGAGCGCCGCGTCTCGATGGTTTTGAGGAAGTACTCGCGATCCCGAAGTGTGGCGCTCTCAGCATAGGGCGTTCGCGGCTTCGAAAGCGTTGATTTACCATCCGCTCCCAGAAGTGGATGCACGCTGACGGGCACTCCCTCGGCATTGGCGACAACCAGCGTTTGAAAACCGGGATAAACCGCATGGCTTTGCTCCAACCGGATGTTCAACGTATCGGGATCAAGCCGCCCTTCGTTGGTGATGGCCTGGGAAAGCGAGATGATGGCTTGCTGGTGGCGCGTCACGTACTCTTCAAGATCTTCCCGGATGGCCGTCGCGGCCTCGTGCAACCGCTGGCCGGCTTCCGTTTCCTGATGGTCGGCGTACATCTGGCCGTTTACAATGTTGAGCAACATCATCGGCACCATCGCCACTAGCAGAAAGCCGTGCACCAAGTGCGCGCGCAGCGGCTGCCGCTCGATGGTGGTGGATGCTCGGCTGCAATATCTCTGAACTACCGGAAGGCTGATCAGGATTTCAGCCAGCATCACGTTCAGCAAGCCGTTCACTGGATGTTTCACGGCCACCACCCAGCCTTGCGGGGATGGAAGGTTCAACACCACGATATAGAGCAGGATCGCGAGCGGGGTCCCGATCGTAGCCCAGTAGATCAGGTCCGCGATTATGGGAGGGAGCCGCTTCCTTTGCGCCAGCCAGCCCACCACCGGGGCGTCCAAAATCAGGATCAAAGCCGTTACCGGATGCTCGCATAACACCATCGCGGGAAGCGCTGTGATCGAGGCTGCCAGCAGGCCATAGAACGGCCCGTAGAGCAGCGCGATGGCCAAGTGGAACACGCCGCCGAAAAGCAGCGTCGCACCGGTGAAAATTGTGATGTGCGTGAGGTTCGCCGCCAGGCCCAGAAGCCCGAAGACAACGGTAACGATTAGACTCCGGGCGGAGCGTCCTTCGGCAGGCACGTCTATTGTTCGACCGTTACGCCTCAGTACTTTAGGCTACGATTGATTCATGATCACCCCGCCTGAGGTTACCGAATACAACTCCTACTATGGCCGCTATGTCTCGCTTGTTCCAGGCGGCGATCTGACCCAGACGCTGGATGCCCAATTGGCCCAGTCACTCCCGATGCTGGGCGCCATCGGCGAGCAAAAATCGCTATATCGCTACGCCCCCGGCAAATGGAGCATCAAAGAGGTTCTTGGACACTTAATCGACGCCGAACGAATCTTCACCTACCGGGCCCTCCGGTTCGCCCGCAGAGACCCGACTCCCCTGCCCGGCTTCGATCAGGATCCTTACGTTGCCGCCGCTAACTTCGATTCCCGCCCCTGGAACGATCTAATCGCGGAGTTCGATCACGTTCGCCGCTCCACCATTCTTTTCTTTCGCTCCCTTACGCCGGAGGATCTGCTCCGATCCGGCACGGCCAGTCAAAACTCCATCACAGTCCGCGCTCTTGGTTACATCATCGCCGGCCACGAGCTGCATCACCTGGGGATTCTTCGGGATCGTTACCTGTAACCGAAAACACTGGTCCCGGATGGACGGACGTTTCGTGGGGCGGACCCCCTGGTCCGCGCGGGTCCCCCTG
>PMOK01000332.1:0-357 GCA_003162425.1 Bryobacterales bacterium | reverse complement strand
CAGGGGGTCCGCCCCACTTTGGAGTGCGTGCGCTACATTTGCGGTTCCCGGCTGCAGGCGTTTACGATACGCTGATAGATTGATGGACGAAAAAAAGATCCTCACCAAACTTCGTGAGATCTGTCTGGCGCTGCCCAAGACCAGCGAGACGGTGACCTTTGGCCACCCTACCTTTCAGGTTGGAACCAAGACCTTCACCGTGCTTGAAACATACAAAGGCGAGCTATCCATCTGCGTCAAGGTCGGCAAGAAAATGCAGCCGATCTTTCTAGAGGATTCCCGCTTCTACCGCACTCCTTATGTGGGCCAGCACGGCTGGGTATCGCTCCGAGCCCATACCCGCCTCAACTGGGAAGA
>PMOK01000131.1 GCA_003162425.1 Bryobacterales bacterium | reverse complement strand
GTCAAGGAATGCCACCGCATCGTATCGCCTTACAAACTGGCAAGCCGTCATTTCCGGCCCGGCGGGACCATCGTTAAAGTAGACGGCGTCGAAATAGGCGGCAATCAGGTGATCATGATGGCCGGTCCTTGCAGCGTCGAGAATCGCGACCAGATTGAACAAGCGGCGGAAATAGTGGCGCGCGGCGGGGCCAAAGTGATCCGTGGCGGCGCTTTTAAGCCGCGGTCTTCGCCCTACAGTTTCCAGGGCCTGGGCGAAGAAGGCTTGCGGATGATGCGTGAGGCCGCCGACCGCCATAAACTTCTGGTGGTGAGCGAAGTGATGGATCAAACACAGATCCCGCTGCTGGCCACTTACGCCGACATCCTGCAGGTGGGCGCGCGCAACATGCAGAACTTCAATCTGCTGCGGCAACTGGGTGAATTGCGCAAACCGGTCCTACTGAAGCGGGGCATTTCCGCCACCATTGAAGAACTGCTGTTGAGCGCTGAGTACATACTCGCGGGCGGCAATTACGACGTGATCCTGTGCGAGCGCGGCATTCGGACTTTTGAGAACGCCACGCGTAACACTATGGACATTTCGGCCATCCCAGTGGTGAAGTCGCTCTCGCATTTGCCCATCGTGGCCGACCCATCGCACGGTACCGGCCGCCGCGACAAGGTTTTGCCGATGGCGCGCGCAGCCGTGGCCGCCGGCGCCGACGGGTTGCTTGTGGAAGTGCACCCCGATCCCGATCACGCTCTCAGCGACGGCGCTCAATCGCTGCGGCCGCAGCAGTTCGCGGAATTGATGGACCAGTTGCGGATCATCGCCAAGGCTGTAGATCGGTCAATTTAAGCGCTCTTCAAATGTCACTCAGTTTCCCCAGAACTACTTATTCCCGTGAAATCGTGGGGCGGACCCCCAGGTCCGCNNCCGACGTGGGCGTCGGCCGCGGACCAGGGGGTCCGCCCCACGCGTGAATACCGTAGCCATCTTCGGAGTCGGGCTCATCGGCGGATCGTTCGCGCTGGCTTTGCGAAAGGCCGGTTTTTCCGGGCGCATGATCGGTGTCAGTTCGCCCGAAACGATTCAGCGCGCGCTCGAACTCGGAGTCATCGATGAGGGAATGCCTGCTCAGAACGCGGCCGAGATTGCGGACTTGATTTACCTGGCGCAGCCCATCCTTCGCATTATCGAAATCCTGCCGGAACTCGATGGCTGGGTGCGCCCGGATGCGCTAGTCACAGATGCAGGTAGTACGAAGAGTACTATTGTGGAACGAGCTGCGGCGATCTCGCGCTGCCAGTTCTTGGGTGGGCATCCCATGGCGGGCCGCGAGCGGCGGGGCGTCGAAGCGGCTGAGGCTGATTTGTTCGTCGGACGCCCCTACGTCCTGACGCCACGTTCGGACATTGAACTGAAGAGCCCGCAAGTTCGGAATTTTATTGGCTGGATCGAGAAAATTGGCGCTTTCACCGTAATTTTGAGTGCCCGGGAACACGACCAGATCGTGGCCTACACCTCGCATCTGCCGCAGCTTGCTTCCACTGCTTTGGCGGCACTGCTCGAAGGCCGCTCGGAGCCCGAATCCGGCGTCTTCGGTCCGGCTCTTGTAGACAGCACGCGCCTGGCCCTTAGTTCCTTCGATATCTGGGGCGATATCCTGGCCACCAATCGGGAATCTATTCGAATCGCTCTCAGAAGTTACATCGCTGAGCTAGAGGAGTTTTCCAAGGGTCTGGAGCCTGCGCCGATGCAGGAGCATTTTCGCCGGGCCGCGAAGTTCGCCAGTCAGTTGCGAGATTCCTCATAGGGGTACATTATTTGTGACAATGGGCTTGACATTCGGACTATAATTAACAGGATCGATGGATTTGCAATCTACATCTCTCGCCGCCGCCGTGCGTAGCGATCTGATCGGCCAGGACGGAGTGACGAAGTTCTCTCCCAACCGGCGTTTCGCAACTGTCTACTCCGAGGGCAGTCCTGCGGACATGATTTTTTTCATTGACTCGGGGCTGGTCAAGACTTACAAACGGGGCCAGGACAACAAGGAGATCATTCTTCAGATCGTGGGGGCCGGCGAAATATTCGGCGAACAGTGCCTGGGATCCGAGTCCAGCCGCACAATGGCGGCCGAGGTCTTGCAGGAGGGCGTGATTTACGTTATTCCACGCGATATATTTCTGCGCGTATGCGAAAAGCGTCCTGAACTCTGGCGCGATATTTCGGGAGTGCTGACGGTGCGCAAACGTCAATTGGAGAAAAAGATCGAGCTGCTGTGCCTCCACGACGTGGAATATCGCATCCTCTATTACATGGCCGAACTAGCGCGCATGTTCGGCGCGAAAGCGAACGGATCGGAGTATTCGATCCCGCTCTCGCAAGGCGAGCTGGCCAGCCTGATCGGCGCTACGCGGGAAACAACTTCCACCACGCTCAACACACTGGCGCGCCGTGGCCTCATCAAGCTGGGGCGCCGGCAGTTGATTGTTCCTTCTGTAGACGGTGTCCTGGCCGCAGCCGATCAGCGCGCGAAGGCCGCGAAAGTTCCGTAGCCAGACTGGACTTGCACATTCCTCGCCAGTTTCACGTCATGGAATCAAGGTAGGGGGCTGAATGAAACAACTCTTGCTCCTGGCGATGGCGCCGCTTTTTCTCCACGCCCAAGCTGACCCGGCGTCTGAGGCATACAAAGCGTGGGACCTTCAGCATCGGGAGTCGGACCACACTTCCCGTGCGCAATCGCTCTTCGAAGTCTCAGCCGAGTGGGTCGCCAAATGGCCGGATAGCAGATGGGCTTGGATTCAGCGCAGGCAGTCGCTCTTGGACACGCAGAACCGCTCCGCCGAATTGTGGAAGCAGGTGGACGAAAACCTGATCCGGCTCAGCCCTCCTCACACATTCGCATCGGTAGCCGCTTATGACTGGGTTGCTAACGATACAAATGTTAAAGACGGTGAGGCCTTGATCGCCTCCGAAATCGAATGGCTGGACGCCCGCTCGCGGCCCCCGCTTCCGCCGCAACCTTCACTCGCCGATTTGGTTGACGATGCGCAGTTCGGCTCAAGGCTCTTCAGCCCGCTATGCACGCTGGCCACCGCCCAAATCAAGATGAAGGAGTTCGACCGGGCTCACGCCACGATTGCGCGAATTCGAAGCTGGCTGGATGGAGACTTCAAGATACATTTTGATCAGGACCCACTGGAAACCTTTCCGGATTATGAAGCGAAGGACTATACTCTATCCGCGGAACTCGCGCAGGCGGAGGGAAGAAATGTGGACGCGCTCGCGTTTCTGCAGAAAGTCATAACGAATCCCTACTACCGCAGAGTTTATCCGGGCAACAAAAAGGAACTCACGCTCGCTGGACCCAACTGGGAGGCGCGAAAGAAGGCTGGTCCGCCTTTTCCAGCGTTCCAGCGCTTCCGGCGGGCGTTCCCCAAGGAATTCTCGGAATGCCATTCGAGCCATGGGCCGCCCTCAATTACAAACTGCCAAGGTTCGACCTCGCAGGCCTCGGTTCCAAAACATGGACCAACGCGGACCTGGAAGGTAAGATCACCATGGTTTATCTATGGGCGTCCTGGTGCGGGCCCTGCCGGCCCCACCTTGCGGGGATTCAGGCGATTTACGATGCAACGAAAGATCGAAGCGACATTCAGCTTGTCACTCTGAGCATCGACGAGGACCCGGACAAACTCGTGGCATTCATGCACGACAAGAAATACACGTTCCAGGTCATGATCGGCGAAGCCTATGCGAAACAGCTCCTGCCCAGGATAACCCTCGGCCAGGAGTGGATCGTTGACAAAACCGGGCCGTCCGGCTGCAACATATTCCCATTGTCTCCAATAGCCCGCAGGCCGAGGTGGATGCGGCCATCCGCAAACTCCTGCGAGTGGCCGTACGTTGAGCACTGCTACACCTGTGCGGGAACCGCACACATCGCCAGCAAATAACCGTCGCTGCTACAATAACTTACCGATGGAATCCCGATTGCACTCTCCAGTCGCCATGAAGCTCGTCCTCATCCCGCTCCTGGCTGCCGCCGCTCTATTCGGTCAAACTGCGCAGCGTGCCGACGACACAGCGGACCAGGATCAGGCCACCGATCTGAACGTCAATTCGCGGTACACCGTCGAAAGCGTCGACCTCAGCAACCAGCATCACTACCGGCTCAGCACCTCCATCCTGGATGAAATGCATCGGCTGATCGGCTCCCGGCTCAACGACGAAGCGGTGAAGCGTCTGGCCGGCAGGATCCGCGGCGAATTGCGCGCGCACAACGTTACCTTCAAGCTGCTGCGTGGAGGTAACCCGGATTCCATCAAGGTTCTCTTCGAAGTTGAAAAAGGACAGAGCGACTTCGATGTATCCATTCCGAAGTTCGCCTACAACTCGCGGGAAGGTGGGACCGGCGCCGGCCAAGCCACCGGGCGAATTGGCGCGAATGTATTCAGCTTCGCCGGGCTGAGCGATGGCGACTCACTGGCCGAACGTTTTACCGGGATACAGGCCAAGTATGAACGGCGATCGCTGGGCTCCGATCGGGTCAGTGTGGGCTTCGAATTCGATGCCTATCACGAACAGTACAACGGCGCCACTTTGAGCGCGATCGCGAGTGGTGTAGATGCTTCTTCCCTCGGCGCTGGGGCTTATCGTTCCAGAATGAACTTTGAGCCCAGCGCCACTTTTGTTCTAGCCACGCCGTTAACGCTCACTATCGGCTTCAGCTTGGAACAATTGCAGCCTCAACTTTCGGCCGCGCCATCCGAATCGGCTAACGCAGTGATAAATACTCTGCGCTATCATCAGCGTTGGATCGATTCGGATGATACCAACCAGGAGCTGGATGCAGGCTACAACCTGCGCGCGGCCACCAGATCAATCGGGTCGGACCTGGCCTATACCCGGCATGCCTTGAGCGTGCGCTACGCTCTGATTCACGACCATCAGTCTATCGAGATAGCATTGGTGGGAGGACTGATTTACGGACGCGCTCCGCTGTTTGAGCGTTTTGTGCTGGGTGACAACACCACGCTGCGTGGCTGGGATAAGTATGATATCGACCCTTTGGGCGGAAACCGAATGATCCACGGCTCCGTCACCTATGGGTACCGCGTGGTGCGGGTATTCTATGATACAGGTGCGGTTTGGGACCAGGGAACAACGCCGGAGGCCCGGCACTCGGTGGGTGTTGGAATATCCAGCGGCATGGGACTTTTTCAGAAAGGGGCGGTTCTCGTGGCGGTGGCATTCCCCATCCGGCAAGGCCACGCTGAGCCGGTCTTTATCGCAGGTATGAATTTTTGACGGGTACGACAAAGCGGTCCTTGGCAGCGCAGGTTTTTCTGCAGGCGCTGCTTTGCTTGGAACTCCTGGGCCTTAGTGCGTCCAGCGAGGATCTATTCGTGCGCCGCTTTGCCGACCAGATCCGCGTGCTTGCTCCGCGATTGCATTTTTTGAGCGGCAAATCTCTGGAGCGGCTGCGCGACGGTGTGACGGTCCCGTTTGATTTTCAGCTCCGTATCGCCGCCGGTTTGAAGAACAACTTTGTAGGGCAGCCCGCCGTGGAGCGATTCAGCATAAGTTACGACGTGTGGGAGGAGAGGTTTCGAGTGGTGCGGCTCCGCGATTTCCGCAAATCGGCAGCGGGTCTTTCCGCCATTGCCGCTGAATCGTGGTGCCTCGATAATTTGTTTGTGCCCTCTGCAGGCCTGCCTGCCGACAAAGAACTCTGGGCACGCCTCGACATTCGCACCGCCGAGCCGAAGGAACACGCCTCTTCCAACGCTGACTCCGGCATCAGCATTCCGGCTTTAATTCAGCTACTGAGCCGTCCGCCGCGGCCTCAACAGGACCATTGGACGCTCGAATCGGCTTCGTTTCATCTCGCCGATGTGAAGCAATGAATCGCCTCCGTAACCGTTTGATCGTGGTGTTTGCCGTGGCAACACTCGCGCCGTTACTCGTGACCGCGTGGATTTCGGTATCGTTGCTCGAACCCAGTTTCTCGCTGGCCTCCACAGTAGAGCTGGACCAGGTATCCAAGGCGCTGGAGAAAACGGGACGTGAGTTGTACCAGCGCACCCGCGAGTCCCTGAAGCAGGATGCTGCGCTTGGGCGGGTGGCTCCGGAGCGCTTCACCGCAACCGGCAAAACTCAATGGCCCCCCGCAGTCCAAGAGTTCTTCGCCTCCAGTGAACCAGAGCATGTTGGGCTGGCGGGAAATCAAGGCGACCGTATGGACTACCTGGTCCGTCACGGCGATGAGGTTTGGGTCTACTCCACTTCGCTACATGGAGTGAAGATGAATCAACTCTCAGAACAATATGCGCACGCCCGCGCATTGGTGACTGCCGGTGCCGCCCGCGATCTGAGACGCGGATTTCTTGTATTGGCGGCCACCGTTTGGGTGGTCGCGTTCGGTGCGCTGATTTACATCGCCCACCGCATCAGTCGTCCCATCCGCCAGCTAACAACGGGCCTGTCAGAGGTTGCCGCCGGCCATTTGGATTATCGCGTGGCTGTGGCGCGCGACGACGAAATCGGCGCCGCGATTCAGGCCTTCAATCGCATGGCCGAGGAGCTGAAGCAAACCCAGGAACGATTGGTCTACCTCACGCGCCTGGAAAGCTGGCAGGCGCTGGCGCGAAAGATGGCGCACGAGGTGAAAAATTCGCTCACGCCGATCCGGCTGACGATGGAAGAGATTGTTGCACGTCAGAACGGCGCCGGTGGTGAGTTCTACGAGCAGGCCGCGCAGATCGTGGTAGATGAGATCGTGGGCCTGGAGCGACGTGTGCGCGCGTTCTCCGACTTTGCCAGCGAGCCACCCATTTCGCCCCGGCCAATCGATATAAATTTGATGCTCGAAGAACGCATCGCATTTCTGAGAGCCGCTCATCCGGAGGTGGTGTATAGCACGCGCCTTGCGCCGGACCGGCCCAAGGTTTACGCGGACGAAGATTTGGTGAAGGGCGTCCTCACTAATCTGCTCGAAAATGCAGCGCAGGCCGCGGAGCCGGGGGGCTTGGTGTTGGGCGTCACGGCGGCATCGAGTGGCCAAGTGGCAATTGAAGTTCACGACTCCGGCCCCGGGGTCAGTGCGGGCACAACGTTGTTCGAACCAACCATTTCGTTCAAACGCGGTGGCATGGGACTGGGCTTATCCATTGCGCGTAAGAGCGCGCTGCTCTCTGGCGGCGACATCCTGTTGGTCCAAGGCGAACTGGGAGGAGCGGCCTTCCGTGTCCTGCTGCCGGCTGGATAGATCTTTCTTACTACCCCTTCTGTGTGAGCCCTTGTGGCGCACGCACTCATGCGTGCCGTGTTCGCACTCTTGCGAACACCCTAAAAAAACAAAAGGCGTTCACACGAGTGTGAACGCGGCACGCTTGGGAGCGTGCGCCACGATTCTTCCGCTGATTTTACTCGCGCAGGAACCACCGCCCATCGCTCGCGTCCCCGTGCGGCTGGTGATCGCACCCACCTCCGTCACCGACCAACACGGTAAATTCATCAACGGTCTGGGCGCACAGGATTTCACCCTCTATGACAACGATATCCCGCAACAAATCCACGAAGATGCCGACTTCCTGCCCATCTCGCTGGCCGTCGCTATTCAGGACAACAATGCCATGGAAGGTGTCCTGCCGCAGATCCACCAACTAGGACCGCTTCTCGGCACACTGGTGGTGGGCGATGGCGGTGAGGCGGCCATTCTCACCTTCAATCAGAAAGTGGAACTAATTCAGGACTTCACCGGCGACCTCGGCCGTCTCACGCATGCGCTGAAGCTGGTTGATACCGCATTCAGCAAGAGTCATCTGATCGATGCCACGTTGCAGTCCATCCGTCTGCTTGAGAATCGGCCACCCGAGCGCCGCCGCATCCTGCTGCTGATCTCGGAAACTCGCGATCAGGGTAGTGAAAGCAAGCTGCGCGATGCGGTTGCCGAGGCAGAGGTGAACAATATTCTCATCTATTCGATGAACATCTCGCGAGCGCATGCGGCGGGCCAGATCTTCCCCGGAGGATTGTCGCTGGACCCCATGGCGCTGATCAAGGAAATCTACAGCGGAATAAAGACCCTTGTTGTCGAGAATCCACTTTCGGTCCTCACTCGCTACACGGGCGGGCTACAATACGGGTTCTTTAAGCAGCATGCGTTCGAAGAAGCAGTCACCAAGATCGGCGAGGAGATCCACGGGCAATACCTGTTGAGCTACACGCCGTCCAACATCCAGGAGCAGGGCTACCATAGAATTCGAGTTGAAATTAGCCGGCCTGAGTTTACGGTTCGTAGCCGCCCAGGTTACTATTCGATGGATTATTAACATGCCCGCCCAGCGCATTCTCATCCTCGACGATGAACCGAACATCGGCAGCTCGCTGCGCATGATTTTGGAGCGCGAAGGCTACGCGGTTACCGTCACCAGAACCATTGCGGACGCAAAGGCCGTGGCCAGCCGCGCCGACGCGCTGCTCCTGGATGTGCGCCTTCCCGACGGCAGCGGCATCGATCTGCTGCGCCAGTTACGCGAACGCGACTTTCCGGCGCCCATCATTATGATCTCGGGGCACGCCACCATTCGCGATGCGGTGGACGCCACACGCACCGGTGCGTTCGATTTTCTTGAAAAACCGCTCAGCCGCGACAAGGTGCTGCTGTCCCTTAAGAACGCGCTCGAACAGGTGAACCTGCGCCGCGAGAACGAACGGCTGCGGGAGCTGGTTGGCGCCGGCTCGCGCATGATTGGATCGAGCCCCGTTTTCCTTCGCGTAGTGGAACAGGCGACGCTCGCCGCCCGCTCCGACGCCCGCATTCTCATCCAGGGCGAATCGGGAACAGGCAAGGAACTGCTGGCCGCGCATATCCATCGCGAAAGCCCATTCGCCAACGGTCCGTTCGTGAAAGTGAATTGTGCGGCAATCCCTTCGGATCTCCTGGAGAGCGAACTTTTCGGTCATGAAAAGGGAGCTTTCACCGGGGCTATTTCCACGCGAAAAGGCAAATTCGAACTGGCCGATGGCGGCACCATATTCCTGGATGAAGTAGGCGACCTGCATGCCGCATCGCAAGCCAAGCTGCTGCGGGTTCTCCAGGAGGGTGAGTTCCACCGGGTGGGAGGCGAGCAGCCGATCCGCGTGGCGGTCCGGGTTATTTCCGCCACCAACCGCAATCTGATGGACCTGGTGACGCAGCAGAAGTTCCGGGAAGATCTCTACTACCGGCTGTGCGTGGTACCGATTCGGGTGCCATCCTTGCGCGAGCGGCCGCAGGATATCGCGCCGCTGGCCGAATATTTTCTGGACGATTTCTGTGTGCGCAACAATTTTCACTCGAAGCGGATTGTCGACGAAACGTATCCGATCCTGGAGTCCTATTCCTGGCCTGGAAACGCGCGCGAGCTGCGCAATATTGTGGAGCGCATGGCCATCCTCACCAAGGGCGATCATCTGACGGCTGAGTCGGCGCCGGTCGAAATCCGCCTGCCCCAGGATTTCTCGCCGCGCTCGAATCTGAAGGAAGCGCGCGAATCAGCCGAGCGCGATCACATTCTGCGCGCGCTCGAGGAATCCAGTTGGAACGTCTCCGGCGCCGCGCGTTCGCTTGGCATGGAGCGGACCAATCTGCACAAACGCATCCGGGCGCTGGGTTTGAATCGGGCAAAGCATTAAAAACTGTTGGCAGACGAAAGCGTCTGCCCCACGTGGCGCAGGCGCTTTCGCCTGCGAACCGAGTTCTTCACGGCTTCTGACGGACGGCTCAGTTTGCTACCATCCGGTATCACGCCATGCCTTCCGAGGAATCCGCGGCTGCCTACGAAATTGCGCACGTCCTGTTCGTGGATATCGTTGGTTACTCGCTGCAGCCCATCGACCGGCAGACCGAACTGCTGACCCTTCTCCAAAAAATAGTGCGGGAAAGCGCTGAATTCCGGCGCGCGCGCGATCAGAATGAGCTAATCTCGCTTCCCACCGGCGATGGAATGGGCCTGGTATTTCTGCGCGACCCTCTGTCGCCGGTCAAATGCGCACTCGAGATCGCCAACTCTCAGCAACATAACCGCACGCTTAGCCTTCGCATGGGCATCCACACCGGACCCGTCCACCGCCACGCGGACATTCGAGAAGGGGTGAACGTGGTTGGCGGCGGAATCAACATGGCGCAGCGTGTCATGGACTGCGGCGACGCCGGCCACATCCTGCTGTCGCGAAACGTCGCGGAGGTTCTTGAGCAATTTAGCGATTGGCGGGAGTGCCTCCAGGATCTGGGAGTTTACGAAGTCAAGCACGGCGTGAAGATTCACTTATACAGTCTGGTTAAGGCGCCGGTAGGAAATCCCGCAATCCCTAGCAGACTGACATCACTGGCAGATGCAGCCGCGGCAGCTACCACGCAACCAGACGGACGACAAGGGCTGGGGTTGCACCGCAAAGATCTGGCGCGGCGAGCGATCCTGTTCGGTTGTGTTTTCCTGGTCACCTGCGTGCTGGCTGCCGGTATTGATGAATGGGTGGACCGCGGGATCGCTTCGGGAGAGTCCGGCGTGACCAGCGCCGCGCTGGCATTCAGCGGCCTCTACCAGCGGATGGTCGCAACTCCCCGGAATCCCATCCCTCGTTATACAGCGGTGGTCGAGATCGATCCGGAACGCGATCCGGGTTCGGTTGGGCTGCTGGATCTGTGCCGTCAGCGGCAAATGATGTCGGTATTGATCAGAAGAATTGCCGCTGCTATGCCTGGCGTGATCGTAATCGATAAGTTTTTCGGCGAAACTTCGTGTCCCGGCGGGATCAACGCGGCTCTGATAGCGGCCATGTCGGAAGTGAACGCCAAAATTCCTGTTGTGGTTGGCCGGCGGATTGTAGACAGCACGTACCTGCAGCCGTCTTTGCTGAGCGGATTGGGTCTCAGGGAAGCCATCGTGAACATCGATCGAGACACCAGAAAGCTGCCGCTAGAGTGGCAGGTCTATCGCAGCAAGGCCGACATGGATCGCGATACCGGCCAGGTTTGGCGCGAAACCTTGGCGTTGACGGCGGCCAAGGCATATGAGAAGGGGAACTTGGAGGCGAGACACCCGTACCTGGCGAAACTCCTTCATTCCGTGAGGAACCCTTACATCAGCTTCCTAGATCTCGATCAGTTCAAGCCCTACCGGTACCTGGCGGGCTTCGTACTCTGTGGCCGCGAAGTGAAGCCGGGCGAGGATGCAACGGCCTGTCCTGGAGCGCCCAGTGAGCTGTCGGCATTGAGCGGGAAGATTGTGGTGATCGGAGAGATCAGCCGGGATCAAGACGTGAAAACCACCGTGGTGGGGCAGATTCCCGGCGTCTTTCTGCAGGCGAATTTCATCGAGGCGTTGCTGGACGACCGGTATTACGAAGGATCTCCCGTGCTTAATTACGTATTCGGCTTTTTATTC
Source organism: Bryobacterales bacterium (assembly GCA_003162425.1). GTDB lineage: Bacteria > Acidobacteriota > Terriglobia > Bryobacterales > Bryobacteraceae > Palsa-89. The sequence continues at coordinate 68,548 of PMOK01000131.1, read as the reverse complement.
CTGGCATCCGTCGAAATTATTCTGGTGGTTTTCCGAAGTTCCTGGGCCAAAAAGCTGGGTGCGATCGGGCTACTGGTGCTCGCGATGTTGTTTCTGCTTTACATCGTGATCACGGATTTCCACCGGTATGTAAATCCAGTCCCGTTTATAGCGCTGGCGCTGCTGCTGCGAGCACTGGCGGCGAATCTGCCGCGTTGGAAGGCGAAAGCGCCCAATTTGCATACTTAGTGGGGCGGTCCCCCTGGANNGCATTCTTAGTGGGGCGGTCCCCCTGGACCGCAGCCGACGCCCTCGTCGGCTTGCCGGGTTTTGAAGGAAGCTGATTCCGTTGGCGAAGAGCGGGTCCAGGGGGACCCGCGCAGACCTGGGGGTCTGCCCCACTATGACGGCAGAATCCTCAGTCTGGGCGAAAGCGGCTGCCCCCACGATGACGCGTTTCAGCTACTGAACGTCCGAGACCTTGCCGTCTTTGAACGTGATCTTCATGCTGTCGTAGACGTAAATCTTCTTGGCCCCAAGATTCACTTTGCTCTTGGGCTGCCCCAAGGCCGCTTCCACTTGGTCAACGGTCTGGCCGACGGAAATCTCCGCAGGCGGCGCGGCCGGCGGTGCTATGGCAGCCGGGGTTTCGCCAGCTTCCTTTTCGGCCTGGTCGGCTTGCTGCTGTTGCTCGTTGAGCTCAGCCTGGACATTGGTATCGGGCGGAGGTGCAGCGGAGGCCATGGCCGACGGCGTGGTTGGAGCGTTGGCCCCAGCCGGAGCCGCGGGCAGTCCACCCTTGCCGGCTTTCTCTTTCAGTTCTTGCATGCCTTGACCGATCGTCTCGCGCATGTGGTTCTGCATGTCCTGCAGGTCCTGGAGACCCACCGACACCAGATCGCCCTTGGGGCATTCCTTGCCGCCCTTGCTGGCCAGCACCGTCAGGTTCGCGGCCGTGGCGTCTGGCGCTGTCTGACCGGGCTGCAGTTGGAGGGCATCGCCTTCGCTGATGGCGCACTCGGATCCGGCAGAATCCACCACATCCAGGTCCACGCCTGCGACGAAGACATGCGCGGCGTTATCCGTCAGTATTCGCTGAATGCTGCTTGACGCCGGGTCCGGATCGGCGCCCTTGGCCGCGCCCTGGGCCTCGGCATTTTCTAGCGCGAGCTGCCGCTTCACTTCATCGGCGACCAGTGCTTTGACATCCGGCGTCATGGGAGCGACATTGGACAGAGCTGCCGCCTGGGCCACATATGCCGCTTGAAGCGATTGCGCAACGATATAGTCCGTCAGCCAAAATGCTGCACTCGGATACACCGGATAAGGTGTGAAGTAAGCGCCGTAATATCCATACCAGGGATTGCCGCCCCAGCCCCACGCGTAGGGCACGGGCGAAACCCATGGATTGTAGGCCCAGCCATAGTAAGCCGGCGCGTAATAAAAGCCCGGATAATACGGGTTTACATACATCCCGTGATAATAATAGTTCCCGTAGTAACGGTTGTAGGCGCGGCCGCCATAATAATAGCTCCGGGCCCTGTAGTCATGGCCATGATAACCATAACCGTGTTCCACATAACCGCGGCCGCGCCGATCCACCACGACGCGGGAATGATCGGCACGCTCTACTGACACGCGACGGCTTCCGTTCAGCCCGTGATGAACGTCCATGTTGCGCTTGGTGTCATGGATGGACGCGACTTTTCCGTCCGCGCGCTTGTTCACCGTGGCGCCGTTCTTCGCCGTGGTAGAGGAGGCACCCTTAGGGGCCTTGCCTGCGCTCCATCCATGTCCAGCGGCAGCCGTGCCGCCTTTGCTTGCGCCCGCGCTGGCCGGGTTGGTATGACCCGCGGCGCCACCGGCCGCCGGCTTGCTGCCGACTGAGGCCTTACCGGGTGTACCCGCTGCGGCGCCTGCCTTTCCTGGTGTGCCCGCCGCGCCGCCTGGCTTCGCCCCGCTTGTGGTGGCGTGCGTGGTGGTTGTCGCGCCACCAGTTTTCGGTGAGCCTGTTGTTGGACCGTGCGAGGTGGTGGTAGTTGCGTGTGACCCAGTAGTGGTGGTCGCGCCATGGGACGTGGTGGTGGCTCCATGCGCACCAGGCGTGCCGGCTGTTCCTCCCGAGTGCGCAGCAGGCGCTGCGGCATGGGCGGCTGGCGCTGCGGCATGGGCGGCTGGCGCTGCGGCATGGGGAGCGGGAGCGGCGGCCTTTTTCGTATCAGCGCCGTTCAACATCAGACAGCCCAACAGCGTCAAAACAGCGGACACCAGAAAAAGTCTGGTCCAAATAACGTTGCGAAGTCCAAGCATTTTCATTTGAAGAATTCCTCTATTCTGTTCCCGTAATCTCGTTTGAAACCACTCGAGTCCCCCGACTACTGAATATCCTTCACTTTGCCGTTGAGGAACGTCACTTTCAAATCCTTGTAAAAGTAAATCTCTTTCGTGCCGACCTTGGCTTTTTTAGTGGGTTGCCCCAGCGCGGCCACCACTTCATCTGGCGTTTGCCCTAGGGAAACCTCCGCTGGCGGCGGAGGCGGAGCCTCGATGACGGGTGGCGGAGCCTCAACCGGCGGAGGGGCGGCTTCGGCAGCGGGTGGTGCAGCAGCAGGTGCTGCGGCCCCCTGCTGGCCACCTTGCTTCGCTGGCTTTTCCTTATCGTCCTTCGCCTCTTCCGATGGAGCCACCGTGATCACTTCGGCCACCAGCTTCAGCGCATCCTCGGGCGACGGCAGCGCCTTCACCTGAATCATCAACGTACCTTTATAGCGGACGTCGTTGATGGCGTCGGTGAAGAATTCAAGGTAGATCCCCTTATCCTTGCCGGCGTCATGGACGTCGATCTTGGTGAGCCAGAACTTCTCGCCGGTTACAAACGCACGTGTGACAATTGCTTTGTCCTGGCCGGGGATGACATGTCCAAACCCAGGAATCTTCCGGAACGTCTCGTTGACTTTGCAGGCGCCGCTTTGGGAAAGCTTTCCATCCTTGTAGTTGTTTTGACAAGGGTTGCCGGTGGCGTCGGTTGGCGCCATGTACAACTTGTCTTTCTGCAGGACCAAGACAGCTCCGGCGGTCACGATGTCAGTCTTGTCGTCCGTGGTTTTAGTGAGCGCATATTCAGACGTGAGCTTCTTTTCGATGCTTGGCTTCGTACCTTGATCCTCGGCCAGCGCCGTGGAAGACACGCAAACCAATAAGCCTAATATTGCGTTGAACATCCATACCATTCTCATGACAGTATTCTCCTCGCTCTGCGCATGTAAGGGTCTACCTGCCACCATTCGGTTCGGTGCAGAAATTATACACCCTATCCATTGCACAGGCAATGCGGGCCACTGCCGTCAGCTTCGACAAGGCGTTTGAATTTGGCTCCCAACAATGCAATGCGTAAAACCCACTATACATTGCGAAAAAAGTCGGAAGAAAGCGTCATCGTTCCCTCGCCTTCCAGGTCCCGAAACCCAGCGCCAGAAAACCAGCAGCTATAGCCAAGCGCAATACTATCAGCCACATACGCTCTCCAACCAACCATCCTTTGATGTCCAGCAGGAAAAACCCGGCGCCGATTGCGAAATACCACCAGGCGAACAGTCGAGACCGGAGTCCTTTCCCCATGTTCATGTTCACTTTAGACGCCATCTGGCGCTTGCAGATGCCAGCGGGTCTTGTGATATTATGGTCCAGTTTTAAATCGACTGTGCGCCTTCGTTCGTTGGCGCATGGCGCCAGATGCTAGGAGAATTCAGACGTGAGAGAAAAAGGTACCGTGAAATGGTTTAACGCCGCCAAGGGTTACGGATTCATCCAACGCTCCAACGGCGATGATGTTTTTGTCCACTTTACAGCGGTTCAAATGAGCGGTTATCGAACACTGGAAGAAGGCTTGGAGGTGGAGTTCGAGGTGAAGCAGGGACCCAAGGGACTGCAGGCCGAGAATGTTCTTCGACCCTAATCAACAACCCAATAGAAACCATAAACGGGCTGCCCACCCAGGCGGTCCGTTTTCGTTTATGACGAGTGCTCCATTTTGGAATCTCTGATCCTCACTCACGGCGCCGGCTCAAATCGCAACGCGCCATTGTTGGTTGCGTTGGCGAATATCTTCGTCGAGTCGGGCGTTCGCGTACTGCGCTACAATCTGCCGTTTCGGCAAGAGCGGCCGTATGGACCGCCGCGGCCGGCTGAAGCCGCGCGCGATCGAGAGGGTCTTCGCGTGGAAGTACTTAAGTTTCGCGAGGGCAAGGGCGGCCGCGTCTGGTTGGGAGGACATTCCTACGGTGGCCGGCAAGCCAGCATTCTGGCATCCGAAGCGCCCGGGCTGGTGGATGGTCTTCTGTTGCTGTCCTATCCTCTGCATCCGCCTCGAAAGCCGGCACAATTGCGAACGGCCCATTTTCCCCAGCTACAGACGCCGGCCATTTTTGTCCACGGTTCGCGCGACCCATTTGGATCGCTCGAGGAATTGCGGCAGGCCATTCAATTGATCCCCGCCGAAACGCGGTTGATCGAGCTGGGGGGCGCCGGTCATGAACTCGGCCGCGACCACGCGGGGTTGGCGGCGAGAATCGTTTCAGAACTGCGCGAGCGCGCCTGAAATTGCTGTCCCCTTACTTACGTGCGGGGCTACAAACCGGATCCTATCGGTAGCCCCGCGCGTCAGCAAGGGGACAGTTCGCCGGAAGCGTTACTTCGCTGGAAGTTTTTTCTCCAGGCGCTCGGCTTGCGCGTCGAGTGCGTGAATCTGTCTGAGGTCCTCTTCGGTAAGAGTGATGGCGTTCTGAATGTGGGAGATTTCTGGAGAGCTCGCGGGAGCGGACGGCCGGTCGCGCCGGCTGTCCATGACTCCGGACAGGGCGCGGTACTGCTCCGTGATTTCCCGATAGCGCCGGAGAATATTGCTCAGGTACATCTCGCGGCGGCGGAATACGTCTTCCAGATCGGAGATGGTCTGGTCCAGTTGCGCGGCGGATTGTTTTGCCGAGGCGCCATCCTGCTTCGATCTGGCATTGTCGGTTTCGAGCTGAGCTAACCTTCCGGCTGTCGTTTTCAGCTCGGCGCGCAAAGTTTCAATAGCCTGGTTGGCAGCCGCGAGATCTTTGCTGCCGTTTTCCTGCTCCCCGGACAGCCGATGACTTTCAGCAGCCGCAGCGTCCGCCCGGGACTGCAGATCGGAGGCCCGAGCCTCCAAGCGCGCCACCTCGGAATTCGACTGAGCCAGGGATGCCTGCAACTCGCGGACGCGTTGCTCGGCTACGGCAAGTGCTTCCGGAGCGGATCGAGGCGGTCGCGGCATCGTGGAAGAAGGAGCAGGAGCCGGCTCCGAGGCTGCCGGAGCCGTTGGGGTGGCGCTTAACTCTCGAAGTTGACGGCGAAGTGCATCATTCTCCCTGGTGCGCTCAGAGAGCTGCGACGCTTGGCCGGAAATCGTGTGACCCTGCCGGTAGATGGCGACGCCGGCAGCGGCCAGCAGCAACAGGAATGCCACAACGGTGAACCAGAGTGGAATGGTCTTGCGGGTCATGGTATTACCTCGAATGCAACAACAAGCGCGTCCGGTAGCTCGAAAGCCGTTCGCCCTCCGGACCTGTTAGATGGATCTGCAACCGCGCGGAAGCGTGTTCGGGCACGGCCAATGTCAGGCTGTAATGCGATTGCACGGTCTCGAAACTCTTCTGTAGGGCGGCCGGAATCTCTGTGATGGAGCGGCTGAAGAAGGCCGCGCCGCCGGTGGTTTCGGCGAGTTGTTTCAGCCCATTGTGATAAGCCTGATTCAGACGATCGGCGCGCTGGTTGAGATCGGCGATAAATAAGGGCGTTTGCCGCGCGGCCAAGACGGCACTCAACTTCGCGATTTTTTCCTGCACCAGCGTTTCCGGGAATCGGCGGCTGAGATCGTGCGAGTCGCTGGAATTGATCACGGGATTGGTGAAGTCCTCCCGATAGTTGCGCACATCGCCATCCGTCACAAAGAGAACTGCGACGCGTGCGGCCGATTTTTTCAGCATGGCGTCGCCGATGCTTTCGATTGCATCCACGGTGGCGAGCAGGCCGGTTTTTCCGGCGAGCGACGGCACGCCGATTTCGCCGGCAATAGAGTCGCGATCCGCGGTGGGATCCTTCAACACGTGCAAGCCGTCGCCTGCGCTGAGCAGACCCACGAAGGTTTTCCCGGGCAGTTTGCGAATCTCATCCAGCAGAGTCTCCTTGGCTGGGTCGATCACGGTCAGATCGCCCGAGGAAAGATCCAGCACCAGCAACAGGACCAGATCGTCATCCGGACACTCGATGCGCAGAATGTGCGAGTCCGCGCCGCCGATGGTGGCATGAAAATCCGCAGCTTGAAGTTCGTGGGCGGGATCATGATCGAGCCACGCGGAAATGCGGACCTGGGTGGGTGTGGAGCTGGGAGGTGGCGCGCCCAGTATCGCATTCGCAAGCAGGAGTAAGCACCAGAGACAAAGGAGTGGGGCGGACCCCCTGGTCCGCGGCCGACGCCCCCGTCGGCCTGGTGGTGCATCTAGCGCATGTTCGAGATGCGGGTCCAGGGGGACCCGCGCGGACCTGGGGGTCCGCCCCACTCCGTGCATCAAAAACTGAACCTCAAGCCCAACTGGACCACCCGGCCGCCGCGCGAGCCGATGATCTTTCCTGCATCCAGGTTGGGTGCGCTGGCCGAGCCGATGACTGGGTCGGGATCGTTCCAATTGGCATGATTGAGAAAATTGAAACCCGTTGCGTTCAACTCCACCGCGGTCTCCGGGCCAAGCGCCATTCGCTTGCTCAGGCTCAGATCGTAATTCTGCGCGCCCGGATTGCTTAGTGTGGAGCTGGTGCGCGAAGCATCGCCCAAGCTGAAGTCCGGCGGCTGATCGAACGCGGCAGGATTGAACCACAGCGCTGGGCCGGGATTGCTCACCTGGGGATTGACGCCCGGCACGACATTCACGCTCAAGGCGCTGATAACGCCGCCGGTGTTGTTGAATTCGGGCCGCAGCGCTATGGGCGTTCCCGCGGTGAGAGACGCCGTGCCGCTGAGCGACCAGCCGTCCACCAGATAGTGCCGCCAGTCCGAATACGTCAGAAAGGCTTTGTTCGCGCCCAGCGGCAATTCATAGCTATAGCTCACTTGCAGGCGCTGGGGCTGGTTGTACGACGTGAGCGACCAGTCGTTCTGACGGTTGAAAAAATCCTGGATGCCGTAGGGGCCGGAGTAGTCGTCCATTTGTTTTGAAAACTCGTAATAAGCGCTGAGCGACAAACCCATCGACGCCCGCTTTTCGATGCGTATGGAACCGGCGTCGCGCTGATAACGGCCGATCGGGTACAAGCCATCCAACTCGAATCCCTGGTATTGCGGATAAGGGCGCAGCGCGCTCGCGAAGGCCAGGTTATTGAGCTGGTCGCCGAAGCGTAGCGCGTCGGGAGAGATGGCGTTCGGATTGGCCGCGCCATCGCCCACCAGCAGATTGTGGCCGCCGGAGTAGCCGGCTCCCACCGAGAGGACCATAGAGCCGGGCAGTTCGCGCTCGATGGTGAGCGACGCGGATTGGTAAACCGGTTCGCGGCCAGTGGCATCCACCAGATCGGCAATGGTGTTGTTAGCGGCGTCGGGACGGAGATCCGGCAGCGGATTTGCGAGCGGCGGCAGCGCGGAGGTCAGCGGCACCGCGGGTTGCAACTGCGTATCGGTGGAAAGGAATGTCTGGCGCGCTGTGAAGCCTTGCGTACCCCACTGACCTTGATAAATGGGGATGGCGGAGTAGCTGCGCGAGTAGCCCGCGCGCAAAACGGTTTTCGAATCGCGCGTCAGGTTCCAGGCAATACCCAAGCTTGGCTCCGCGCGATACAGCGTGGGGCGGAAACCGCGCGTCTCGCCATTCTGACCCGCGGCGGCGAGAGCGCCCGGAAGCCCATTTTCCGGATTGATCATTGAAAAATCGATGGTGGACTGGCGGTCGTACTTTTCGACGCGCGGAGAATGCCGGGCGATGTTGACGCCAATATCCACGGCCAGGCCTTTGCGTGGTTCGTAATGATCCCGCAGCGCAACGGACGTGTTGCTCCTGCGGAAATAGGATGGCGAAATGACGAAGCTTTTCTCGGCGAACGCAGGTAGCCCCAGCAGGAAGCTGGCGAACGCTTGCCCGGTGTCGATAATTCCCGGCAGGCTGGTGAGCCCGGCGTCAAATTGGAACATGCCGTTCGGATATTGCGGCCAGAAGCTGTTGACCTGGTATTTGATGTACTGTCCGATCAGTCGGACGGAGTGCTGACCAAATCGCATGGAGAGGCCATCGGTGAAGACATAGGTGTTATTGGCGCCGGCGGACGCTGGATAAGCCTGACCCATGCTGACGTAGGGATCGAACTGATAGACCGGGAAAGCCGCCTGGTTTTCGCTGCCGCCGCGCGAGGTGGTTGAACTGGCTTGCATCGAGACCGTGTTCACGGTCTGTGCCGAAGCCGTGAAGACGTGCTCGATGGAGCCGCGGCGCGACGAGAAATTCTGGTCCGGAGCGCCCGGGTTGGCGATGGTGTTGAAGACAGGAGCGGGGTCCAACACGCCGTTCGAGAATGCCAGCTCCGTACTAATACGCTGGCGATCGCCGATGGAGTGGTCTACTTTGCCGATCATGCCGCTGGCTGAGTTGACCTCAGGCGAATCGGCGAAGTAGTTGTTCTGAAAGAACGGCCCAATGCTAGCGTTTGGCGCGGGATAAAGCTGGCTCGCGGCCAGCGCCACAGGACTCAGACGGTTTGCGGGAATCTGGTTGCCGGGAAATGGATCGCGCAGGTATTGCAGGTTGCTCACCGACACTGGTTGGGAAGGATTATAGGCCGGGTTGGGGCGGGTGGAGTTAGGATCGTAGATGATCAACGGGTCGCCCGCATCGTCCACCGTGTGCGAAAAATCGCCGGTGCGCTCAGGGCTGGTGGCGATAGTGCGCAGGCTGGTTCTGGAAATGCGCTCGTGCACGCTTTCAAAAGAGAGCGAAACGTAGGTGTTGCTCTTCCCGTGCGTCAGGCCGGGAACGAAGAACGGTCCGCTTACATTGAAGCCGTATTGGTTGCGCCGCAGCAGGCCTTTGTCGCCGCCGTTCTGGGTGATCTCGTGCGGCACGGCATCCAGAAGATCATTGCGGAAATTTTCGAAGAGACGGCCATGCCAGTCGCGCAGGATGTTGCGGGGCGGCGCGCTCTTTGCGGTCTCGTCCGCGCGCAGGCCCAGGTTCGCGGTCTGGAGCTTGAATTCGTCAATGGCGCGCTGCACTTCTGTGGGTGGCTGCGGCGTGGACTGCGGCCAGGAAAGGCCAGCCAGGCACACGAGCACACAGATAGCGCGGTAGCAGCTTCGCATACTCTGAGTTTACTTGCAATTCTATCTCCAACCAAGCGCCGCAAGAAACTATCCCTGATTCATACTAGGCCGCGAAATGCGAACGTGGTAGTTGTACACCAAGAGGGTCAGTATCCCGAACGCCATCCCGGATAATGCCAGCAGCGCGCCGGATGGACGGGCCACCGTCAGCGAGAATCTGATCAGGATGGTGGAAATGACGAAGGCCGCATTGCGGAATACCAGCTCGTAGCGGTCGGAAACCGCGAGCGACAGAATCACAATCAAGACATCCGTAAAGATCATGACGGTGAAGACTTCGGTGTAGAAGAACGTGTTCGGATCGAGACTCGCCTTCGCGCCGTGGTAGGCCACGTTCCAAGCCTCCGAACCGAATTCGAACAGGCTGATTGCGGCGAGCGAAACCAGAAGCACGGTAAGCGCCAGTGCGATCGCTTTCTTCCGCGAAATGAATTTTGTTAGCTCGCCGGATTCCTGCGGGAGCGTATCCGGCGCCGATCGTCTGCGCCCCGCGTGGAGGAACACAGTAACCAGCAGGAACATAACCAGGCCCGCGCCGACATCCAGGAATATGGTCCGAATGTCCGGTGTGAATTGGGTGAGCTTGCTGATATCGTCCAACTCGGCGATGTCCTTGAAGAACCGCCGGATGAAGATGAGCGACACGATCTCGTATTGCTTCCCGATGGATTGAGTAGTGGACTGGGGTAACGCCGCGATCAGCATCAGGACTTCGAAAAAAAGGATGAAGCTGAAGGGCGTATAGATGGCCGACAAGTAGTTGTGGCCAACGGCCGCGAGCAACGTGGGAGGGTGTGGTAGCGTACGCGAGAGGAATACCAGCGCCAAATGCACCAGGAATCCGGCGATGCTCACATTCACCACCAGCCGGTCGAGCCGGGCCCGGCGGTCCTCGGCATTCAGCCGATCGAAAGCTGCCGCGAACGATCTGCGCACGCTATGGGCCGGCATTGTTTCCGTTCAAGCAATCGTAAGGCCAATGTCGGAGCAGGACAAGCCTCCGGCTTGTCCCTTGGGCAAGCCGGAGGCTAGCCCTACAACTCCGCTGGATTCTCCAAGCTTCGCCACAGATACCAACTCGCAACCGAGCAATACGGCCGCCACGACACCGCCAGCTCTTCAATTTTCTTCGGATGCGGCAGATCCGCCAAGCCATATGCCTTGCGGATGGCGGAGCGAATTCCCAGATCGCCGGTCGGCAGCACATCCGGGCGTTCCAATGCAAACATGAGGAACATGTGAGCGGTCCACACGCCGATGCCCTTCACCTCCGTGAGGCACTCGATCACCGCTTGGTCCGGCAGCGTGCGCAAAGCGTCGAAATTTACCTTGCCGCGCGCTGTTTTTCTGGCGAGATCGCGAATGTAGGCGGTCTTTTGCTTGGACAGCCCGCACTTCCTCATCCGGGCCGGGGTCAGCTTTAGAATCGCCGCAGGCGTGAGTTTCCCTCCCGGTACGGCGGCCGCCAGCCGGTCGAAAATCACCTTCGCTACCCTTCCGCTCAATTGTTGGTAGACAATGGATCGTACGAGTGTTTCGAAGCCGGGGTCGCGATACTGCATTTTGTACGCTCCCACGCGGCCGATCACGGACGCCAGCACAGGGTCAGATTTCTTAAGATGGAGGATAGCTTTTCGCATTGCAACGCAGATTCCAAACAGTGCATCTATCAATATAATGCTTATGCGAGCGTCCGGACTGATCCTTCTCACCGCGCTGCTGTGCGCGCAAGATGCCCCTCCCACCATTAAGGTGGACGTGGATGTCGTCAACATTCTTTTCAACGTTCGCGACAAGCACACCGGCCTGATCGGGAATCTCACCAAAGACGACTTCACGATCTTTGAAGATGGCAAGCAGCAAGACATCAAGTATTTCAATCGCGAAACCGATCTGCCTCTGACCATTGGCCTGCTGATCGACGTCAGCGCCAGCCAGATGAACCTGATCGACATCGAAAAGAACGCGGCCGATCAGTTCTTCAACAACGTGATCCGGCCCAAGGATCTGGCGTTCCTGATCAGCTTCGGCGCCGATGCAGACCTGCTGCAGGACTACACCAGCTCCGCGAGATTGCTGCGCAAGGGCCTGGAAGGTTTGCAGGTGAACTCGGGTGTCGGTGGACTGCAGCCCGGTCCGGTTCCTACCGCCTCTCAGCCGCGCGGAACCATCATGTATGACGCCGTATTTCTGGCGGCGCATGACCAGCTCAAGGGCCAGGTAGGACGCAAAGTTTTGGTGCTGATTACCGATGGCGAGGATCAAGGCAGCCGCTACAACATTAAGCAAGCCATCGAAGCCTCCCAAAAAGCAGACGCGCTGATCTACAGCTTCTTTTACGTGGATCGCGAATTCTACCGGCGAGGCGGCGGAATCATATTCGGAGGCGGAAATGCCGGTGCGTTGCGGCAAATGTCGGACGATACCGGCGGCCATGTTTTTCAGATCGACCGCAAGATGACGCTGCAAAATGCCTTCGACGAACTCAATGCGGAGATGCGCAGCCAATACGCGGTCGGCTACACACCCACCAATCCAGCCAAAGACGGAACTTTCCGCCATGTCGAGATCCGTACCGGCAACAAGGACTGGAAGGTGCAAGCGCGTAAGGGGTACTACGCGATTAAGCCCGAGAGCAATAATTAGGCCACGGATGGACACGGATGCACACGGATGCACACGGATGCACATGGATAAGATGTTTTCATCCGTGTGCATCCGTGTCCATCCGTGGCTCAGTTCGCATCGTGGAATATTATGCCGAGCGTGTAGCGTTCGCCCGACAGTAGCGGGCTTACGCCGTGTCTGAAACTTGTGCGGTAGTAGCCGCGCGATCCTTTTACTGGACGATAGCGCGTGGTGATGACCACCGCCTCGCCTTGTTCCAATCGAATGGAGTGGCCCACGGACTGGGCGCGCGGTTGCTGCTCCACTAACAGCAATTCGCCGCCTGTGAACTCCTCGTCCGGCCGGCTCAGACACACGACCACCTGGAAAGGAAAAAAGATTTCGCCGTAGAGGTCCTGATGGAGGCAGTTGAAATCGCCCGCTTGATAATGCAACAGCAGCGGCGTCGGACGGCTCTGGCCGGCGCTCTTGCATTGCTCCAGGAAGCTGGATAATTCGTCCGGATACTCTTGCTGCCGCGATAGAGCCGCGGTCCATTCCTTCGCGGTAGCGAGCAATTGGCCATATAACTCGCGCCGAAGTTCGTCAATTCGAGCGGGCAGAGGGTAACTGAAGTATTGATACTCGCCGCGGCCGAAACGGTACCTGGCCATGTCGATCTTGCTGCGGAATAGTTCCGGCTGAGCGTAGAGAGAGCGGATAGCTTCGCACTCGCGCCGATCCAGAAGCGTCCCCAGACGCGCATAGCCACGGGTCCATAGGCTTTCCATGCTTGAAGGATGGCACGCTGGCTGGCCGCAGCTCTATCCGGTTCTTGCTCGCGAATTTTATTTCGCGCTGAAGTAATTCTCGCGCGCCTTCAAATACATTTCGATCGCCGATTCCAGCGGCGGCATTGGTTCAATGCCGATCGCTTCCAGTTTGGCATTCGATAGAGCGGAATATTTCGGACGTCGTGCCGCGGTGCGGTATTCGCGCTCATTGGTGGGCCGTAACTCGGGCTGCAATCCCGCTACGCGAAAAATCATCGCGGCGTAGTGGAACCAGGAGATGGGTGTTCCACCGCCGACGTGGAACAGGCCATGCTGTTTGCCTTCCACCAGATCAGCGGTGCGCGCGGCTAGTAACGGCGCATAGGTGGGCGATGCGACGTGATCCTCAACAACGCGGATCGGCTGTTTGCCGGCCGCCAGGCGCAGCATCAGTTCGATGAAATTTCCGCGCGCCGTTTTGAGCCCTCCCGGTCCGAAGACCCCCGACGTTCGAATGATCAGCGGCGTATCGAGATAGGCTTGCGCGTACAATTCACCCGCCAATTTCGAAACACCATAAGCGCCCAGCGGGTGCGGCCGGTCGTTTTCGGTATAAGGACGGCCGGCAGTGCCGTCGAATACGTAATCGGTGGAAAAGTGAACGAATCTCGCGTCCAGTTGGCGGCAAGCCATAGCCAGGTTGCGAACCGCGAGGCCATTGGCCATAAAGGCTGGCACCGGTTCGTTCTCGGCGACGTCCACCTGATTGTAGGCGGCCGAGTTTACCACGATGGCCGGATCTTCCTTGGCAAGCGTGCGCTCCACGCTCGCGGCATCGCTGATGTCCACGCTCGATCGCTCGAAGCCCACCACCGTGTAGCTACGCTCGGTGAGAACCCGCACCAACTCCACGCCGAGCTGCCCCCGGCTTCCGAATACAACAACTTTTCGCCTGTTCACTGATCGTTAGAATAGCAGGCTCTCACCAGGCGACTTTATCCGGGAAGTATTCCGAGATCAGGTCCGCGTAGTACGGGCGAAGCTCTTCCAACTTCGGCCGCTCGCTCGCTTTCGAATACAGATCATAAGGGTTGAACTTGCGCACCCAGTGGAACATCTCGCGATCGTGATCGTTCATCAAGTAGTCGTAGGCGCCCTCGCGATGCCCCGGATAGAACGAGTGGTAACGAATCATGTACAGCGCAGGCTCGGGGAGATGATCCTTCACGACGTGGTAGAGATATTCGTCGTGCCCCCATGACAGATCCACATGGTCGAGACCGCAGCCTTCCGAATAAATGCCCAGCCGGGTTTGGTAACGAGGCGTCTGGGAATCGGGATTGTCGCGAAAGAATTCGGGGAAAACGATTTTGTCCGAGTACGCGCAGCCCACCGGAAATGTATCGCCCACTACGGCCCACTGCGGCTCGCCGTAGAGGCACAGCAGTTTTCCGAGATCGTGTATGAAACCCGCCAGCACGAACCAGCGTGGATGGCCGTCCCGCCGGATTGCCTCCGCGGTCTGCAAGTTATGCTCGATCTGTGAGAGATCGGTATCGGGGTCGCTCTCATCTACTAGCGTGTTGAGGTAGTCCAGCGCTTCCCACATGCTCATCAGCCCGCGCTGCTTCGCCAGATATTGCTGCTTTTTCTGACGCACGAAATCGACGGTCTGATGGGTATGATTCAGCCGGTAGAATTCGCGGACGCCCGGAGGCGTGGAGTCGTTGTACTGCCGGAACTCTTCCTGCTTCTTGTCCGGTTTGTAGCGCTGGCCAACGAAATCGTCCCATTGCTCGAGGTTTTGAAGCGGGCCCATGTTTCTAGTTTAGAAGAATTCGGGGAATCCAAGGAAGACGAGGAAGTCAGGGAAGATGGTTTGCTCGCGCTGAGGCGCGCGCCGTCACATTTTTTACTGGGTTTCGTTGGCGGGCTTCTGCCCTCAGGTTCCCACACGCTTCCTGCCGGTCGCGGCTCGGTTTTTCGTATTTTCCTATTACGGATTCTGGACGGCAATGGTGACCTTGTCGGACGTGAGAACGCCGCCAGAGTTGATCTGGATTGGCAACACGCCGGGCGTCGCGATTTTCGGAACCACCACGTTGATCTGATTCACTCCAACGAATTGCGGTGATAAACCAGCGAACGAAACCTCAGCCGGAACGCCGCCAATCAACACTGTCGGCTGGGTGGTGGCCTTGCGGAGCGCATCCAACGACCCAACGCCGTTTCCGTCGGACGGGGTTACGGCCCCCAGCCCGGTTCCCAGGATGACTAGCGGATCGCCCACCTTGGCCGGGTGCGGCGCAGCCCCCGGGATGGAGCCGGCCGGTCCAGCCAGCGAACCGTCCGCATTGATGGCCACGGCTTGACCCGATGGCAGACTGAAGATGGCCGGCTGGATGAGACCAACCTGGAATTGAAACGCAGGGAACGCCGTTCCATTTGCCGTCACAATCGCAGTCACTGTTCCAGCGGCAGCCCCCGGCACAACGTCCCACGGCACTTGTGCATTGATCTGCGTGGCCGAAACGAAAAGCAGTGGAGCGGGAATGCCGTTGAAGGTGACCGAGACACCGCCGCCGAGGGAGGTTGGCAGCGGAATGGAGCCCGCATAGAACACGGAGTTGTCCGCAAGAAAGCCGGTCCCGAATACGGAAACCAACGATCCGGGCGCGACCGGCTGGCCTTGAGCAAACGACGCGCCATTATCCACCGCAGTCACGAAATTGAAGGACGTGGTATTGAGCAGAATGGAAACACCGCTGCCGGCCACGACGGCGAGATCCGGCTTGCCGTCGCCGTTGAAGTCGGCGGTCACTATGAAGGATGCAGTATCGTCCAGCGCGATCGGATTATTGGTGGGTTGAAAGGATCCGTCACCTTTGGAGATGAGCAACGCCACCAGCGGGGCGCTCCCGCTTGCAAGCGCCAGATCGCTCTTGCCGTCGCCATTCAAGTCCGCCGCCACCATGCCCCCGATGAAACCTGGCGTCACCACGGGCGCTTCAAAAGTCCCATCGCCTTTCCCAAGCAGCCCGTAAACAGAGCTGCTCGCATAATCGCCGATGGCCAGATCCATCTTACCGTCGCCGTTAAAGTCTCCGGCCACTACAAGGGGGCCCAAGTTTGCCACCAGACTAGGCGAAAAGGTCCCGTCGCCCTTACCGAGAAGGAGCTCCGTTGAATAACCGCCTGAGAACGGGATGCCTGAGAACGCGATGTCCACCTTCCCATCTCCGTTAAAGTCGGCGACTGTAGCATCCGAGGAGACAATGCCGGTGTATAAGAACATCCGATCGGAGAACGTTCCATCCCCCCGGCCCAAGAAAGCCGTCGGCTGGCCACTGAAGTAGATCAAGTCCGGGAAGCCGTCACCGTTGACGTCGGCTGCCAGGGCGCTCGCAGGATTACCGAAGACCACCGTTGACGAGAAGGTCATCGGCGGCTGAAAGGCGCCGTTGCCGGACGCCATCCAGACTACGATGAGATTTGGTTGTCCGTAGGCAGTCGTCTGGAGAAGAGCGAGATCCGTGCGGCCATCGTGGTTGAAGTCGGCGGCGACCAGAGAGCCGCTGTTAAACGGCCCAGTCGGCTGGGAAAGGGCGGCGGGACCCGGATGAAAGGTTCCGTCTCCATTTCCCAGCAGGATCAGAATCTGTTGCTGGCAAAGCACTGCGAGATCGGCTTTGTGGTCGCCATCGAAATCGCCGACGGCTATTGCATACGGCGAGCAGCCTGTTCCTAAAGACAGATCTACCTTTTGGAACGTGATACTTTGGGCCTCCAGCTTGCCCACCAGAGCCGCCAGTAGGATCAGTGTGTAAGTCCATTTGTTATGTAACAGCGCAGTGCCTCATGACCTGCTCGAAGGATAGCAGGGATCGGAAAACGGTTACTACCGAATTCGAGGAATCCAGGAAGCCGAGGAAGTCAGGGAAGATGGTTGGCTCGCGCTGAGGCGCGAGCTTTCAGATTTACTTCATTGTTGCCGTCACGGGCACGCGCATTTTATCGTGGGCGAAGCTGACTGGCCCGTTGTAGGAAGCTTTGATGGATTCGAGAACGCTTCGGCTTGCCCCTTCCACGTCGGGTGCGGTATGGCTGAGCAGAAGGAATTTCACTTGCGCATCGCGCGCCGCTTCTCCGATATGTTTGGGAGCGGTGTGAAGTGTATAAAGCAGCGCGGGCGAATTCGGTGGATCCAGTACCGCGCAATGGAACACCAGCAGGCTGCACCCCTTCGCTAGGCGGATCAGATTGGGCAGCGCGGAAGCGTCCATATCTCCCGAGAACGCGATGCTCTCGTTTTTGTAGTCCACGCGGTAGGCTACTGAGGGGCAATCATCGTGATGGGTCGCGGTGGCTGTTATGCGCAGACCGTCCTTGTAGAGAAGCTGGCTCTCGCGCGATTTCAGATCCGTCGGCAGATCCACACCGTGTATTTCTTCATCCGCCCCAAACGTTTTCTGGTATTCCCACGCGCCGCCTTTTTCAAAGAGCAGATTCAAGAATCGCGTGGTGCTCGGAAAGAGACCCCCGCCGGCTGGTCCGAATACGTTGAAGCGGGCTGACGAACCACTGACGGTCAGCGACCTGGCCAGGAAGAATCCCGGCAGGTCCCCGGTGTGATCAATGTGCAGATGGGTGAGTAGAACAGTATCCACCTGATCGAGATTGATGTTCAATTCTCCCACGCGAAGGAACATCCCAGGGCCGGCATCCACCAGGATTCGCGGCGTCCCGTTTACTTCAACGATGTAGCTTGATCCCCCACGTCCGAAAGGACGCGGCCCCCCAGATCCGAGCACGACCAGCGCAAGCGACCCAGCCAGTGCCGTTTTCGAAAGGCCCATCGCCAGAACCGAGCAACCGAAGAACCGAAGAACTGAAGAACAGGTCGTCAGAACTGAAGAACCGGTCCTCAGACCTCCCACCGCCATAGATTCGTTCCCACGGTGTAGCCGGCGCCCACCGCCGCGAACACCACCAGGTCGCCTTTCTTCACCGTCCCAGCTTGGATAGCATCTCGCGTGGCGAGCGGTATGGTGGCGCCGGTGGTATTGCCATACCGGTCGATATTGATGATCACCTTGTCGCAGCTAATCCCGAGCCGTTCGGCGGCGCCAGTGATGATGCGGCGGTTGGCCTGATGGGGAATGAGTGCGGCAATATCAGCCGCGGTGAGGTTGTTTCGCGCCAGCAGGTCGCGGGAGGTCTCGTACATTTTTCGAACGGCATACTTGAATACCTGCGCGCCATCTTGCTTGACGTAGTGCAGGCGATTCTCGACGGACTCGATGGTGGCGGGCATCCGGCTACCTCCGGCCGGCTGCTTCAGGGCATCACCGCCCGAGCCGTCGATCTCGTTGAGAAAATCGATGAAGCCAATCTCGCCGTCTTCGGTGGGCTCGATCAGCATCGCTCCCGCGCCGTCACCGAACAGGACGCAGGTGGCGCGGTCCGTGTAATCGATAATGCGGGACATTGTATCGGCGCCGATCACCAACACTTTTTTGTGGGAACCGCAGGATATCAGATGCGCGGCTGTGGTCAATCCGTAGACGAAACCGGAGCATGCGGCCACCAGGTCGAAACCCCAGGCGCCTTTCGCTCCCAGCCGGTTCTGCACCAGGCAGGCCGTCGATGGGAAGAGCATATCGGGTGTCACTGTGCAGACGATGATTGCATCCAGTTCCCGCGCCTCGATGCCGCGCTGCTCGAGCGCAATTTTAGCGGCTTCCACAGCCATATCGGATGTCGCGATGTCGGGTTCGGCGATGTGCCTCTCGCGAATTCCTACCCGCTGCATGATCCACTCGTCGCTGGTATCCACCATCTTCTCGAGATCCTGGTTGGTCAGGATCCCCGGCGGCGTGTAGCAACCCAAAGCAGTGATCTTTGCCCTAAACGATCTGGCTTTATCCAATAGCCCTCCAACCTCAATCAATACAGAATACACGATGTGCGGGAGGCCTGACGTCCCCTTGCTTGACGCGCGGGGCTACTTCGAACCCAATCGTACTCCTGAATTGTAGGCCCGCGCGTCAGCAAGGGGACAGCAACGATAATCATGAAATGCTATTGTTGGTGGAGCGTCATACAGTAGCACCAGAATTCGACTCAAAAGGGAGCATCACCATGAAGAAACTTTGGATGGCTATATCCATCGGTTCGTTATTTGCCGCGGGCGCGCTGGCGGAATCCATGTCCGGTACCATCTCGGACGCAAATTGTGGCGCCAAACACGCTGCAGCCACGGAGAAAGACGCGGCTTGCGCCAAGAGCTGCGTGAAGCGAGGAGCTGCGGCCGTCTTGGTTTCCGATGGCAAGGTGTATAAGATCGCGGCTGATTCGCAAGAGAAGGTGGCCGCGCTGGTGGGCCAAAAGGTCACCGTCAACGGTAAAGTGGATGGCGATACCGTGACGATCGAATCCGCGGAAGCCGCGAAGTAAGAAATCGTTTCTCGTTTCTCGTTTCTCGTTTCTCGTTAGCGGTCTCGAGCGCCGATCCGTGCGAACGAGAACCAGAAACGAGAAACGAGAAACGGGGGTTATTGTAGCTTTCCCCGTCCCTCAACCCGCCACGTCTGTTCCACGGTGTCGCCGTGAATGCCATAAACGCACTCGTGGAGATTCATCGCCACGCACACGTGGTTGGGAATAATTCGCACTCTGTCGCCGACGTTGAACTTTTGCCCGGCTCGGCGCAGATCGATGAAGCCATGTTCCTCGTTCATTTTTGTGAAGACTGCGTCTGGTGCCTGCAATACGCGGCCGAAACTCACCGGCGCGCCTGCCGCCGCCCCGTCCGAAGAGAACGTCTTCGAGCCTCCATCCACGATCATCTGCCCCGGCTTTGCGGTTGATACAACGGTGACCATTACCGACGCGGCGCATTCTTCGAAGGTGCAGGCGCCTGAAAGAACCGTGTTTCGATCGTTAAAAATATAGGTGCCCGGGCGAATCTCGTTTAATCCCGGCAAGCGGTGGGAGTGGAACAGAGTGGGTGTAGATCCGCCGCTGACTATTCGAGCTTCAATGCCGGCCTTGCGCAGATCGTCGAGAATTCTCTCCAACATTTGCGCCAGACTCTTGAGCGCCTGCTCGCCTTCTTCGTCCAGGCTTTTGATCTGGCCGGGGTAAAATGCTATACCATCGAAGCGCAATCCCGGCAGCCGCTGGATGTCCTGAATCAACCGCAGCAATGTTTCACCTGGTGGCACTCCCACCCTTCCTAAACCGACGTCTACCTCGGCTAAAACACCGATCTCGATCCCGGATGCAGTCGCGGCCTCGGAAAGTTGCTGCGCCACCACCACGCTGTCGAGCGAAACGGTGATGGATGTTTTCGCGGCCACTTGCATCAGCCGCTCCAGCTTCCTGCGGCCCACAATCGGATACGCCACCAGCACCTCCGGCGGCTGTGCGGCCAGCATTACTTCCGCTTCCCCCACTTTCGCCACCGTCAGGCCTGCCGCGCCTAGATCCAGTTGCTTTCGGGCTAGCGCGGGAATCTTGTGCGTTTTCGTATGGGGCCGGACGCGTAGCCGGTGCTTCTGGCTATAATCCGCCAGCTTCTTGAGATTGCCCTCCATAACGTCGAGATCAATGAGGAGAGCCGGGGTTTCTAGATCGGAAATGGTCATGGATGGAAGCGAAGAGCCAATTTGCCGCCAGGTCCTTTATAGTGCAGTTCCAGATCCTTCGGCTTGACTTTGCCGACCACCTGGAAGTACAAGAACCCGGAAATCGGTTCGGTTATCTCTTTCTCTGGCAGTACTTTCTCTTTCAATGTCGCAAGTAATGGATTGGGCTTGTCCGAATCGCCCTTTTCAGCCTTGGTCTCGGTTTTGGTGTTGTCGGCGCCACCGGGGCCGACACCGCTCATAATTCCGCCCAAACCTATGCCGAATCCCCCCTTTTGCTTGGGTGGTTCCTGGCGCGTTACCACCAGCACGTCGGTTCCGGCAATCTGGCTGGGACTATACGGCTGGGCACGTTGTCCATCCTTCCCGGATACGAGCAGGAAATCATCCAAGCTCACTTTGATGGGCTTGTCACTGACCGGACGAACGGTCACGCGGACCAAGATCAGGTCGCCGCCAAAGTCCGAACCAAGCTCCTGTTTGATCTGGTCCTTATCGAGTGTGACTGTGGCCGAAACCTCTACCAGCTCGTTGGAGCTCAACTCGATCGGCAATTTCTTGTCGGCAGCTTCGGTGACTGCAAGGAACCAGAAAATCGCCAAAGAAAAAGTGCCGAGCAACCGGACTGGATAGTGCATGGGACTCTATGGGAATTATACGGTATCGGTATATGGCGCGGCTAAAGCATTGCGTAGCCGGCGCGATCTTGGAACTGGACTAACCAAGACTGTAAAGGTAAACATTCGAGGGACCGATGGGAGTCACGGACAACGCTGTGGACCCGCTTAACTCGACTAGCCAGATCACGTGGGCCTGGACCTACAGTGGAGGCCATTGACTCCAATCCCATCCGCCTCGAATTCGGAGACCAGTACCGGTTCTTCATTCGGCGCTTGCAGCGGCAGCGGCAACCTGGTGTGCAATACGCTCGAAACCTTCATCACAAGCACCGCGTACAGCAACGGGTGAAACCACCGGCAACTTTTCCTTCAGCGTGAGTCCCAGCGTAACTGGAGGCGGCGCTGGCGTTGGAGCAGGCGGTGGGGACTCAGCCGACGTTTTCATCCAATTCACTTACGCGGGGCCGTCGTCGACGGTTCCGGAACCGAGTTACACCGCCATGCTGCTCGTCGGCCTGGCTGCTGTGATTTTCGTGGCTCGTCGCAAGTCTGCTACTGCGGCGTAATCGTCTCGGACAGTTTCTACCGAAGGTTCCCATCCCGACAACTGTGCGATCAAACCCACGATGGACCTCACCAAAATGCTGGCGGACCTCCGTGAAGAACGTGAACGGATAGAACAGGCGATCCTGGTGCTGGAACGGATCGCTAGTGGCCGCAGTAGGGGTCGCGGCAGACCTCCGAAGTGGATGGCCCAGGTGAAGCGGAAGGGGAAGACCACCCGGCAGCAAGAACAAGCGGAAGCAGAGCTAGCCGTGAATGTACCCCGGAGGTTGCGGGTTACCCCGGCGATGGAAGCGGGCTTGAGGTGGCCATGTGTGGTCGATTCAAGAGATCGTTGCCGTAACGGCTGTCGCGTTGGAGTCGCTTTGGCGATAGTTAACTCTGCCGGGCGGTCACGAGTTTGGCGGAAAAAGCCCGCGCCCGGACGCCAAGCGCCAGGTAGGACCCGACGTACAGGGCGAAGGCGATCGCCAAAAGCGATCGGGTTCCAGTCCACAGCGACAAAGATTCGAGCAGCCCGCCCACCAGGGCGCCCAGCAAGTTCGCTCCCAGTGCTTCTCCCTGGAATCCCGCTTTGGCGAAGCTGCGGATGAAGACGATACCGGCAAAGAAAACTGGCGAACACAGCAGCATGACCGCGACGATGGCTTTGAGCCAGGGCGATTCAAACAGAAGCACGCGCACCGGCAAAAAATAGGAAACCGCGATGGTGCAGAAGATTCCTGCGTAGGCGACTTTAACCGGGATGGAAGGCCAGCGGCCCACCACCGTGTTGGCGCCCAGGATCAGCAGCATAAGGGTGGACACTACAATCGAGTTCACCACCCAGGTAGTTCCGAAGAGCAACGCCAGTTTGCTGATGATTTGTGCTTCGAGCAGAAGAAATCCCGCGCCCAGGAAGAAGAAATGCCAGTGAATGACGATCCCGGACTCCGAGGTCTCGCGGAGCATCAACCAGCACAGCAGCGTGAGGATTACCGAGATCACGATGACGCTTCCAGGAAGACCGGGCTCGTGCTGATAGAAGTACGGCCAGTCATCTGTAGTCAGGGTGGCGGGCACTGTCGGTACATCGGCGACGAACTTTCGGAGATCCGGGAGCGCCTTTGCGATCCGGTCCTGGTTTCCAGTGATGAAGAAGCTGCCCTCCGTGCTGAAGCCTTTCTTCGCAGAAATCCGCACCGGCTCCCGGCCAAACACTTCCCGCAGCAGCCCCTGCAGGCGGCCACCGATCCAGGGCGTTTCCACCTGAAACTTCACGATAAACACGCCGTCCGGTTTGAGCAGCTTGCGGGCGGCCTGCAGAGCCTCGATAGTGTACACGTAGTTATCGATTCGAATATTGGAAAAATAGGAGCTCGTGGTATGCGAATCCAGCAGAGAGAAGGCGATTAGATCGAAGGAGTCCCTGCTGTTCTGAATGTAGCTGCGCGCGTCGTCAATCACCAGTTGCACGCGGTCGGATTGATAGGGCTTCTCGAAGTGCAACTTCTTCCCGAGCGACGCAATCAAGGGATCGATTTCCACCGAAACCACTCGTCCGGCGCCATTGCGCAGGGCGGCGGCCGTATCGTTTCCCATTCCGGCGCCGAGCACCAGCACTGCGGGTGGTTGCGGATAAAAGTGATACGGCAGATTGTACGTGTTCCATTCGAGCGGCACGTTGCGGAACAAGTCCGGATGTGCAACCGCAAATTGAGGCGAGAGGTTGAGGATGCGCTGGTACCAACTGTCGTTGGTATTTAACTCGTAGGCGATGATTTCGCCGGTGTCGGTGGTGGTAGGCGTGATGGTCAGTTTTTGATAAGGCGACCAGTATGTCTTGCTGGCGCCGCCGGGTCCCAACGCTACAAGCCCGCTGCAAAGCAGAAAACCCGCCAGCACCACCCCGGCGAGCTTCGGTTGCCCACGAAACAACACAACCGAAAGTACAGCGGCTACAACGAACCATACCCAAGGCGGTTGGTTGATGAAGCACAACAGCGTGTAGAGACAAACCCCAGCCAGGCTCGCGGCAACATTCACCGAGTAGCTCCGGATTCCATCGGCGGAGTTTTCCAGGTGCCATCCGACAAGTTGTCCAATCGGTACGAAGGCGAAGGCTATAAGGGCGAACACAGGGACAATGACTGTCGCTGCAAAGGCCAGACCGAGAAACGAGGTCGAATTCATGGGGAGCGACGGTACGCCCCACATGTGAACGTCGGACGTGGAGCCGAGCAGTTGTGGCAACGCGGCCATCATGTCGCGCAGTGGGGTCCATGGAAGCTTGACCAAAATCGCTAACAGGCAAAGAGGCATGATCATGGCCAGCACGTTGATCCGCCGCTTTGAAAGATAGCAGCCCAGGCCGAAGCCGAGAAAACAAGCGATCAGCACGAAGTTCTTGAAATACGCGAATACGCGGACCTCGGACGAGGCCCATCGAATGACGAGCATTTCAAGGAACAGACCCAGACAACTCACCAGTGCCAGTTGCACGAGCGATGAGCCGCCTTCGATGGGTGGGAGATAGGCCTTCTCAAGCCACGCTGCCCGCTTCGCGCGGCGGCTGGAAGGCTCGCGATACAAACTGAAAAGAATCAAAATCGCGAACATGCTAACGGAAATGATTGCGATGAGAGCAGTCAGTTGAGGCGGCATTGGGGTCTCCCTGGGGACATAGTAGGTCGGCGTGGCGCCAACCTATCTATCGGCATCAAAAGGAGATTCCCTTAGGTGTGGGAGAGCAAAGCCACCGCTGCTGCTTTCGACTGCCAACTCTACAAAAATCCTCCGATTGCTACTTCCGGCGCTGTATGCGATCTCGCTCGTGGGTTCCGAAGTCGAACAATGCCATGACCGGCACCTTCAGCCGTTTGGCCATATGCTCGATGGTTTCAAACGACGGCGCGTTGATGCCACGCTCGGTAAGGCTCAGGAAATCCACCGACATTCCGATCCAATCAGCCTCATGTTTCCATATGCTTCACTTCCACGGATCATCGGAACACTTGTTCCATTTGAGAAGAAAACCCTTCAACACCGATACGGAGCTAACTGTAAAATTCTGATCCTTCTCATCTAGTTTCGACCCGAAGCGGCGATCCAAATCTTCGATCAACTTCGCCCGGTCTGCCTTTGTGATAATCAGGTGGCTCAGGTGGTTCTCGGAGTCCTTTTTGGATCTACTAATGTGAAAAACATCACTGGAGTGATATCTCGAAGTATTCCGTCTGTTTGGAGTGTTGCTCTCCTACCTGCACAATTTCCATAACCACGTGCTGAGCAAGATGATGAGCCCGCCCTGGCGCCTCCCTGTCAGCTTTCTGGGGATACTGGCTCTGGCGCCTATGCTGATTCTCGAATCGACGCACCCATTCGTCTACACTTTTGGATTCACACTGCTGTACATCGGCTTTGGAATACTTCTCCTGCTTGCGATTTATAAGGAAAAGCCGGGCGCAAGACCGGGTATAGTAGTTCGGGCGATAGGCGCTATGGGGATGTATTCGTACACGGTATACCTGTGGCACGTGCCCCTGGCGATGGTCTTCACTGCACTCGCGGTCCGCTTCAATATGGTCAACCAATACGCGCTTCACGCCGTATACCTCGCGGCTTCGATTGCAACGGGGATAACCGCGTCAAAGCTAGTCGAGATTCCAGTGTTGAAGATGCGGGAACGTTTTTTCCCGTCGGACTCCTATGGGGTTACCGCATCGTCCTGGAGTTGAATAGGGCGTAGTTGGTCGACCCGCCGCATGGCACAGTGAGCTCTTTGAAGCATCAACTGCGGGTTTTGTGCTGAATCGGGGTAGCGATCACAGACCCACAGCTTGTCCGAGCTCCTCATGGGACTGCCACAGAATGTGCCGAGCGGCGGGTTATTGACCTCTGCACCACTTTTGCCATCCCGCCAGCGCGCCAAAAAACAGGAATCCAACGATGCCTATTTCGTGCACCCCGTCTGAAAGGGGAGGGTATATGGCAACTCCCAAGCACAGCGCCGCTGCCATGATCTGAATTAAGACCTCGGGTTTCACACTGCCAGTACCATCGGCAACTCCGACTCAAGACCTTAGCGAGCGGTCGCTTAAGCCGTCTTTCTTGGGTATTCCGTCCTTCTTGTCACATCCGGCTTGTCACAATCCGGCTCAACTGTCGGTTCGACGCCAGTGGTCGCCCAGACATAAAGCAGGAATCCGCTCACCGCCTTTCGGGTACTGAGCGGGCTTCGGGGCTGTAATCCATCACCACTTGAAGCGGCTCGATCCATTGGGCCAACAGCTCGTTCAATGCCTGGCTGGGATGTCCATCCGGAAGCCGCAGTTTCTTGTCCTGCAACTCCGGGCGGTCGCAGTCGACAAAACTGATGCTCTGCGATTCAAGGAACTTGCGGTAATCCTTTCGCTCTGGTGGCGACATGTCGAAGAGGATTACCGTAAATTTCCCAGCTTCTGTGCGAACGATCTGGTTCATCTTCATCAGCAGGGTTTGCGTTAGTTGACGCTTATTTCGCACGCGTCCGTAAGACTCCAAAATGTCTCGATAATCCTGGATCATCGCCACGGTGCGCAACCGCCGGCTGAGATACCAGACTAGATTGCCTGGGGATTTCCGCGCCTGGAGGTCGCCCGCAACCAGTTCGGCGTAAGGAAAGAAAAATCCGCCTCGAGTTTTCTTATAGACCCTCAGCCAGTTTGGGTCCGCGGCATTCCGGCCTTCATGAAAAGCGTTGAAGAGGTGATACACCGAGGCTGGCCCGTGAACCCACCTCTTGATGGCCAGGTACGATTGGTAGGTTGCATAGTCCCCAGTTCCGAAGTTCGAGACCACCACATCGGGGTGCCGTTGTTGGACAATCCAGGGCAGAGTTTCGGAATCTGAAAGCTGGTACCCCTGCACGAAGGAGTCGCCAAAGGAAAACACTCGCGGCCGGTTTGCGGCATCGCCGGCGGGCTCCTGCTCCGCGGTCGCGCGCCGGCCTTGGCTCCAGTTGGTGACTAGCGTGGTGCCCGACAGGTCCGGCCATGCCAAATTGAACCGGCCCGCCCGGTTCTGCCATCCGAGAATAGAATCACTCTGATACTCGGGCGGGGTAGTGCCCCACTGCGGGTCCATGGCCCACCAGCGCGGATAACCGCCGAACCATAGCATCGCCTCAGCCCCGGCGAGGGAGACTACGGCCGTGATCAACCGTGCGGCGACAAGCACGGAACGCCTGGGTTGTTTGGAGTGCGCCATGCCGCTCGTTAAATCGGTTGAAGTGGCTGAAAGGCTTAGCTGCAGACGGCGAATAGACTGCGATGCGAAGCAAAATGGCGGCTAATGGGCTGGCTATGATGGCGACCGAGCGTTAGTCCGATTAGTCATGCATGAGGCCGCGCACACTTCCCGCGCTGACGGGGCTCCGGTTTCCGTTAGCTCTTGCGGTGCTGCTGTTTCATTACGCATCGGAACCGGCCAACACTGCGTACTTCCCAATCGCCGGGATCATTGGCTCCGGTTTTGCCGCCGTGACTGCATTCTTCGTTCTATCCGGCTACATCCTGAGCTATACCTATGTGGACGATTCGGGCACATTGCGGGGCAGCCGATGGGCATTTTGGTCGGCTCGATTTGCGCGTGTTTACCCCATCTACCTTCTCTCGCTCGTTCTGATTTACCAGGCGTACTTGACGACGGAAGAGCACGGGCTGTGGAGCATCGTGATCTCGACGGTGTCCAGTCTGACGCTGACCCAGGCCTGGATTCCGAGTGCCGCTCTCTCCATCAATTCGGCCGGATGGTCGCTCTCGGTGGAAGCGTTTCTCTATTTGTGTTTCCCCTCGCTGCTGTTCCTGGTTGGGACTGGAACAAAACGGCTGATCACGTTGCTCGGGCTGTGTTGTGGCGTCAGCCTGGCGCCCGCCCTGCTATTCGTCATCGCATAGGATGGTGGGGATGCTTTGACTTCCCTGGTCCGCTACAATCCGCTGTTTCATCTCGGATCGTTCGTGACCGGAATGGCCATGGAGCGCTTAACACGTTACCGGCAATTGCCGGCGTGGGCCGGCTGGCTGAGTCTTGCCTCTATCGGGACTGTATTCGCGACCGGGCGGGCCATCCCCTACGAAATCTTGAATAACGGTCTGCTGGCTCTGCCGTTCGCCGTGTTGATTGGCCGATTGGCTAGCTCGATGAATCCACTTTCGAGCCTGCTCGGAAGCCGCCCGATGGTTCACCTGGGCGACGCCAGCTACTGCCTGTATATCCTGCACTTGCCGCTGGAGGTAGCAGTTCTGGCTATCAATGAACAAACGCTGCACTTCAAGCAGGCATCCTGGGGATTCGTGGCCGAGGCGGTGGTCTTTTGTGTAGTTGTCTCGCTGGTGATGTTCCGTACCATGGAGGAACCATACCGGCGGCGCATTCGGGAATACTTACGGAAGTGTGCTCCGGCGATTCGCATTTCCACGGCCAGGGCCACGGACGCGCTGTAGTCCAAGCACGTGAAGCTGGTGCTGGCATCTGCCGATTGAACGCTTGGCGCAATATGATCGCAGCCTCTCCAGCCGAGCTGACTCCACCCAAACGTGGGCAGACAGAAGTCTGGTTCCGGCGTGTCCTCATACTGTTCTCGATTGTGGCGGGACTGGGGCTCCTCTGCCATCTGGGGGTCCTGCCCTGGGCGGAAAACAGCTTCACCGGGCCAGAGGCAGTAGTTGCCGCACAAGCGATGATGTTAGCCCACGATGGAACCCTCTATTACGACCTGAATCACTATCCTTACACGGTGTGCGCATACATGCCGATACTTATCTGCTGGAAGCCGGACTGTACAAGCTAGGACTGCCCGCCTACACCGCCGGCCGATTGATCAGCTTCGGGGCGATGCTCGGTATTTTTGCGCTGAGCTGGCAGATAGTTCTGCTGTACACTCGCGACCGTTATTGCGCTTGGATGGCGGCGCTGTTGGCGGCGTCTTCGGGTCTCTTGCTTTCTTGGGGGACAGTGGCGCAGGTGGACACGCTCGCGGCGATGTTTGCCCTGGCGGCGTTCTACCAGTACTCGCGCTACGCGATTGCCGGGGAGACAACGCTGATCTGGGCCGCGGCTTTCGCACTGCTTGCTTTTTTCACCAAACAGACTATGCTAGCTTGCCCGGCGGCCATCTTCGCTCTGCTGTGGTTCCATCGGCGGAGGACGGCGCTTCAATTCGGGATCGGCTTGACGGCGGTTGCTACGGTTTTGGTGCTGGCCATTAATGCGGCCTCAAGCGGACGGTTCCTCGCTAGCACGGTCGTTGCTAACATGAATGCGCACTCCTGGGAAAAGATGCTGCAGCATTTGAGATTTGCAGTGCTGTCGGGGGGACCTTTGATGCTGGTGGCTGCGGCCGGGGTGCGGCGGGTTATGCGTGGCGCAGGCCGCGCCTTATTTGTATACCTGGGATTCGCGTTCACCGTTTTCGTTTTGATCGCGTCAAAGGTGGGATCGGACCTTAACTACCAGATCGAATTCACAATCCTTCTGATTCTCTCAGTCTCGTTGGTGTTGCATGCCTTAAATTTCTTCCGCGCATCCTTTGACCGCGCCAGGACCTGGGTCACGCTGCTACAACTTCCGTTGGCGGTGTTTTTGGTAGTGAACTACACCATAACGCTGCGGGACGTGATCACGCGGGTTGTAACTGAAAAAGTGGTTGGAAGCGAAATCGAGGCGATGCGTCCATTGCTGGCCGGCGGCGGCCGCGTGCTTTCGGGCCGACTATAACGCCATGGAACGCCTGCGGGGGCGCATTGATGTTGAGATGCTGATCTACAACTGGCTGGTGGAAGCCAGGGTGGTGAATCCCGATCCGGTCACGCGAGACATCGCCGCCGTCAGGTTTTCGACAATTCTTTTGATGGAAGATGTGGATCACCGCGATCCCAACCTGAACGTGGAAATATCCACGTTGCCGGAGGCTCAAATCAACGAGATCCGACGACACTATAGGCTGGTGGAACGGAACGCAATAGGCATATACTTCTATAAGCCCATTGGGCTAAGTGCAGAATGAGACTCGCGGCAAGCGGGCCGCGTTCAAATTCAAGTTTGCGTGGCTACCTGCCGATAATTGCTTGACAGTATGTGGCGCGGAAAAAAAGTGGCAGTCATCTTTCCGACGTACAACGAGAAGGATTCCATTCGAGCCGCCACGTTGGAATACCTGGCCGCTGACCTTGCCGATGAAGTCATCGTCGTCAACAACAATGCAGCGCCCGGAACGTCGGAGGAGCTTCGCGGTACCGGCGCCCGCGAAATATTCGAACCCCGGCAGGGCTATGGGTATGCATTGCTTCGTGGCATCGATGCATGCGACGCCGATCTGATCGTGCTCTCGGAACCCGACGGCACCTTTAGCGGGCACGACCTGATCAAACTGCTGTCCTATTCCGACGATGTCCCGGTGGTCTTCGGCACCCGCACCAGCCAGAACTTTATCTGGAGCGGCGCTAATATGGGGCTTTTCTTGCGCTGGGGAAACTGGGCCGTCGCCAAGATGACCGAGCTGCTTTTCAACACAACGATCCTTACCGACATGGGATGTACTTACCGCTTGTTTCACCAGGAAGCATTGCAACTTATCCGGCCTCATCTCACCATTGGAGGCTCCCATTTCGGCGCGCAGTTGCTCATGGAAGTAGTGGCTCATCGTATCCCCTTCGTTGAAATTCCTGTGAACTACCGAACCCGCGTAGGTGAGTCGTCTGTGACCGGGGACCTGTGGAAGGCGTTCCGCTTGGGGCTACGGATGCTTGGTCTGGTGCTTGGGTATCGCTTCGGCCTGCATAAACGGAGCCGGACTTCCTGGCGTCCGGCTTTCGAAGAACACCGCCTGGCGCCCCTATCGCGGTCAATCGCCAATGATTCCGTAACGTTACAGGGTGTGGACCATCAGCATACGGCCCCCGGCCCTGGAGCCGTACATAAAACCTAAAGCTGCCTCGTACTAATGCCGATGGAATGCTTGGTGTCGTCTATGAACCGCCTTTCTCTTTTTGCGCTTCTTTCGGTTGCTGGAATCGGGCTACAAGCCCAAACCACTCTCAGCACCATGACCATTTCCACGTCGCCATCGGGCGCCAGATTCTCCGTCGATGGCACGGTTTACAACCAGGCCGCCACGTTTACCTGGCCGGCCGGGAGTGAGCATCTAGTGGTGTTCATAACCGACCCGGCGCTGCGCGGACAGCCGGCGAATACGTCGGTTCAAACCGCTCCGCAGGGCGATACGCAGTATATTTTCCAAGAATGGGTGGATAATCTTGCGTTGACTCAGCCCAAGCAAGATCCGGTTCAAACCGTGACCGCGGACCCGAGCATTACCAGCCTCACAGCCACGGTGCAGATCGGCTATCGCATACAGTTGAATTTCTTCGGCTCCCCGGGACCATTACTCCCGCCAACTTGCGGCGCTCCCGGAGCGATCCCCACCGGCCAATTCCGGCCTGGAATCGTCTTCATCGCCAACCAGTGCTACTGGTCGAGCGCGAATGTCTTCGTGCAAGCCGGCACCACAGTTGCTCTGAACGCTTACCCTTATCCTGGCTTTGTCTTCATCGACTGGACTTCGAACCTCTCCTCGCCCAATGCCTATTTGACGAGCTTTGTTGTAAACGGCCCCATCATCCTGGCGCCTCATTTTTCGCCAGCCAAGCGGGTTACGTTCCTGACTTCACCCTTGCAGCTAAATGTGAGCATCGACCATACCACGGTTCCGACGCGCCGGGTTCCGTCTATTTGCGAGGATCCTCAACCTGTCGCCCCATTGAGCGGATTTCCAGCACTCTGCTACGGTGACTTCGATTTTGCAGCCGGATCTCAGCACACCATCGCCGGAGTCACTCCGCAGCGGGATGGCGCAGGCAACTGGTGGGTCTTCGACCATTGGAGTGATGGCATTCTACAAAACGGCATTTATACAACGGATAACAACGTGTCTACCCCCGATACATTGACTGCGTTCTTTGTGCGGGGCGCGCAAGTGGGTTTCCAAACCACTCCAGTCGGACTGCCGCTCAGCGTCGACGGCCGCACGAACTGGCCGAACTACAACTTCGTTTGGGCCCAGAATTCAACACATCAGGTTTCCGCGGCAGCAACTCAGTCCGATGCCACAGGGCGCCAGTATACGTTTCAAGGTTGGTCAAATTCCGGAGCCGCCTCGCAAACCTTTACGGTCGACCAGAACGCGGTCAATAATGGATTGCGCCTCACCGCCGTCTATAGTGAGTTGAACCGAGTAGTGGTCGAGAGCAATCCTCCCGGATTAACTCTCCAAGTAGATGGCGCAACCTGCCTGACTCCCTGCAACATCGATCGCACGAGCGGCGCGCAGGTTAACGTAACCGCCCCTTCCACGATTTCCATGGGCGCCGGGGCACGCTTGGATTTCAGTTCGTGGTCCGATGGCGGGGCCGCCAATCACACTTATAAAGTGAACGCGAACTACAGCACGATCACTGCGAATTACCAGACGAAATATCAATTGAGCGCCGCCTCTAACCCGGCGAATGGAGCGACCTTCCATTTCTCTCCTGCTTCGAGCGATATGTTCTATGCACAGAATGCTCAGGTAACCGTCAACGCTGCCGCTAATCCCGGCTTCACGTTCCTCCGCTGGGACGGAGCCTTGAGCGGAGCTTACCCGGCAGGGGTAGTCACCATGGCAGCGCCACAAAGCGTTGTCGCGCTCATGAACAAGATTCCCTACATCGTGCCTGCCGGTGTACAGAATGCGGCTTCCAGCACTCCGAGTTCTAAGGTTGCGCCTGGATCTATCATCGCCATCTACGGCCAGAGCCTGGCTCCCAGTCTGGAAGTTGGACCAGTGAATCCACTCTCACAGACTATTGACGGCGTCACGGTAACCGTGAACGACATGATTCTGCCGTTGCTCTTCGTGTCACCGGGGCAAATCAATGCCCAGGTTCCGTGGGAGCTCCCTGATGGCAACTACACCATCAATATTCAGTCGCTTGGGCAGCCGGACGTCACTGGTACCTTCACCGTCGCTCGTAATGCGCCTGGGCTCTTCACACAGACCGTCAACTCCAAAACGTACGCGATCGCATTCCACGAGGATGGCTCTCTGATAACTCCCAGCAGTCCCGCCAAAACCGGGGAGACGATTGGGCTTCTGGGAACGGGGCTTGGCCCATTCAGTGGTCAAATGATCGATGGCTTCTTCCCGCCCGATCCCCCGCCGGCGCTGTCGGATTCAGTCATCATCACTGCCGGGAATAACAATCCCAGCACTGTGTGGGCCGGCGCCGCGCCTGGCTACACGGGCCTGGCGCTCATCAAGTTCCAGGTTCCCAGCGGCACGCCTGCTGGAGCCAGCATGCCGATAACGATCAGCGTAAACGGCGTGAAGAGCAACGTCGTGATGCTGCCGGTGGAATAGCGGGTTCGCTCACATACGGGGTTTCGGCCATGCGAGGCTGAAACTCTGGAGCTGGCGGAGGGAGTTGAACCCCCGACCCTCTGATTACAAATCAGATGCTCTACCAACTGAGCTACGCCAGCTTTTATTGAACCCTCGGTGGGGTCTGGAGCGGGGTACGGGAATCGAACCCGTGTAAATCAGCTTGGAAGGCTGACGCCCGACCGCTAGGCCAACCCCGCTCAACGTCCGACATATCCATTCTACGGAACCACGCGCCAGCCGGTCAATTCTTCAGCCGTCGAATCGCGCGCGCCGGCCAGGTCAACGCGCGGCCCAAACGAAACGACGGTGATTTCACCATGCCGGAGATCACTCTCGAAAACTCCAGCTCGCGCTCATACAAGAACTTCATATGCACGTCGCGCCGCGCGAGCAGCGTCCGAATCTCATCCACATCCTCTTGCTGCAGCGTGTGACCCGCCCGAATGTGTCCGCCGAGCTGGCGGTGGACATACAATGTCCCATGCGAAGCCTCGGTCTCCGATTCCGGCCGCTCCTTCGTGTAGAAGTAAACAGCTATCGAGCGGCGGGAAAGGTTTGCCCTGTCGCCTGGAAGCTGGATACGCCGGAACCCGTGCCAGGAATGCTCGTTGGTTTCAAATAGGACGGCCCGGTTGGCCACCGGGACCACCACGGCCGCGGGACGGGCACCCTCGGGCGTCCACGGATCGGGCAGCAATTCTAGGCACCCTCCCCAATCCCGCTCCCATTCGCTGTTCAAAAACACGATCAGATTCAGACGGCGATGCCACTGGCGCCGGGGATGGTAGTTGAAATCGACGTGGGAGTCCAGCTCCTGACCGTCCAGGTTTTCATGCGTGCCGCCGCCGATGTACTCGGGGTCATACAAGAGGCTGGGGATACCGGTGATCCGGCCGATGAGTGCGAGAAACTCTGGGCTGCGGATCATCTGGTCGAACCGGGCATAGGCCGGCCCCAGGCGCTCCAGATCGGTGACCACCGCTTTGCGTCCAGTCTCGCCCCGTTCGTTCAACGCATAGGTCGGGTCGAAAGCTGGGAATTCCGTCATCAGTTGCCGGCAGAATTCGGCGTTCAAAAACTGGTCGATAATCAGATGCCGGAACGGATGGCCGGAGTTAAACTCGCGGTTCAGTTCGTCGGTCCGGCCGCTAATGGCTTGGTCTAGGAGCGCCTGCACAAACAGCCAGTCTAACAGCCTCGCCGTCGCGGCCTCGTTTGACTCGCGGTTACAATGCAAGGTGAATGGAAGTGGTCCGCTACACGCCTCGTGAACTGGTGGAACGCATTCGTGCGGGGGAGCGATCCATTGAGGACGCCCTGGTCCGCCAGTACAGCCGAGGCGTGCAATTTGCGATCAGCCAGTCCGTCTCGGATGGGTCGGTAGTTGAAGATTTATACCAGGAGTGCTTTCGGATGGTTTTGGAGAAAGTGCGGGCTGGCAAAGTCAATGAGCCGGATCGGCTGTCGGGATTCATTTGCAGCCTGGCCCGAAACATCGTCATCGAGTATTTCCGAAAAACGTCGCGGCGGGAAACCTATCATGCGCCTGCCGGCGAGCACGCGGTTCCGAGTCCCGAGCCGAATCAACTGGACCGCTTATTGCGCGAAGAAAAGGGGTCGCTCGCGCGCCGTGTCCTGGACGCGCTCCCGTCCGATCGGGATCGAAGCGTGCTGTATCGCTTCTACATTGCCGAAGACGATCGCGATGAGATCTGCGCGGATCTGGGAATTGAGGCGACTCTTCTGAGCCAGATTCTGTGCCGCGCACGTCAGCGCTACAAGAATTTCTTCGAAGAATTTGCCGCAACGCAAAAGAAAGATAGCCGGGGAATGTCATAGATGGCCATCCAACGCCACCTTCTAGATGGAGCATGAGGATGGAGCACTCTTTCATCGAACGCGCTGATGTCATCGACCGCTATGTCCGCGGGACCATGCCAGCGGCAGAGCGCTCCGAGTTTGAGGAGCATTTCCTCGACTGCCGCGAGTGTCTGGAGCAGCTCGAACTCGGGCGCAGCCTGCGAGAGGGGATCAAGGTGTGCGCCGCTCAGCCATCCCGCGCCGCTGCGCACCAACGGCGGCCGGGCTTTTTCGGTTGGTTGAGTTGGCGGCCGGCAGCCGCCGCGGCCATGGCAGTTTTGCTGATCTCGGCTATTCCCTCAGTTGTTTTGTATCGATCGCTCGAAAGTACTCGAACCGATCTTGATCGCGAAACTCGCAAAGCCGACCAGCTAATGAACGCCCCACTTCTGCCGCCCGCCGTTTACACGCTCTCGCCAACGCGTGGCGCGCAAGCCACGCGAACCATCCGGATTCCCGAGTCGCCGCGATGGATACTGCTTGCGCTCGAACTCGATACCTCCCAGTACCACGACTATCGGGCGGTTTTGCAGGACGGCACGGGGCAAACGGCTTGGTCGAGCGGGAGCTTGAAAGCGGACGCGCCGGACGCTATTGGAGTGGCCTTGCCTTCGCGGATTCTTCATCCAGGCGACTATGTGCTGGTGCTGGAAGGTCAGGCAGCGGATGGCAGCTTTGTATCTGCGGCCAGCTTCCCATTGCGGACGGTCGGCAATTAGAGAGGTTATGTAGGGCGGACCCCCTGGTCCGCGGCCGACGCCCACGTCGGCCTGCTGTTTGTTAATTGATCGCAAGAGCCGGACCAGGGGGTCCGGNNGACGAGGGCGTCCGCCCCACCAATATCTGAGACTAGCCTCTAACGGTGCTTTTTGAGCTTCTGCTTCTTCGGCGACTTGTACTTAAAATGCTTCGCCCCAGTGATGTTCTTGTACTTGGCGTTCTTAGGTATGTTGGAATGGCGCGTTTTGGCGTCGGCGCCGGGCAACAGCAGCGTTAACAGCAAGCAGGGGACGATCAGGGCTCGAATGGACACTCGGATGGACATGGTTCGCGGGCCTCTCATACATGTATTCGGTCAAAACGTGGCAAGCCTTTAGGCTACTTCGGATGCAGTATCAGCTTCTGCACCCGCCAATTCAACAGCTCCGCCACATAAATCTCATTTTCTGAAGGGCACGCCATCTCGTGGATCCAACCGAACTGCTTGCTCTGCCTTCCAGACCTCCCAAGCACTCCAAGAACCTGACCATCCAGCGATAGCTTGTAAACGCGCCCCGGAAACGCGTCGGACGCGTAAAGATACTGCGTTGGACCGGGAGTAATGCAGATGGCCCACGGCGCGCCATTTTGCTTCGCGGCTGCTTCAGTGGTTGGCTGATTGCCCATCCACGGATGCGCGTCCGGCGGAATAGGCACGTCAATCGTGATCTCGCGAAGGTACGTCCCATCGCTATTGAACACCTGGATCCGCCGGTTTCCACGATCGGCGACATAGATGTTGCCCTTCGAATCCGCGGCAATGCTGTGCGGCGTGCTGAACTCGCCAGGCTTCGCGCCGTGCTCGCCCCATTGCTTCACCCAATCGCCGTTCTTGTCGTACTTGGCGACACGCGAGTTGATGTAGCCGTCGCTGATGAAGATGTCGCCCTGCGGATCCCATGTCACATCGGTGGGTTGCCGGAACTGCCCGTCCACGGCGGGAAGCGAAGGGTTGACGTGGGTCCATGGCTTGGCGTCATCCGACGCTTCTTTCTTGCGCCCGAACAACATCGTCACTCGGCCTTCGGCGTTGAACCTGACGATCATGTCCGACCCTTTATCCACGGCCCAGACATTATCCTCTGCGTCAATGCGGACGGCATGCGCGTACGACCAGGCGTAAAGATTCTTACCGATCTCCCGAATGTATTTCCCTTCGGCCGAGAATTCCAACAACTGCGCGGCGGTTGCGCCATAAGCCGGGCCAGTAGTGTTACCGCGCGAGAAGACAAAGATGTGCTTCTTTGAGTTGACCGCGACGCCCGAAACCTCGCCCAGATAAAGGTCCGGCGGAAGCTTGAGCAGATTCGGAACCGAGTCGTACGGAATTTCAGGAACCTGTGCGACAGCGGAGCAGGCCAGTACAATCCATAACAGGCAGCGTTTCAAGATATTCTCCTGTAGGACAAGCCTCCGGCTTGTCCAGAAGGCAAGCCGGAGGCTTGCCCCACGTTCTATCCCATTGAAACATATCCACTTGACTCTGACTAACGAATTGTTCATAATGAATTAGGACCATTCCGGTCGGGTTTCGATGCTAAAGCTGACCAAGAAAGCGGATTACGGGCTCATCGCCTTGAAGCACCTGGTGGTGCATGGGCCGGAGAGTTCGAGTGCCAAAGAGATCGCCAACCTGTACGGAATCCCGCAACCGCTGCTTTCTAAGATTCTTCAGAAGCTGGCCAAGAATGGATTTTTGCGATCCGAGCACGGCACCAATGGCGGCTATAAGGTGGCCCGCGATCCGCGCCAGATCACCGCGCTCGAAGTGATCCGGCTGATCGACGGCCCGGTTTTTCTGACTACGTGTTTCACTGAGCACGGCTACTGCTGCCACACCGACAAGTGCATTGTACGGGACCCGCTGCAAAAGGTCCACGAAGGAATCTTGCGGCTACTGGCGAGCATCACTATCTGGGATATGTCCCAAGAGTCTCCGAAGGCCGCCGAAGAGGATTCTACCGATTCTCCGGCCAGGCTCTACGGCCTGGAGTCGGTAACACCCAAGTATGAGCAATGATATGAGGAACCACGCGATATGAAACTGCCGATCTACATGGATTATCACGCTACCACGCCCATGGACCCGCGCGTGTTTGAAGCGATGAAGCCGTATTTTATGGAAACGTTCGGGAACGCGGCCAGCCGCAATCATAGCTTCGGCTGGGAAGCCGAAGAGGCGGTAGAAAAATCNNACCAGCGGCGCCACCGAATCGAACAACCTTGCGCTCAAGGGCATCGCGGAGATGTATGCGGAGAAGGGCAACCACATCATAACCGCGGCCACCGAACACAAAGCCATTCTCGACACCTGCAAGCGACTCGAGAAGCACGGAATTCGGGTGACCTATCTGCCGGTGCAGACCAACGGCTTGGTGGATCTCGAGATGCTGAAAGAAGCCATCACCGACAAGACTATCCTGATCAGCATCATGTACGCCAATAACGAAATCGGCGTGATCCAGCCCATGGCCGAGATCGGTAAGATTGCAAAAGCGAAGGGCGTGCTGGTGCACAGCGACGCGACGCAAGCGGTCGGCAAGGTCCCGGTAAACGTGATTAAGGACAACATCGACCTGATGTCGATGAGCGGTCACAAAATCTATGGTCCGAAGGGTGTGGGCGCGCTGTACGTGCGGCGCAAGAGCCCACGCGTGCAGATCACGGCGCAGATGGATGGCGGCGGCCACGAGCGCGGTATGCGTTCCGGAACGCTCAACGTGCCCGGCATTGTCGGCTTAGGCGAAGCGTGTGCAATCTGCAACGCTGATATGCCCACGGAGTCCAAGCGCATGGCGTATCTGCGCGACAAACTGCGCGGCAAGCTGGAATCGGAGCTGGACGAAGTCTATGTCAACGGCACCATGGAGCATCGGCTGCCGAACAATCTGAACATCAGCTTCGCCTACGTGGAAGGTGAATCTCTGTTGATGGGGATTAATGATATCGCCGTGTCGAGCGGTTCGGCTTGCACATCGGCGACGCTCGAGCCCAGTTACGTGTTGAAAGCTCTGGGCGCCGGCGACGATCTGGCGCACTCGTCCATTCGCTTTGGCCTCGGCCGCTTCAACACCGAAGAAGAAGTTGACTACGTGGCGGCGAAAGTGATCGACGTGGTGAAGAAGCTCCGCGAGTTGTCGCCACTCTACGAGATGGCGAAAGAAGGAATCGATTTAAGTAAGGTCCAATGGGCCGCTCATTAACGAGGAGACGATTATGGCTTATTCAAACAAGGTTCTAGACCACTACAACAATCCGAGGAACGTCGGCTCAATGGATCGGAACGATCCGAACGTGGGCACCGGCATGGTGGGCGCACCTGAGTGCGGCGACGTGATGAAGCTGCAGGTGAAGGTGAACCCCGAAACCGGCGTGATCGAGGACGCCAAGTTCAAGACCTTCGGATGCGGCAGCGCCATTGCCAGCTCATCGCTCGCGACAGAATGGCTGCGCGGAAAGACCGTTGACGAAGCGCTCGAGATCAAGAACACCGACATCGTCAATGAGCTGAGCTTGCCGCCGGTGAAGATCCACTGCTCGGTACTGGCCGAGGACGCGATCAAGGCCGCCATCACGGACTACAAAAACAAAGCCGTGACGCAGACGGTAGCCGTAGCATCTACTAAGTAGGGCCGGCATTCGTGCCTGTGTATCGTTTATGATCACCGTCACTCCTAAAGCGGTAGCGAAGATCCGCGAGCAATTCGTCAAACACGGCGTACAGGGTGGATTGCGTCTGGGCGTCCTGGGCGGCGGCTGCTCCGGCTTGAGCTATCTCTTCAAATTCGACGTGAAACCGCGGCCTACCGACGAAGTGTACGAGTTCGAAGACGTAAAAGTCTTCGTGGATCCAAAGAGCAAGATTTACCTGGATGGCATGACGCTAGACTGGAAAGATTCGCTGATTCATTCGGGATTCGAATTCGAGAACCCGAACGCCACCAAGAGCTGCGGCTGCGGAACGTCGTTTTCGGCGTGACCGAGTATTTCGAACTACTCGGCATTCCCAGGAGCTTGCACCTCTCCCTGGACGTGCTGCAACAACGTTACTACGAGTTGAGCCGGCAGTTTCACCCCGATCGTTTCATGCGAAGCCCTGAGGCGGAGCGCCAGAAGGCTCTGGATTTGTCTTCGACACTGAACGATGCCTATCGCACGCTCAAGGATCCGCTAAAGCGCGCAATGTACGTCTTGAGCCAGGAAGGGTTCGATGTAGGAGAGCAGCGCTCCAAGGATGTTCCCCCAGAGTTGCTGGAGGAAGTTTTCGAGCTGAACATGGCGCTGGAAGAAATGCGCGGCGGCGACGATTCCGCTCGTCCGCAGCTCGAAACGGCCGAGAAGAATTTCACAAATATGCTGACTGAAGTGGATCGGCAGCTGGAAGTCTTGTTCGAACAATACGACCACGCACAATCCCGCGACAAGCTAACTGAAATCCGCGGCGCGCTCAACCGTCGCAAATACATCCAGAACCTGGTGGACGAAGTCCGCAAGTCCCTAGCCCCCAGCCCCTAATCTATGCAAATCGACTTTGGTGAAACTGGCCGCGTAATCGGCATCGACCTGGGAACCACCAACAGCCTGGCTGCATTCATGGACCTCACCGGTCCTAAAATCATTCCCGGCGCGGACGGCGACAAGCTGGTTCCGAGCGTGGTGTCTATTAATCCGAGGTTACCGAACCGCGACCGTGAGGGAGTCGGTGCCTTAACGAGCGGCGAAATTGTGGTTGGCAACGCGGCGCGCGAACTTTTGCTCACGCAGCCGGAACGCACGGTCTATTCTGTCAAGCGTCTGATGGGCCGCGGCCTGGATGACATCCAGGAAGAACTCAAGCTTTTTCCATTCCACATCGCGCCGGGCAGTGAAGCGGTATTGCAGCTCCAGTTGGGCGACCGCACTTACACGCCGCCGGAGATCTCGGCATTCGTCCTGCGCCAGTTAAAGCAAAACGCGGAAGCCTACTTCGGGGAACCCGTGACGCAGGCCGTGATCACGGTGCCGGCGTATTTCAACGACGCGCAGCGTCAGGCCACCAAAGACGCAGGCCGCATCGCCGGTCTCGAAGTTCTGCGTCTGGTGAACGAACCCACGGCAGCGTCGTTGGCTTACGGGCTCGATAAACGCGAGAACGGGATCGTCGCGGTGTACGACTTAGGCGGCGGCACTTTCGACATCTCCATATTGAAGCTGCACGACGGCATCTTCGAAGTGTTGGCCACCAACGGCGACACCCACCTGGGCGGCGACGACATCGATAATCTGCTGCTGCGTATCGCGCTCGAAGATGTCCGGAGCGAATGGGGCGAAGATTTGTCTGTGGATGGCGAAGGTGTGCAGCGCTTGCGCCGTGCTGTCATCCAGGCCAAGGAACGGCTGTCTTTTGTTCCGTTCACTTTCATCGAGCTCGAATATCACGGCAAGAATTATCAGCGCGAGATCAAGCGCGACTTGTTCGACAAGCTGATCATGCCCATCGTTAACCGCACGCTCGGCCCTTGCCGCGATTGCATCAAGGATGCCGGGGTCACGGTGGATCAAATCGACGAGGTAGTGATGGTGGGCGGTTCCACGCGCATTCCCCTCGTCCTTTCCGCGGTGGAAAACCTGTTTCGTGCCGCGCCGCACACTGAGCTGAATCCTGACGAAGTGGTGGCGCTCGGCGCCGCGGTCCAAGCCGGTATTCTCTCCGGCGAAGTGCAAGACAAGCTGCTGCTGGATGTGACGCCGCTTTCGCTCGGAATCGAGATCATGGGCGGCGTGGTCTCAAAGCTGATTCATCGCAACT
Organism: Bryobacterales bacterium; assembly: GCA_003162425.1. Classification (GTDB taxonomy): domain Bacteria; phylum Acidobacteriota; class Terriglobia; order Bryobacterales; family Bryobacteraceae; genus Palsa-89. Next base: position 27,127 of record PMOK01000131.1, on the reverse strand, counting down.
CCACCATTCCAGCCAGCGCCACGGAGACCTTCACCACCGGCGTGGACGGCCAGCGTAATGTTCTGATCCACGTGGTGCAGGGCGAGCGCGAATTGGTGATAGATAACCGAAGCCTAGCGCGTTTCGACCTCAAAGATATCGATCCGATGCCGGCCGGTTTCGCCCGTATCGAGGTTCGTTTCTTGATTGACGCCAACGGAATCCTGAACGTCACCGCGCGCGATGTGCGCACCGGCGCCGAACACAGCGTCGACGTGAAGCCCTCCTACGGCTTGACCGACGAACAAGTGGAGAAGATGATCCAGGATTCGGTGGAGAAGGCCGAGCAGGATTTCGAGGAGCGGCAGGTTCGCGAGGCGCGCGTGGAAGCTGACACAATTCTGGCAGCCGTGGAAAAAGCACGGCGTCACGATGCCTACTTCGAATTGAGCGATGAGGAGCGCGCAGTCATCGACAAAGCCATCAATGAGCTGTTGCTGGTGTACCATGCTGATGATCACAACTTGATCAAGCAGAAGATCGAGCAGCTCAATCAGGTCACCCATAAACTGGCGGAAAACATGATGAACACGGCCGTTCGCGGCGCACTGAAAGGAACCAAGATCTGATGCCCGGAATCACGTGGGACCATACCGAAGACATCGCGCTAGCTCTATACGAAAAGTTTCCGGACCTGGATCCGACCCACATCCGCTACACCGACCTGCATCAATGGATCACGGAGCTGGAAGATTTCAAGGATGATCCGAAAGCCTCGACCGAAGGCAAGCTGGAAGCGATCCAGATGGCGTGGTTGGAGGAGTACAAAGAGGAGCACGGGTAGAGCACTGGCTTTCTCGCGTAGCCCTCATCGTACTTCTTGGCATGGAGAGACGGATGATGGAGATCGTGTGGCAGGGCGCGCTCAGTGAGCGCGACATCTATTTTAGTTTGGGTTTCTTAGCACGCGCCTTCAATTCAGACTTGATGAATTTGGTGGCTTCCGGGGCCGTAAATGGGCCGTGAACGCGACCCTTCTTTATATCTTCCAGGCCTCTGGCTATCTCGCGATCGATCATGCGCCTCTGGTCGGAAGTATATTCATCTTCCACGTTGTTCGATTTCGTCAAGATAGTAATCACGCCCCGTGACGCTTTGAACTCAAGCCGGTCCCCGGCTTTGATTCCCGCTTGACGCCGCACACTGGGCGGAACCACCAGGCCCGCTTTTCTTCTGACGGTGACGGTCACCGATGGCATAACAGTCTCCTGCTTCAGTATCGCAAGTTTGCGCCCGGGACTTGATGGCGTGGCTGGAGGAGTACAAAGAGGAGCACGGGTAACGGTGACTGGTGGCTGGTGACCAGTTGCTGGTTAAGTCCGTTGCCAGCAACCAGCAACCAGCAACCAGCAACCAGCAACCAGCAACCAGCAACCAGCAACCAGCAACCAGCAACCAGCAACCAGCAACCAGCAACCAGTCACCAGCAACCAGTCACCAGCAACCAGTTACTAGCAACCAGCAACCAATCACCAGCCACCAGTCGTGCTACACTATGAAAGTTAGCCGTAACCCCAGTTGAATCCTGGAAAAATCCAATGCCCAAGCTGAAGACACATAAGGGTGCGTCCAAACGGTTCAAGAAGACCGGGACAGGCAAAGTAGTGCGGCACCATGCGTTTGCCCGCCACATTTTGACGTCCAAAGTACGCTCCCGCAAGCGCAAGTTGAAACATGCAGTGGTGGCCGATCCGACCGATCAGGCCAAACTAAAAAGAATGATTCCGTACTAACGGAGTCTCCCGAGTGAAACGGCGCCGCACGTGCCGTTGCCGCCGGTTTAATAATCAATAAGGAGCCTAAACGTGCCGAGAGTAAAACGAGGAACTAAACGCCGAGCCTATCGGAAAAAGACGCTGGCCCGGGCGTCCGGTTTTTTTCTAACCAAGAGCAAGCTGAATCGGGCGGCGCAAGAGGCCGTGGAAAAGGCGCAGAAGTACGCCTATGTAGGACGGCGCCGGAAGAAACGTGATTTCCGCTCGCTGTGGATCATCCGCATCGGCGCCAGTTGCCGGGCCGCGCAGATCTCCTATAGCAAATTCATCAGCGGTCTCAAGAAATCCGGTATCGAGCTGAACCGCAAGATTCTGGCCGAGCTGGCTGCGAGCGACCAAGCCGCCTTTACCGCGCTGGTGGAAAAAGCCAAAGCCGCGCACGCACAGTCCTAAGAGGTCCCGATGAGCACATCAGCCCAACAAGAACTGGACGCCCTGGCGAGTCTTGAAGAACGAATTCGCGGCGCGGTGGAGCTGGTCTCGACCCTTCGGTCCCAAAATCGCGATCTCGAATCGCAGTTGAGCTCCGCGCTCCAAGAGCGCGACTCGGTCCGGCAGGAGCTGGATGATCTACGCTCCGAACGCAAGCAAGTCCGCACCCGCATCGAAAAACTGCTGGGTCAACTGGATTTGCTAAGCAGCACCTAGAGATGTCAAGCTAAGACCATGCCCAGCACGGAAGGCGTCCGTGTAACCATCTTCAACCAGACTTACTCACTGGTCGCCAGCGAGGAGCCGGGGCGCATTGAACTGCTCGCCCAAAAAGTGGACGATCTGATGTCCAAGATCGCGGCCCACGGCGCCAACGTAGATGCCACGCGCGCAGCCGTATTGGCGTGCCTGCATATGGCCGACGAACTCGACACGCTGGAGCAGCAGCTCACCGATTTGAAGCTAAAGGTAGAACACAAGGCCCGCGAGTTCAGCATCCTGCTGGATGAAGCCATCGCCCCGGCGGACGTGCGTAGCCCCCAGTCCCCAGCCCCCAGTCCCCGCGTTTAAAAGATTCGCTCCTGTTTTTTCAGATTTCCGAAAGTCCCCACGTTCGATATCGCGAAGGCTATTTTGTATTGCGTGTCGTCGCGAGTGCCGATGTTGAAGCGCCGGTATTCCACGCTGATCCCGCAGCAATCCGTGTTGTAGGTCACTTGCAACAGTGAGTATAAGAGAACGTGATTCTTGTAATCGTAATACTCGCTGAAGGCCCCGTTCCAGCCCTTGCGGTTTCCGTTACCGATGCCGAACGTTCCGTGAAGCTGATCCGAATTGGGCGTAACCAACGGGTCGGTACGCACCTGAGTGTCGCCAACCGAAATCAGGTAATTCGAGAAACGCCAGTCCGCTGAGAGACTCGAGTTCGATATGTGCTTCAACAGCGGATCATAATCCACTCTCCATTCCAAGCCGATTACATGCTGAAAGCGCAGTGCCGAAACTATCGGCGAATAGTTGCGTGGGCCGTCCAGAAAGGCGTCGCCATCCAGCTCGAGCGAGCTTAACAACACGTTGCGCTGTCCGGGGATGACCGCGCCGCCAAATGTGGGATCGAAATAGCGCGCCTGAGAAACCTCCCAGCTCAATACTTCGTTGACATTGCCGTCCTTGTCCTTGACGTACAGGCGGTTCGCGATGGAGAGAGTCACTTGGTTCGTATTTGAGAGCAAGTCGTTTTCATCGAAATGAATAATCCGGTTGAAATTATTGATACCGTCCACGAACGAGTATTCCACCCTGGGCTCGATAACGTGCTTCAGCTTTCCGCCGCCCAGCCATTTCGGCGCCTCGAAGATCCGCTCGAGCGACGGTGGAATCAGGCTGACATTCACTTCGCGCGCGCTGCGCAAAACGCTCTGTCCGCTGAGTACGCCGTTCACCATGCTGGCCCCGTAATCGGTTTCGCGAATCGCGAAGCTGGGAAGCAGGCTGAACCCGGCCCAGTGAATGGCCGTGGAAAGCTCGGGATTTAAGTCTAGCCGGCTGGTGAACTGGCGGGTCTGAAAGTTGGGCTGCGTGCGATCCAGCAATCCCGCGCTGCTTTGCATCGAAAAATAAAGCGGCAATATCCCGTCCAAGATTTGCCGGTCGCGGCTCAGAAAATCAACCTCCGGAAGCTTTCGAATCAAAATCTTGTCCGCAGGTAATACGTCCAGAAAATCTTCCGTGCGCTCGGCCACCACGGTAAACGCGTAACTGTCCCAGTGCTTGGTCACAAACAGGTCCGAACGCGCTTCCGAGAAGATCGCGTTGTTGAAGTTTGGCGAAAACGACTGGCGGAACAGAAAGGAGCTCAGGTAGTTGATCTGGCCACGGTACTCCCATCCGTCGCCGAGGTCGGAGCGCGAATCGAAAGTGAACTGATAGCCGCCCTGCTTTTCGCGATCCTCCACCCCGTAGAGGTGGAATCCGAAATCGGTGCCGGGCGTGATCTTTCCGCGTAAATCGACCGTGCTCGCCAGGCCGCGTAGGCTGTAATACACGCCTTCATAGCGGAGGTCGTAGCTGCGATTGATGGCCCAATAGTATCCCAAGCCGAAGAACTCGCCGTAGAGTGTGCTGCGGCCGAAGCTGGGAGTCAGAAAGCCGCTCTTGCGGGGCAGCCTCTTGAGCGATTTGTAGAAGACGGGGAAATAAAAGAGCGGCATCCGTGCCAGGTGAAAGGTGGCTTTGTAGCCGATGGCGCGATCGTGAGGAATAATATCGAACTTGGGCCCGGTGAACCGCCACCACGGCTTGGGAACTCTGCAATCCGTGATGAATCCTTCATGCAGGATGTAGCGATCTTCCTTGCGCTCCGCCCACTTACCCTCGAAGTAGAAGGGGTTGCTGGTGGTCAGCAATCCTGGACGCGCCACAATCTTGGCTGGCGATGTCCCGCGCACATCCCAGAAGATCCCGGTCTCGTCATAGTAGTTGTAGGTGCCGTGATCGCACTCGATTTTGTCGCCTTCCAGATAATTCTCGAACCGGACATGCCCACGCGCCTCTACTACGCTTGTGTCTTCGTCGTAATCTACCTCGTCGGCCTCAAGCTTCCGGTCTACAGTATCGATCACAACGTGGCCGCGTAAGTGATGTATCGATCCTTCGTTGTCCTGAGACTCGGCGGAGAAGTTCACGTAATCGGGGTCGGGCATGTCCGGCCGCTGGAATCGAACCCGCTGGTTCGGATTCGCTGCGTTGGGCTGACTCGGCGGAGGCGGGATAAAAACCGGCGGAATCTGCGCTAGGGCCATGGCGGCCATCAGGAAGAGGGCAGTCATCAGATAAATGACGTAGTACACCCCTAAATAAAGTACGTGACATTTTTGCCCAAATATGTTACGAACTAAAGTAAGCCTTTTGTCGCACCAGTGCGGGGACCAGGGGCCTGGGGAACGTACGGATGATGGCCTCAACCGAAAACCGTAGCACGGATTGATGGCGACTGCAACCTGACGAACGCGCGGAGGAGAGTGATCAAAACCATGGAATGCCGATATTGCCAGGCAGTGAACGGTGAAGACGACCATCGCTGTAGCCGCTGTGGACGCCGTCTGCGGATGACTCCGGTCTACAGTTCTTCCGCGGCCGCTCCGGCGCTGCACTACGTAAACGAATCGAAGCCGGCGCCGAAGGCCACCAGTGGGGCCGGTATCGCGGTAGAGCCTGCTCTGCCGCCCTTAACGCGGAAGCCGATCACTTACCAACCCTCACTTTTCAGTTCGCGCGAACTGCCGCGCGTGGTGGCGTTTGACACCATTGCACCCCAAGTCCTGGAACCGCCCATGCGCAAAACAATTTCCACGAAACCCCGCGCCCGGCATCGCCGCGTAATCCCCGGCCAACAGAGCTTGGAGTTCGCGCCCGCAGCCGGTTCCGGACGCTACGCTCATCCGGCGGAGGGCGCCATCTATTGCGACGCTCCGGTAGCTGTTGCCGCGCATCGCGTCATCGCGGCGGCTCTGGATGCCAGCATGATCGTGATTGGACTCGCGGTTTTCGGCGCGATTTTCTATATGGCTGGCGGCGCGGTGGCGATAAACTCTAAAACACTTCCGCTTATAATTGGGGTGGCCGCGGTGGTGACATTTTTCTACAAGCTGCTGTGGTGCATGGCGAACGGTGATTCTGCCGGCATGCGGTGGACCCGCTTAACGCTGGTAAATTTCGACGGCCAGAAACCGACGCGCACCCAGCGGATGCATCGCATGGCCTCGGGCGCGCTCAGCTTGTGCGCCGCCGGTCTGGGTCTGCTGTGGGCCCTGGTGGACGAAGAAACTCTAACCTGGCACGATCACATTTCCAGAACATTCCCGACGCCGTACTGAATTCGGGGACGCGGAGCGCCCCCTTCCGGATTCATGAATTCTTGGGCACGCAGTGCCCGGCGATGCGGCAGCGTCGCCTTACGGCGTCGCCTTCGCGTAAACCATCTTCGTGTCCATCTCGCCCATCGGGCTTGTGTAATGCGCGCTCTGGATCAGCGTCTTTCCGTCGTCTGAGAGCTGCCACAATTCTTTGACCGTTACGTCCTGATCCTGATACTTGAACTTTCCATTCGCCACCAGCGTTGCGCTCTCCCACCCCATGATGCTTTTCATCTCTAGCCCGCCGAAACTGTTAGCCGCTTCCTTACCGTCGGTGGTGTAGTTGAGCGTAAAATCCTGCTTGCCCTGCGCGGTGTCCGCCGACACGGCTACCTTCAATACGGGATCGCTATGATCGATCACAAAGGTGCGGCTGTTGTCGGGCGGAAGAACTCCGAAGTCGGATTTTGAGACATCCAGCTTCCACGTCCCGCTGAAATTGGGTTTGGCGCCGGAACTCGCGGGGGCGCCCACTACCGGAGGCGGCGTCGCTTTGGCGGACACTGCACCCGCATCCTGCTTGTCGAAAACCCCCTTCGTATCCAGCTCGCCCATCGGTGAGTTGATATGAGCGTCCTGGGTCAGGGTCTTTCCATCGTCGGATAATGTCCAAACGCTCTTAATGGTGATCTCAGCATCGTTGAGCATGAGTTTGGAGTTGACCACCAGGTGGTTGCCTTCCCACCCCAGCGTGGATTTGACCTCGCGCGGGCCCATTTTGTTTGTGGCTTCTTTGCCGTCGGTGGTGTAGCTGAGTGTCCCAGCAAAGTCACCCTGCCCGCCTTTGGAGTCGACATCGATTTTTAGGGCCGGATCGTTGTGGGTGATGACGTCAGTACGGCTGTCGGGCGCCGGCAGCGGTCCAAAGTCGCACTTAGCGATGTTCATCTTCCAGGTCCCGCTGTAATTCGGTTTACTTTGCGCGAGCATCGAGGTCGCGAATGCAGTCACAGACAAGGCTGCAACAATGGCCTTACGCATATTTCATTTCCCTTTCAAACGAAGCTGGCGATAATGATCGCCGATGAAGTATAGCTTATCATTTTCCCGAGGATCTGGGTGGGAACTTTCCGCGCCGGTTGGTGATCTAATTAGGAGGGGGTGCGCTCATGCGATTGTTGGTTTGTGCGTTTCTGTTTCTGTCCCTGACGGCACTATTGGCCCAGCCAGTGGCTCCTATTGACTCGCGAGGATGGATCAACAAAGGCGTTCAAGAATTCAAGAGTGCCAGATATCAGGATGCTGTGGAGTCCTTTCAGAAGGCTGTGGATCTAGACCCGAACAACGTTGCGGCTCACCTTTATCTGGGCACTGCCTGGATGTCGCAATACATCCCGGGCGCCGAATCGCCTGTGAACACGGACATCGCCAACAATGCCGAGGTGGAGTTCGGCCACGTGCTCCAGACCGATCCCAACAACACGACTGCTCTGTCGTCGATCGCATCCCTGAGGTACCAGCAGGCACAAGGAATGCCCGACCTAGATCAGAAAATCCGCATACTGGACGAATCCGCCTCGTGGTACGAGATGTTGATAGCCGCCGATCCGCAAAACAAACAAGCGTACTATTCGCTGGCAGTGACCGATTGGATGAAGTGGTACGCGGCTTATATGCGCACCCGCACCGATCTCGGAATGAGACCCGAGCAGCCAGGTCCGTTACCTAACCCCGCTCGGCAGGAACTCAAGGCACGGTATTCGTCGATAATCGAGCACGGCATATCGAGCCTAGAGAAAGCACTGCAGCTCGATCCGCAGTACTCGGACGCGATGGCCTACATGAATCTGTTGATCCGAGAGCGTGCCGATCTCGCTGATTCACCGGAGCAGTATCGCAGCGAAACCGAGCTGGCGGACCAGTGGGTCCACAAAGCGCTCGATGCCAAGAAAGCGTTGGCGGCCGAGGCACAGATGGCGGCGCCCCCACCGCCCGGACAGGGGGCCGAGACGCCCCAACGTATCCGGGTGGGAGGTAACGTGCAGGCGGCAAATCTGATCCACAAGGTCGATCCCGTTTATCCGCCACTCGCTTATCAGGCGCGCATCCAAGGCACGGTTCGTTTCACAGTCATCATTGGCCGGGACGGGCGAATTCAAAATCTCCAGCTACTCAGCGGCCATCCGTTGCTGGTCGAAGCCGCGCGACAGGCCGTGAGTCAATGGGAATACAGGCCCACGCTGCTCAACGGCTCGCCGGTGGAAGTTGTTACCCAAGTGGACGTGAACTTCACGCTGCCTTATTGAACACGGCCAATCAGCCGATCCCAAACGTTTTCGGGATTCGGATCGAACACCACGCCGGCATCTCCGGGCAGCACGCGCCAGAGTCCCAGCGCCATCTCATTCTTCAGTTGTTGAGTTGACCAGCCCACGTATCCTACGTAGACGCGAAACGTGCTGGGTGACGTGCCCGCGCGCATCAAATCCTCCATCACTCGTCGGTTCGAAATCATGGAGACATCGCCGAATACATGCAGGCCCGGCTCTGGCTTGGACCGCGATCGCAGCAGGGCGCGAATTCCAATAGCTATCGGTCCGCCTGTATAAACCGGAGCCTGCGCCGATTTGAGGGCAGGGAAGACCTCTGAGAGCGGAACATTCGACCTACGATTCACGATCAATCCGATCGCGCCCTGCTGCTCGTAACGCACCAGAAGCACCACACTCTTCGCCAGATCGGGATCCACCGATTTTCGGCTAGCGACCAGGAACTTTCCAGCAGCCAGTTCCTGAGCCTGAACCAAAGCGCCCGCGAGAACGAGCAACAGCCACGCGCAGGATGCCATCCTGCCCCGCATAGCGGCAAGCCGCAAAACAGGAATGGCGTTCCCCAGAAGGTGTACGTTGTCGGAGTATCCAATTCCACAGCGGCTACCAAGGAGGAACGCCATGCAACAGTTTATCGCCAAATTCCAGAAAGATATTCAAGGTGTGATGTCCGGCTTTGACCGGGTGCTGTTTCGCGCTTCGCTGCGGCGGCTCACCCATTCTTTGGGAATGAAGTGGTACCTTTCTCAGAACGACATTCTCTGCAAGCAGTACGAAGACCATGTGAAAGCGGTGAGCCAGAAGGTGAAGAAAGCGGCTGTAGAGCCGTTTCAACGGCAGGATCTACTAGTGAAGCATGTCTACGGCGGCGACGACAAAGAGAAAATCGCGCGGGCCTACGCTGCCGAACGAGGCATAACCGAAGGGGATGTGTGTGCGCTTACCGCGCTGGAGCTGGCGCCTACGTTCCAGCATTACAAGACGGACATGGTGATCCGGCCCCGGCCCTGCTTGACGATTTATCACTACCGCATCGATCCGGATTTCGGCTGGATGCATGCGCGGATGCAGACTTGGTTCCCGTTTTACGTTCACATCTGTATCAACGGCCGCGAATGGTTGAGCCGCCGCATGGACCGGGAGGGACTGCGCTATTTCCGCCAGGAGAACTGTTTCCCCTGGGTGGAGGACATCCCGCGGGCGCAACAACTGTTTCAGGAACAACTCGCCGTGAACTGGACCGAACGGCTTCAGCCCTTCGCCCAGCGGCTGAATCCTCTCCATGAGGAGATCTTCGGCAACTATCCGACGCAATATTATTGGAGCGCGTTTCAGTGCGAGTGGGCCACTGACATCCTCGGCTCACGGCAATTTCACCGCCGAACTCACCACCGATTTCAAAAGCCGCGCCAGCGGCTCAGGTGGGTTTGTGGCCCAGAAACTTCAACGCATCGGCACTGAAAACCGGGTCAAATATCGCATCAACGGCAACTCCCTGAAGGGATACGGCAAGGCCAGCACCCCCGTGGGAGACGTGTTCCGCGTCGAAACATTGACCCAACACGTCGAGGTCTTCAAATCCTTCCGGCCCATCGAAGGCGGCGCCGAGGGCGACTTACGGTGGCTCCGGATGCGGCGTGGCGTGGCTGACTTGCACCGGCGCGCGGAGGTTTCTCAAAAAGCCAACGAGCGTTATTGGGACGCCCTCAGTACCGTGGACGACAGCACGCGCTTTGGCGAACTCACCCTTCCCCTGGAAAAACCTTGCCAGTTCCAAGGCCGCCGCGTCCGCGCCCTGCACCCCTTCCAGACCGACGATCATCGGCTGCTTCAGGCCGTCAATCATGGCGAGTTCACCGTTAACGGTTTCCGCAACCGGGACCTCCAGCTACTGCTATATGGACCCGTTGATCCCCATGCCTCTCTCTTGCTCGAAGACAAGCGCCGCCGTTCCTCGGCGGTGAGCCGGAGGCTCAGAATCCTCCGCGCCCACGGTTTGATTCAGGAGGTCCCCAAAACCCACCGTTACCATGTCACTCCACGCGGTCGGCTGGCCATTACCGTCATTCTCACCATGGGTCGCACCAGCATCGCACTACTCAACAAGGCGGCTGCCTAGAAAATCGTCGTGGCGCTCAAAGAAACTGATGCATAGTAGTACAGAGAAACCGGGCCGAACGGGGGCGTCGGCCGCGGACCAGGGGGTCCGCCCCACAGCCCAACTAGAGAGCTTCATCCGTCCGCGGGTTCATGGTTTTTGGAGGTCGCTTCTAAGCTGAACACCGGACCGCCCGCCCGTCTGTCGCCCGAAATTACATAAGTCTTACAAAGCACTGATGAAATCCCTGATAGGTTGGGATTGTACCTTTACATTCTGGAGATTCCGTGAGCACCGACAACATTGTAGATATCTACAGCAACACGAAGATAAACTGGGGCACCAGCATCATCATGGGGTTATTCCATGTGGGCGCGATAGCTGGGCTGTTTATGTTCAACTGGCATGCGTTCGCTGTCGCGGTTTTCCTGTATTGGATGTGCACGGGTCTGGGTATCAGCATGGGTTACCACCGGCTGCACACGCACCGGTCGTACAAGTTGCCCTTGATCCTGGAGTATTTTTTCGCCGTGTGTGGCACGCTGACGCTGGAAGGCGGGCCAATTTTTTGGGTAGCCACTCATCGGATTCACCATCAGCTCTCCGACAAGCCGGGCGATCCGCATTCGCCCCGCGATGGCGCCTGGTGGGCGCACATGCTCTGGCTTTTTACCGGCGATTCGAAACACAACAACACTCAGCTGATGGCGAAGTATGCGCCTGACCTGGCCAAGGATCGCTTCTACGTGTGGCTGAACAATTATCATTGGGTTCCGCTGGTGGTGTTGGGAGCCATTCTGTACGCTGCCGGCGGTCTGCCGATGCTGCTGTGGGGCACCTGCGTCCGGATCGTTTTTGGCTTGCATGCCACCTGGTTGGTCAATTCAGCGACCCACATGTGGGGCGCGCGCCGCTTCAATACTCACGACGATTCCCGCAACAACTGGTGGGTGGCGCTGATTACGTTCGGCGAAGGCTGGCACAATAACCATCACGCGCATCCCACTTCAGCGCGTCACGGCCTGGCATGGTACGAGTTCGATCCATCCTGGATCCAGATCAAGGTTCTGAAGTTCCTGGGCATCGCGAAATCCATTCGCGTGGCCAAGACCACTAGCGCGCTGGCGGAAAAAGAAGCCGCGTAGGACAAGCCTCCGGCTTGTCTTGGGCGCAAGCCGGAGGCTTACGCTACTGTGAAGTTATGGTGGTAGCCGGCCGGCGGAGATCGATCACATTCTTCATCGCCCTCGGTGTTGGCCTCATCTCGGTCATCCTGCTCCTTTACATCGGTTCGGTTTCGTTCAACTGGAAAAATGGCATCCTGCTGTTTCTCGGCATCCTGCTGCTGATCATGATCATTACGGGCGTGGTGTTGAATACCATCTTCCTGGTGCGCGAGGTCCGGCGTAACGAACAACACGATGCCTTCATCAACGCCGTCACGCACGAGCTCAAAACTCCGGTAGCCTCCATCCGGCTCTACCTCGAAACGCTGCAGACACGGCCAGTGAACGAAGGGAAACGGCAGGAGTTCTACCGCACTATGGTGGAAGACAGCGAGCGCCTGATCAACACCATCGAACAAGTGCTGCGGACGGGACGCATCGGGTCCACCAGCCATCTCAAACTGAATCGCGTCCGGATCGACTTGAATGGCGTGGTGGAGGAGTGCCTGGCGCGGGCGCGCAACCTGCATCGCGTTACTCCCGAATCGCTCGATTATCAACCGGGCCCGCCCGTAACAGTTCTGGGCGATCCCGACGAGGTCCGTGCGGCGGTCTCCAACCTCATCGACAATGCCGTGAAGTATTCCGGAAGCCCGATGAAGATCAGCGTGGATACTTCTCCGGTGGACGGAAAGTTTGTATCGGTGCGGGTGCGCGACCAAGGCGTGGGTATCCCCAAGATTGAGCTAAAGCAGATCTTCAAACGTTTTTATCGAGTGCCCGGGCCCCTTGCCACGCGTGTCAAAGGGACTGGGCTGGGTTTGTACATCGTTCGTTCGGTTGCCAAGCGGCATGGTGGACGGGCTTGGGCGGAAAGTGAAGGTCCAGGACGCGGTAGCACGTTCGTGCTTCAGCTTCCCATAGTTAAATGAGAGCCAAATGAGAGCCAAATGAGCCGGGTCCTTGTAGTCGAAGATGAGCAGCACCTGGCCGACGGGCTGCGTTTCAACCTAGAGGCGGAAGGTTATCAGGTGGATGTAGTGGAGAGCGGAGAGGCAGCGCTGGAGTCGGTCCAGACCGAGCCTTTTGACGTGGTGGTGCTGGATGTCATGTTACCGGGAAAAGACGGCTTCACTGTGATGTCCGAAATGCGGCAGGCCGGACATTTCGTTCCTACCCTGATGTTGACGGCGCGCGGCCACGCGGAGGACATTCTAAAAGGATTTGCCGCAGGCGCGGACGATTACCTCACCAAGCCTTTCGAACTGTCTATTCTGATTGCCCGCATCCGCGGCCTTTTGCGGCGCAAGGATTGGCTACGCGGGGTGTCCAAAGACACTTACGTTTTCGGCAACAAATCGGTGGATTTCAATCGAGGCGAGCTGCGCGTGGGCGAGCAGGTGTTTCCGCTCACCGTGATGGAAGCGAGCGTCCTCCGCTATCTGACGCAACACGAGGGCCAGCATGTTTCGCGCAAGGCACTGCTCTCGGAGGTGTGGGGCTTGCATGAAGACACCGATACTCGCGCCATTGACAATTTCATCGTCCGCTTGCGGCGTTACATTGAAGACGATCCAACGCACCCGCGTCATTTGTTGACGGTGCGAGGGGTGGGTTACCGCTTTGTGCAGAATCCGGCCAAGTAGCGCGTGCTGAGTAATTCGGCAGTTTTGGCTGGCAGGTTGTTAACCTGCGCGCCGATTGTCAATCGGCGCAAACGGCGGGGGATAACGATCCGCGCGCAAGATCCATCCTGCCCCACAATCAAAATGACCCACGACCGCGCCGTGTAGCGTCGGCGGGATAATCGGAGCTATGGCCGTTTCCGCTGATACCCTCCGCCTGCACCTCGATTACCATGCCTGGGCAAGCGGGCGCCTTCTGGACGCCACCGGCCAGATCACACCCGATGAGCTAACACGCGATTTCAAGACATCGGACAAGAACGTACTCGAAACGTTGACGCACGTGTTCGCGGCCGATAGCATATGGCTAGCAAGAGTTCGTGGTGAATCTCCCACCACGTTCCTCGCTCCCGAAGATCGCCATCCCGGCGTTCTCAGCCAGCAATGGCCGGCCATTCAGCAACGCTGGAAGGAATGGGCCGCGCCGTTGACCGGTGAGGACGTCCAGGCCAAGATTTCCTACCGCGACATGAAGGGCAATCCTTGGGAGCAGCCGCTCTGGCAAATCCTGCTGCACGTAGTGAATCACGGCACCCACCATCGCGGACAGGTGTCAGGATTTTTGCGAGCCATGGGCCATAACCCACCGCCGCTGGATTTGATCGCGTTCTACCGGGATCTGTGAGGTCGCCCAAGGCGACGTTCTTCGGTTCTTCGGTTGTTCAAGTTGTTCATGCTTTCGACGTCGAGATTGCTGGGATGTGGCACACGGCGCCGTCGAAAACACTTGATTGTGGATGGACGGTCGTGAAGTGGGGCGGACCCCCATAAGCGCTAACTTAAACGGTGACTGTCGAGTTTCCCAGAACGCCGTTAGAACGAAGCTGCGGAGCGGCGGGCGCTTGCGCGTGATAATATTTGGCAGGGCCAACTGCCATGGCGCAGATCAAACTCCGTGTGGCAATTAGGCCGACCCGACCTTCTGTAGCAACATTAGCCGATCACGTATCACGAAGTCGATTGAATACCCAATAAGCAATTGCCCTGCCAAATTTAAGGCGGCTTCCCCCAAACGGCTCTATCCAAAGTGACCCGGCGCTCAAGATTCCGCCACTCCACAGCATTTCTGCGCCGGGTCACTCCAGATAGAGTCATAGCGTTTCGAGACAACGGCGAGCGCCCGGTCGCATCAAGCGGTTAGGAACTATAACTAAGCCTCGATGTTCAGCACCGATCCCAGAGGCGGGAACTAAGGCGCCGCCATCCCCCCGTCACTTCGTGAAGTTCGCGCGGACTACCGACATGATGTCTTGCTTATTTCGGTCGAGTGCGGTCTTGATCTCTTTCAGCATATTCTGCTGCCGCAACGCCATGGCTGCAATATATGGACGTAGGAGGTTGTGATATGCAACAAATCTTGAGTAGAGGCCTTTTCCAAGCCAAAATCGATCCGCTTCGACAGCCTTGCGGAGTTCCTCTGCCATGAGCTGCGATCTAGCGATCCGTGGCTCCATGCGATCCAGGAACATGCTCCACTGCTCGTCGTCGAAGTCGTCCAGCGGCTTGCCCTCTTCTATAAACGATTCCCATTCATAGACCATTTTCCATATCTCCGCAACCTTTTGCACGTGGCGCTGCGTGAACGAGCTGATGTACGCTTCGCGGGCCTTGTACCGTTCTAGCAGCCGGCTGGTCCACAATGCGAAGAGCGCGATCGCCGCCCCGATCATCAGCTTTTCGATCAACGATAGCAAAATCTCATGCTGAAACTTGAGGTTTTCGAGCGTCACGTCGTCTGCCGCCTTCGCGTGGGAGGTGACTTGGGTGGTCGCCGCGGCCGGGGTCGGCGCACCTACCGCACCAGGCCCGGCGGCGGCAATACTAAGAAACGTAGCGAAGACCATCAGGCCGGCGACGTGCTTCATTCTGCGTCCGTCGGCCGAATTGCCTGGCGGCGGGGAGGCCCATGGTCCAGCACATATTCGAAGAGTACGCTCGGGTCGTTCGTCAATATCTGTATCCCCAGGCGCGCCGCATGGGCTCGAATGTCATCGTTTATCGAACGCGAATAAATGATGAAGGGAAGATTTTGGTAGCCGGTCGTCGCCCGGACTTCTGTGTAAAGTCCGAAGCCCGCATACCCTTCGTTCGGCCGTTTCCCATCTTGTCTCTGATCGCCAGGACGGTTCAGGTTCGAGATCATGAAGTTAACCGTCTTCGTTTGCCGAAGTGTGTTGAGTGCCTCGTCGGTTGACTTTGCGAAATCTACGTTTGCACCGAGCGCTTGGAACGCCTGTTTCTCGAAGATGTCATGATCGTCGTCTTGGTGCACCCATAGGATGTTCAGTCTCGTCAGCGCTTCACGGGCTGCAGGTCGCGACACCCTCATAGTAAGGGTGCGTATCATTTCATCAATCACGCGTTCATTGGGGCGTCCTTGCTTCTTCTCGTACCGAATGGCCACGGTGGCTGCGACGACCTTGGCCACGGCCTTCACGGTGTTTACGTTTACGTTCATGTCGAGCCAGGGGTCGCTCGACGACCGGTCGCGCTGCCTATCACGCACTTCTAGCCACCCGTGACCAATTTGGCGTAGGCGCTCTATGGCGAGTACCGCAATTAAGAGAATCGTAAGGGGCCACGCGAATTCATATAGCTCGGCGTACATATATGCCACAAAGAAAGGCTCTCAAATCCGATCCTTTCCCCTTCCCCCGCGCTAAAGTCGTTGTTGCCGGGATCGCAAGGGCCGGTCGTTTTCTCTCGAGTGCAGGAGACTCCATCGTATCTCTTTTGCCTCTTGCGATGTCAGCCTTGATGCACGTCCTATATACGCGCTAAATGGAGCACGTCAAGATTGGATCGGGAGTCGCGGGATTTGAGACTTCTTGGGCGTTTGCTGGTGGCCAGGGGATTTCTCAACACCAATCGGACTTCTAAACACTGCGGCGTCAGGCAGGATCTATCGGTCGCCAGACTACCTTTTCCTTGCGGGCTCCCTCAGATACCCGCGTACCAGGAAGCGAAGCACGACCCGCTTCTGACAGGACATAAGCACGGTTCGGCGCTGGAGAAGCATGGTAGCGCCATCGAGGCGGAAATTCTAAGCGAGCACGAAGGGACGGGTGAACACGAGGTGAGATTGTTTCGATAAACGCATACCCCGCGAAATTCCCAGTACCAATGTTATCGGGAAGCGTATAGGCTTGAGGTGACGAAATGACGCCCTTGGGAAGGGCATCCTTTTCACGGGAGAAAACTTATGAGTAACTCAGCAAAGAATGCCGGCATGGAAGCTTCCATGAGCGCGATGGACGCCATCTATCATCGCCGCGCCGTGCGGGACTACGCGCCCGAGAAAATCGACGAGGCCGTCATCCGTAAACTGCTGGATGCCGCCGTCCATGCCCCGACGGCCATACATGAGGAGCCGTGGGCCTTTGCGATTATTCAGGACAAGGCCCTGCTGAAGCGCCTGTCGGATAACGTTAAGGAACTGCTGGTAAGCGGGGCTGACCCCACTCATCCACTGCTCAGGGGCCATGGGGCCGGTCGTTTCACGAGCCCGGAGTTCAATGCCTTCTATAATGCCGGAACGCTGGTGGTTATCTACGGGAGGCCGCTCGGACCATTCGTGGTTGCCGATTGCTGGCTAGCAGCGGAGAACCTCATGCTTGCCGCCTGCGCGCATGGGCTTGGCACTTGCCCCATCGGCCTTGCGGTCGCGGCGCTTAACTCGCCACAGTGGAAGAAGGAGCTTGGCGCTCCCGCTGAACTGACGGCCATTGCACCGATCATTGTGGGCAAGCCTGTGGGCGCTACGCCTCCGGTGCCTCGGAAGCCGCCGGAAATTCTCTGCTGGAAATGATGCCATGGCGAAACGACCCCTCCCGCTGGCGGAAGTTTACCGGCTGATTGAACCGGGGCCGGTGGTGCTGGTTTCGACCATGAGCGGCGGGCGCGCGAATATCATGACCATGTCATGGCACATGATGGTAGATTTCGAGCCGCCGATCATCGCCTGCGTCATGAGCAACCGGGATTATTCATTTGAGGCGCTGAAGAAGACCAGGGAATGCGTCATCAACGTCCCTACCGTGGAACTCGCCAAGAAGGTAGTGGGTTGCGGCAATACGTCCGGGCGCGATGTGGACAAGTTCAAGAAATTTGGGTTGACGGCATCGGCGGCGTCCTCCGTGCGCGCGCCACTCATTGATGAGTGCTACGCCAGCCTCGAATGCAAGGTCATCGACACTAAGCTCGTAACGCAATATGGCATCTTCATCCTTGAGGTGGTAAAGGCCTGGATTGACCCCTCAAACAAACATCCGCGCACCATCCATCACCAAGGCAACGGAAAGTTCGCCGTTGACGGCGAGACTATCAAGCTGCCGTCCAAAATGAAATAGCGGTTTAGACATTGGGCTCGGCCCTGGCCTCTACATCCTGCTATTCATCTGCTCAAAGCTCTTGTCCAGTTCGGCTCTGGAGGCTTGGATTCGTCCCTCCGTCATTCCGTTACCGATTTCGAAGGCATCGTTTTGCAGGCCCTTCATTACCCCCGACACAAACTCCCTCGGCGTCAGATTGGCCTTGAAGTTTCCCCTCTTGGCGCGCCCACCCGGATTGAGTTCGGTATCAACGGCGGGAGGAACAACCTCGAAAACTTTGATTCCCACCTTCGATAACTGATGCCGAATTGCCATGGAGTACGCATGCAGGCCCGCTTTGCTGGCACTATAGACGGGCATTCGCGTCGCAGGCACAAAGCCCAGCCCCGAGGTGACGTTCACAATGGCAGAGTTTTTGCTTTTTGCCAACAGGGGGACAAACAGCCCGGTAAGAATGATTGCCGCCTCCAGGTTAACCCGAATTTCATTCTCACCCGCAAGAAAATCGTCTATACCCTTCGTGAAATCGATATCCCGCTGCACACCCGCGTTGTCGGCAAGAATGTTCAGACCGGGAAGCTGGGCCGCCGTCCATTCCAATAATCGCCTGCGATCCTCTTCATTAGATACGTCGCAGACCCGTGTGTGAAAGCCGGGATGTTTCGCGCGCGCCTCGAGAAGACGCGTTTCCGTGCGGCCGCAGATGGCGACCGTACTTCCGGCGTCCAGGAAAGCCTCCGCCATCGCGTAGCCTATCCCGGTCGCGCCGCCTGTAATCAGCACTGTATTGCCAGAAAGCTGATTGGTTTTGATTGCCTCTCTTATTCCTTCTCGGGATAGCCGATCGACTGAGCGAAGAGTACCCGCTGTTCCGCCCGCAATCCGAGTTGCTGCGCGAGGCCGGTCTTGTCGCAGTTGTGGAACCAGGCCGCCAGTCCCTGTGCGGCAGCGAACAGATATACGTTGCCGGCGATGAGACCCGTGTCAACAAAATAGTATGATTTTTGTACCTCAGGGTCTTGCAACCCGGGCTCCTGAAAACCAGCCGTGTGCGTGAGCCGGTGAACATCAACGACATAGATGAGTTGAACCGGGGCTTTCGCGTCAATTCCCCGTTGACCGGGAGTCAGGGCGTCAACCCGGAAATCGCCCGCCATGGTCGGCACCAGCAGGTTATTGACTGCGTCGTATACATATACGCCCTCGCTCAGGGCGACATAGAGGTCGATCTCCTGTGAGTTGCTGGCCGACGCAGCGGTTCTGCCAGCGATTCCAAATGGGCCTATCTTGCGATTCACTCCGTACGCGGCCCAAAGAAGATTCGAAAGCAACTGCAAGGGCAATGGCGTAGCGCTGATCTCCCGCGTGGTCTTTCGCTTTTGAAGCGCGGCGAAGACGGACATATCCGCGCGGCTCGACGGTACGGGTAGTTGAATGGCTTGCAAGCCCTTTGGTTCACGAGCTGGCGGAATCACTGCGCAGGCCTTTCCTGAGGGGTTGCGATAGCTTTAAGGCTGCACTCCATACAACAGTTTGACGGCGATCATGCCTTTTAAGCTTACTCGCTCTAGCGATCGCCGGGCTTTCTCTGAGTCTACAGGTGGTCATGAATATGATGTTGGCGCGGCAGGCGAATACCCGCGTCCTAAACAGCCGGTTTAGATTGTCAACCGAATTCGGGCCGGAAATCTCTCTTTGAGATGGCGCTGTTCCGTTCGTGCAACAGACGGATCTGCTAGCGTCCCATCCGGCCGCACCACAGCTGACGTCGGTGGTGACCGGCGCTCGCGGGATCGAGCCTGAGTAGTCGCGTAGCGTTTACCAATCACTGTCGAGAACAGCCCTTCGCATCAATAAATCGGGCAGGAACGGCGCCCTGGGAGTCACAGCGGATACCGCACTAGTCTTGCCAGGTATGTCAACACTACCCCTAAGTTCTAGTTGAACCTGCAAGGCTTCTTACGATCTCGCCCTGACCGCTGCCGCCAGGGCCGGAGAGATCGAGCGCACGGTCCATCTCGGGAACCGGCATGAGGCCTGTGAACAATCACCCGCCTTCCAGCCCCATCCTAGCCTTTCTATCAACAACCTCCACGAAGCTACCGCACCCCGCGCCGCTACCCGTGCTATTCCGGTGGCGAGGCTCTTGAACTGAATGAACACAAAGGAGTTTCCCTAATCATGGCTTCGTTTTTTCAAAACAGCAAGTGCAACGCGCTACCCACCGCAAACTGCGTCACCCCCGTCACCGCAGCGCCCGAACCGCGGGGAGAAGTTTCTGGCTGAACCTCGAAGCTTCTTACGATTTCGCGGGTTCGCGAACCGATGAACCGAAGAACCGAAGAACCGAAGAACCGAACAACCGAACAACCGAACATCCGCCGCCGTTTGACACTGGTTGGCCTAATTCGGTAACCTAAAGTGACTGTAAGTCTTGAACGGAGAAGGTCTGTCTTTATGAAAACCCCGATTCCCAAAGAAGGCGAAATCGTGCGCCAGTGGCATGTTGTCGATGCCGATGGCCAAGTTTTGGGACGCCTGGCGAGTAAAGCTGCGTTGATCCTGATGGGCAAGCACAAGCCGACCTACACCACGTTCCTGGACACTGGCGATCACGTGATCGTCATCAATGCCGAAAAGGTGCGGCTCACCGGCCGCAAGGATCAGCAGAAGCTTTACCGCCGCCATAGCGGTTATCCGGGCGGGCTGACCGAAGTTGGCGCTGTTAAGATGCGCGCCACGCGGCCCACTAAAATGATTGAGCAAGCCATTGCCGGCATGCTCCCCAAGAACAAACTCGGCAAACAGATGTATCGCAAATTGAAAGTTTATGCGGGTCCGAAGCACCCTCACCAGGCGCAGCAGCCCGTGGAACTGTCGCCAAGCTAGGCTGACAAAAGAAAGGTATCTGAGTGGCAGCAACGTTAGTACAGCATTTGGGAACAGGCCGGAGAAAGAAGTCGGTCGCGCGAATTTTCCTGCGATCGGGCAAGGGGCAAATCACCGTCAACGGGCGGTCTTTCGAACATTATTTCGTCAACGAATCGGCGCGCGCCATGGTGCGCCAGCCCCTGCTGGCCACTGAGGTGGCCGACAAGTTTGACATCCTCATTCTCGCCGATGGCGGAGGCACCGCCGGACAGGCCGGCGCCGCACGCCTCGGCATTGCGCGCGCTCTCATCGAATTTAATTCCGAGTTGCGCCCTAAGTTGAAGGCGCTGGGATTGCTGACGCGCGATCCTCGCGCTCACGAGCGCAAGAAGTACGGACAGAAAGGCGCGCGTAAGCGGTTCCAGTTCTCGAAACGCTAGCCGGCCCGAATTGATCATAACGGCCGGTTTCTCGCGGCGCACACAAATTCCGCTTTGGGCCGTGTGCGCGCGGGAGATCGGGCGAAACCTGTAAACACGAAAAACAAGGAGGCAGTTTGCCGTCAATTTCAATGAAAGAATTGCTCGAAGCCGGCGTTCACTTCGGGCACCAGACCAAGCGCTGGAATCCAAAGATGAAGGAATACATCTTTGGCGAACGTAACGGAATCTATATCATCGATCTCCAGAAGACCCTGAAGTTATTCAAGGACGCCATGCGCTACGTGGCTGAAGCAGCGGCGCAAGGCAAGACCGTCCTGTTTGTCGGAACCAAGCGCCAGGCCCAAGAGGCTGTCGCTGAAGAAGCCACCCGCTGCAGCCAGTATTATGTGAACCAGCGCTGGCTCGGCGGATTGCTCACCAACATGCTCACCGTCCAAAAATCCATCAAGCGTCTCAAGGAGCTGGACGCTTTGGCTACCGACGGCGCTTATGCGGGCCGTGCCAAGAAAGAAGTGGGACGTCTCGAGCGCGAGCGCAAGCATCTGCAACAGAATCTCGCAGGCATCAAGGAAATGAACGGCCTGCCCGACGTGCTGTTCGTCGTGGACTCGAACAAGGAAGCCATTGCCGTGAAGGAAGCGCGCAAGTTGGGCATTCCCGTGGTGGCAGTCGTGGACACCAACTGTGACCCCGATGAAGTGGACCACGTCATCCCCGGCAACGACGATGCATTGCGTGCCATCCGGCTGTTCACCACCAAGGTGGCTGACGCGGTGATCGAAGGCCGGCTGCTGGCTAACGAGCAGGACTTCCCCGCCGAGAAGGTCATCCCCGACGAAACTCCGGCCGAAGAAATTCCCGAATACACCCAGTTCGATCCGCAGCAATTGGATCAGCTCATGTCGGAAGGGCTCTCCGATGAAGACCTGCCATCCATGTCCCTGCCTCGCAAAGTTGCGGTGGAAGACTAGGCAGCAGGTTCCAGAACCGAACAACTGAACAACCGAACAACCGAAGAACATGGATATTAGCGCAAAACTCGTAAAGGAACTCCGCGACCGGACCGGCGCGGGCATGATGGAATGCAAGAAGGCTTTGGTGGAGGCCAACGGCAATCTTGCGGAAGCCGAAATCATTCTAAGAAAGCACGGCATCGCTTCGGCATCCAAGAAATCAACCCGGACTACCCGGCAAGGTATCGTGAACAGTTACATCCACCCTGGCTCGCAAATCGGGGTGCTGGTGGAGGTGAACTGCGAGTCCGATTTCGTCGCGCGGACGGAGAACTTCCAGGGCCTGGTGAAGGACCTCGCCATGCAAATCGCGGCTGCCGATCCGCAGTTCATCCGCAAAGAAGATGTAACGCCCGAATTGCTCGCTAAAGAACGCGACATCCAACGAGGGCGGGCCCTTGAAGAAGGCAAGCCCGAAAAAATGGTGGACAAAATCGTGGAGGGCCGCCTGCAGAAATTCTATGAAGAAGTGTGTCTTTACGAACAGCCCTTCATCCGCGAAAACTCCACCACGGTGGGGGACCTGATCAAATCGGCCATCGCCAAGCTGGGTGAAAACATCTCGGTCTCGCGCTTCGTCCGCTTCAAAGTTGGCGAGGCCGCACTGATTGAGGAAACAGCGGAGACGTCTCCGCCACACGAATAGTGGCGCACGCACTCATGCGTGCCGCGTTCACACTCGTGTGAACGCCAGGCAAATATGCCTAAATATAACCGCATCGTTCTCAAGCTTAGCGGCGAGGCGCTCGCCGGCGGCGGCGCTTTCGGTGTCGATCCGGAGCGCGTGAAAAGCCTGGCCGCCGAAATTGCTGACGTCGCCAAGACCGGAGTTCAGATCGGACTGGTAGTGGGAGGCGGCAATTTCTTTCGCGGAGTCGCCGCCGCCGCGATGGATATGGACCGCGTCGCGGCTGACCACATGGGAATGCTGGCCACGGTCATCAACGCCATCGCACTCCAGGACGCGCTCGAGAAAGTCGGCGTGCCAACCCGCGTCATGACCGCCATCCAAATGCATCAGGTGGCGGAACCCTATATTCGCCGCCGGGCCATCCGTCATCTCGAAAAGGGCCGCATTGTCATTTTCGCGGCCGGAACTTCGAATCCATATTTCTCAACGGACACCGCCGCCACGCTGCGGGCGCTGGAGGTCCACGCCGACGTCATAGCCAAGGGCACGCGCGTGGACGGCGTGTACGACAAGGATCCCTTGCGCTCTCCCGACGCCGTGCTGTACAAACAGGTGAGCTACCTGGAAGTGTTGGCCAAAGCCCTGGCCGTGATGGACGCTTCCGCCGTGGCTATGTGCCGCGACAACCAGCTCCCGATTGTGGTTTTCAATTTGAATGTGTTCGGCAATATAATGCGTATGTCGGTGGGCGAGCCCATTGGAACCCTGATCCACTAGTCGAAAGCTATGAAAAACGAACCTCAAACCACTCCCGCTGCCCATGTTTATCAGACCGTGAAAGAGATCGAGGCGAATGCGAAGACGCGTATGGAAAAGGTGCTGTCCGACCTGCAGCACGACATGGCCGGGGTACGCACCGGACGCGCCTCGGTCAGCTTGCTCGATAGCATCCGTGCGGATAATTACGGGACGCCTACACCGCTCAATCAACTCGCCACGCTGCACGTTCCCGACCCTACCATGATCACGCTCCAACCCTGGAACGTCTCGCAAATCGGCGCAATCGAGAAAGCCATTCGCGCCGGCGACCTGGGGTTGAACCCGTCCAATGACGGCAAGCTGATCCGGGTGCCCATTCCGCCCCTGACCGAAGAACGGCGCAAGGAACTGGCCAAGAAGCTCCACCACATCGCCGAGGACCACCGCGTGGCGATGCGCAACATCCGGCGCGACGCGAACGAAAACGTGAAGAAGCTGGTGAAGGACAAGACCGTCAGCGAAGACGACGACCGCCGCGCCCACGACGAGATCCAGAAACTCACCGATGCCCACATCCAGAAGCTGGATCAGGCGGTGAAGGTGAAGGAAAAAGAAGTGATGGAGTTGAAGTGATTGGTGGCTGGTTGCTGGTGACTGGTGTCGGGATTCTCTTTCACCAGCCACCAGCCACTAGCAACCAGCCACCAGCGGCCTCGGGAAGCCCGAATCAGCTTTAACCTCCTCAAGCTGCCGCACGTGCCGCTCGCAGTGCAGGCCCAGGAACAGGAGCCACTGGTAGCAATCTAAGTCGCCCAGGAATGGATGCGGGAAAAAGTGGCTGCGCAGATCGGCTTCGGTTCCTTGGGCGAAAGTCACGCTGCGCTGGCGCGTGGCTTCGAACTGTCTCAGCAACTCATCGAAATCTGGCCAACGATTCTTGGGGTGGACCCTTTCCGGTCCCATCACGCGGCTGGTGCGCGCCGGGACTTTCTCGATGACAATCGGATCTTTGCGGCGAACCTCAGCTTGCTTAGTGTCTGGCTCGGGCGGCGCATCGAGCACCCGATGCATGGTCTGGAACACAAAATCTTCCACCACGATAATGTGCTCGACGCAGCCTGCTACCGACCAGCGGTCTTCAGCGGGTTGAAATGCTCGTTGCTCCGCGGACAGTCCCTGCACTGCTTGAAGCAACCGCTCGCGGCTCGCGGCCAGATGGCCCAAAACCAACTTCCGTTCCGTCGCTTCCATGCATCGCCTCCTGAATGCGAACACCGGCTGCCCAATCGCCGGGATACTCCAGAACCAGTGTACCCGCGCCATCGGTTTCGAGTTCGGACATTTCCTCGTCGTCGGTCTCGACCAAATATTTCGAGCGCGGCTTGAGGCCCACCACCAGCACTCGGCCGCCCTCCATGGGAAACTGCATCGGATTGCGTCCCACCAGCACGCTCGCGTCGCCGACCGGAATCCCTTCAGCCTTGGGCCCGAGCGGAGCTTTCTGGCTGAGCACAGTGACGCGGCCTTCGCGGAACAACTGTGCTTCGCCTTGGTAGATCCCGAACCAGACCGCATCGTCTTCCCAATTGGACCGCAGGAACAAGGCGCCGGAATGCTCATTGTGGAAGAAGACCGGCAATTGGAAATAGCTGAGGCCGGGCTGATAGGGATTCGCCCACAAGAACTCGTAGGGCGCTCCAAAGACGCCCTGGAGCATGAAACGATCCTGAATCAGCCAGCCCTGCAGATATTGACTCTCGAGCGCATTGTTGTCATAGGCCACCGTGCTCAAGCCCGCGGCGCGCGCGAGAGCGGCCCGATCCAGGTCGGGTTGTCCCGAGCCCTGGTAGACCGGAATGCGGTATTCGTTTTCCGGCGCCGGCAGCGGCGCCGGGTAGTTGGCCAGCACCTGATATTTGGGAAGGTCGCGGAAATAGTCGGGTGCGTCTTCTCTCAGATCGATTTTCAAGTTGTCGCGAGTGGCGTGCAGAATCTCACAAAGGGCGAAAAGCTGATCGAGCGGGACGATGATCCGTCCAGCCGCCAGTTTGGGCGCAAGCTGGCCGCGCCACCACACCTGGACCATCTCTCGCAGCAGATTTTCCTCGGCGTGACTATCGTCAGCCGCCGCGATTAACGCCAGCACCCGATCGCGCGCGGCCGTGAGGTCCGTGCCGGTTTTTGGGGCGGTCACCCGGCCGAGCTTCGTCTCCAGAGCTTTCGATTGAGTTGAGTTTAATAGCGGCTGACACCAATCGTAGACCAGCGCCAGTTGCCGCAAATCAGCGCCCGGTCCAAGCGCCCAATCCACAGCCCGCTTGCCGATGGCGGCATCGCCAGAAACGGCATAATGAAGGGCCAGCGCGAAGCCGGGTTCCCGCATTTGGGCGGCGGCTCTCACCAGCAGGTCGAACTGGCGCCAACGCATCGACTCACGATCCCGTTCGCGCTTAAGCAGCCGCAGCCGCTGCGGGGTGAGGAACAGCCGTGGATGCTCGGTATAAACGCGGTACTCGTCTTGGCCCAATGCTACTGTGGCGAGGAGAACGGATAGGAATGCCGTGCGCATTTTGGTCGCAGGTGGCTGGTTGCTGGTGGCTGGTAACGACCGCTCTCGACCAGCCACCAGCAACCAGTCACCAGCAACCCCCAGCCCCTCATTGTGTCACACTGACACACCCAGCCAGTACCCTAGCCCCAGAACTCACTGGGGTAATACCATCAAGTGATTGAAAGAACTAAGCAAAACCGATGGAGCCCGGCGTGCTATTCTTACTAGCGAATTGATGAAGTACCTTTGAAACCTGCCCTCTGCTTGCAACGAGCAGAACAGGGGTATTGAGTGGACTGGGGAACGGCGTGCTTGCGGGAACCGGTGCTTTGAATTTTTGAGACCGCTCTTTGGCTCTTGTCGGTAAGTTGCAACAGAGGGGTTTTTTTCCGGCTTACTTCGTCAGAACTCGGATGGATCTCGCATATGGGATCCGGTATCGGTTGCGCTGGCGTTCATGGTGGAGGAAAGTTGGACGCGGGCCTCTCCAGGAATGGAACTGAAAGTAAGTATCCAGGCCAGTGTGCCGACGCTAGATCCAGGCCCGACTTGGGCAGACCGCTCCGGAACCGGCGGCTTCGACAGTCCTCACCTTCCGGTTTCCGGCGCGGTTGTTTTTTGGATCGCCCTAGTTTAATACAAGTAAAGCTAAGAATACAAGAATCCTAGGAATTCACGAAGTCGAGGAAGAAGGTTGCCGAGCCTCCTTACTTCGGATGCCACCAGTGCAGCCGCAGTTAGTAAAGAGATCAGCTTCCTTCTTCCTCGACTTCTTGAATTCTTGAATACCTTGTATTCTGGATGTTCATGCCTCTTGTCGTTTCGTTCGGCGAAACCATGCTGCGTCTCGCCCCTCCCGGATTCGAGCGCTTTCTCCAGTCCCCGCAGTTTGTCGCCACGTTTGGCGGAGGCGAGGCTAATGTCGCGGTGGCGCTAGCGGGATTCGGAAATCCTGCGCGATACATCACTATCCTGCCTTCGAATAACCCCATCGCGGACGCGCTGGTGGGCGAGTTGCGGCGCTTCGGCGTGGACGCTTCCCAAGTTGTGCGGGCCCCGGGACGCATGGGGATCTATTTCGTCGAGACGGGCTCGAACCAACGGCCGTCGAAAGTGGTCTATGACCGCGAAAACTCCGCCATCGCACTG
>PMOK01000079.1 GCA_003162425.1 Bryobacterales bacterium | reverse complement strand
CTGAAGGATCCGGAGATCGACGCCGTCCATGTATTGACACCCAACGCGCTGCATTATCCGATGTGCAAAGCGGCTCTCAACGCCGGCAAGCATGTGCTGTGCGAGAAGCCATTCACTGTCACATCGGGGGAAGCGCGCGAGCTGGTGGAGCTGGCCGCTCGCACAAAACTTGCGAACGCCATCAACCACAATTTGCGTTATTACCCGGTGGTGCAGCAGATCAGGCGCATGATTGAGGCCGGCGACCTGGGCGAGATCCTGATTGTACAGGGAACATACTCGCAGGACTGGCTGCTCTATGACACCGATTGGAACTGGCGCGTGGATTCCAAAGCTAACGGAGCGCTGCGTGCCATGGGCGACATCGGTTCGCATTGGATGGACATGATCCAACACTTGACCGGGCTCAAGATCACCGCGCTGTGCGCAGACCTCGCCACGTTTCATAAGACGCGCAAGAAGCCGAAGGGCCCGATTGAAACTTTCGCCGGCAAGAAGCTGCAGCCGGACGATTACCAATCGGTGGCGATCGACACCGAAGATTTCGGCGCGGTTCTGGTGCATCTAGGCGATCGCGCGCGGGGCGCATTCACCGTGAGTCAAATGTCAGCCGGACGAAAGAACATGTTCACGTTCGACATCTACGGGACCAAGGCCGGCGTATCGTGGAACCAGGAACGGCCGGACGAGTTGTGGATCGGCCAGCGCAATACTCCGAACGGGCTGATCATCAAGGATCCGTCTTTGCTTTATCCGAAAGCGGCGGCTTATGCGGATCTTCCCGGCGGCCACAGTGAGGGCTACGACGATGTTCACAAGCAGGTGTACAAGCACTTCTACGCACGGGTGGCCGACCCTTCAGCTCCCTTGGACTATCCGACGTTCGAAGATGGGCTGCTCGGCATGCAGTTGCTGGAGAAAGTGTTGGAGAGCTCGAAGAAGAACGGCTGGGTTACGGTTTAGTCGTACAATTAAGTTGTGGAGAAGGTGATCCGGAAATTCGCGAGCTTTGAAGAAGCGGACAAGGCTGACGCGCTCTTTGACGCTAGCTTGACTCCCGAGGAGCGCCTTCGCATCTTGATCGAACTCAGGGATCGCCGCCATCCGGATGCCGCTGAGCAGGGAGTTGCGCGAGTTTGTCGCGTTGTTAGGCTCGAAGAAAGCTGAGTACCTTGTAATTGGCGCGTTCGCCGTCGCCTACCACGGGTATCCCCGATATTCGGGTGATCTCGATCTACTGGTTTCGGCCCAGTGAGCAAAACGCGGAACGGCTTCTGAAGGCTCTCAGCGAATTTGGGTTCGGCGCCGTTGGTATCACAAAGGAAGATCTTCTCTCCCCTGATAAAGTAATTCAACTGGGCGTTCAGCCCAACCGGATTGACATTTTGTCCTCTATTTCCGGAGTCGGTTTTGACGATGCCTGGGCCTCGCGCCAGGAAGGCAATCTGGACGGGCTTCTTGTGAAGTTCATCGGACGTGATGCGTTGATTCAAAACAAGCATGCCACTGGCCGCGCAAAGGATCAGGGCGACGCGGAAGAATTGAGCAAACGTCGTGCTCTGGGACCGTAGATTGCTGCGTCGAGCAGCGTCCACGCGGCCTACTGAAACGCGCCGCATCCGACGATAAGCTGATGTGGAGCATACTCTTAGGACCAGGCTGTATCTCCTGTTCTGCCTTTCCGGTTTTGTCGGTGTTTTGGCCGAGCAGGTATTCGAAAAACTCTTGAGCGTGGTGGTGGGTGCGAGCACTCCCGCTGCCGCTATTGTTTTAGCAGTCTACTTCCTGGGGCTCAGCATCGGAGGGTACCTGGCCACGCTGCTGATGAAACGGGCGGTGCCCGCGTTGCTCGGTTACGCGATTGCTGAACTTGGCGTAGCGCTGTGTTGCACTTCGTTATTGCTGTTCTCGATCCGGGGTCAAGCTGGTATTCGGGCCTGCTGGCGTGGGGCGGCCAGGCTGCCTGGAAGCTGGCCAGCGCACGCGCGATCGTCGCCGGCAGCATGATCCTGCCCACCGCGATTTGTCTGGGACTTTCGTTCCCTTTCTTGAGTTCGGTGGCCGCTCGGGTAGAAGAAAACGCGGCCTACTATCTGGCCAAGCTTTACTTCTCAAATCTTCTAGGAGCAGCGGTATGCGCACTGGCAGCGCCATTTTTGATTTTTCCATTCGTCGGATTGTCGGGCGCTCTGGTGATCTGTTTCGCGATTGACTTGGCGGTGGCGTTCTACGCCTGGCGGCTAGCTGGGTCTATAGTGAGCGACTCGTCCGAATCCACAGGCGAAAAGATACAGTTCCGTTGGGAAGGCCGCGACGCGATGATCCTTGGAATTGCCTTCGTGTCCGGCGTGCTGTTCTTCGCTCTCGAAGTCATTTGGACGCATCTGGTGGGGGTAGTGATTGGCACCAGCGTGTATGCTTTTTCCCTCATGCTGTTCGTGGTGCTACTGGGCCTGGGGATCGGCTGTATACGGATCGCACGCAAAACCCACCTGGGTGCGCCGCCGGTGCGATTGCACGGGTTGTTCTTCCTGTGCGCCAGCGTGATGTTCGCGCAGATCGCGCTGTGGCGTTACGGGCCGGAGGGCATCCGTGAGACTGGGACGCTTCGCCTACAGCTTCTATGCCGGCGAGCTGGTTCGCCTGGCGGTCCTGCTGGTGCTGTTGTTGCCGGCCACCTACGCGTTCGGCATGATTTACCCTTCCCTGTTTCAGGAGAAACGTTTTGAGCGCAAGGGCGCCGGCGTCCTGATTGGCTATATGACCGGCGCAAACGCCATGGGATGCGTATTGGGTGCGGCGCTGGCAACCTTTGTACTCATTCCGCGGGTTGGCTCGGAGTGGTCGTTGCGGTGGTTTACGGTGACGCTCACAGTGTGCGGCATCGCTGTGTTGTGGATGGAGCGGGACTGGAAGAATCTTCGTCAGGCTTTTGTCGCGGCGCCCATGCTCGCGCTCATGGCTCTCGGGATTCCAGCTTGGGACTGGCAGGCGCTCACCTGCGGCGCGAATGTCAACTTCGGACATGTTATAAAAATTGCCAATGCGGCCAGCATGCCGGCAGTCGCGGCCGCCAGTCCCGCCGATTTCACAACCAAGCTCATCTTTTTTCACGAGCATTCCTACGGTGGGGTTACCACGATCATAGAGAATCACGATGCCGGCCAGCCGCCGCGGCACGTTCTGCTTACCAACGGCAAATTCCAGGGAGACGATTCGGATCAGCAGGATGCCCAGATTGCATTTGCGTTGATTCCCGCGATGCATCTTAAGAGGCGGGGCAATGCCCTGGTGATCGGCTGCGGGACCGGCCAGTCCGCCTCCGTTCTCAACGCGCTGGATTTCCGCACCGTCGATCTCGCCGAAATCTCCCCGGGCATTCTACTGGCGGCGGGTGGCCAGTTCCGTCGACTGAACGAAGATGTCCTGCGATCGCCCAAAGTCACGGTGCACCTCGAGGATGGACGCAACGTGTTGCTTTCGCGGCCCACTCAATACGATCAAATCACCATCGAGCTCACCAGTGTCTGGTTCGCCGGCGCCACTAATCTTTATAGCCGCGAGTTTTACGAGCTGGCCAAACGGCGTCTGAAGCGGGGCGGCGTCTTTCAACAGTGGTACCAGTTGCACCACATCTCGCCCAAGGAAGTGGAGTCCATCATGGGGACGGTACGCGCATCGTTTCCCTACGTGAGCGCTTGGCTTTTCGGGGGGCAGGGTGTGTTGCTCGGAACCATGGAACCTCAACAAATTCAGCCTGATGCAGTTTCGCTTGCGCTGGGCTACCTCAGGCGTCACAGTCCCGATGAGGAAACGGCGCAGCGGAAGTTGAACGAGGTGCTCGCGTCGCAGTTGCTGGACAGCGCGGCGATCACGCGCCTGGCGACCACCCGGTCGCCCATCATCAACACGGATTGGAATCGCTGGATCGAGTTTTCAACGCCCCGCTACAACCTCACTGAGACCGATTGGATGAGCATCAATCGGCGTAACCTCGAGTCGTTCGCTCTTCTGGCCGGCAAGCGCTAGTCTGTGGCGCTGCCAATTCGCAACTCTATCGGGTCCCAAGCACCCACTATTGTTAGCGAGTGGATATAGTAGGTAGCATGCGAAAACCGAGGAGCACTCCGTGAATCGCCGCCAGCTTCTGCGTGCGTCGCTGTTTGGCGCCGTCGGAGCAACCGCGGCGGCAGCGCGCGAATTTCCGGCCAACTATGACGAGTCCAAGGGACTGGCGCGTCCCGATTGGAAGCCGGCGTTCTTTAGCGAACATCAGAACCAGACCGTGATCGTTTTGAGCGACCTCATCATTCCTGAAACCGATACTCCGGGGGCGAAGATGGCGCTGGTGAATCGATTTCTGGATTTGCTGCTCGCGGCCGAGACTCACGACACGCAGCAGGGGTTCTTCAATAGCTTGGCGTATCTGGATGGCGAGGCTCGCAGCCGCTATGGCAACGCGTTGATTTATCTTCCGAAGGAAACGCAGGTGGAGCTATTGGAATTTTTCGCTTATCCGAATTCGCTCGATACCTGGGGTGAAGGGCAGACTGGCGATCAGGCTGGGCACAACCATTTTCAGAACATCAAGGATTGGATCACGCGCATCTTCTATAGCTCGGAAGCCGGAATGAAAGCGCTGGGATGGAACGGAGAGCCGCCGCACGGCGCGTTAACCGGCTGCGAACCCAAGCGAGCATAAATCATGGCCGATACCAACCTCTCTCAAACTTTCGATGCGATTGTAGTTGGATCGGGCGCCACTGGAGGCTGGGCAGCAAAGCGACTTTCCGAAGCCGGCTTGACGGTTGCGCTGCTCGAAGCAGGGCGCAACATTTCGCCCTCCGAATTCACCGAGCACATGCCGGCCTACAAGCTGCATTTTCGAGATATGTCGCCGGAGATCGTGAAGACGCGGCCGATCCAAAAGCAATGCTACGCGTGCATGGAGTACAACTACGATTGGTTTATCAACGATCTGGAAAATCCCTACAGCACTCCGAAGGACAAGCCTTTCACGTGGCAGCGCCTGCGCATCGTCGGCGGACGAACCATGGTTTGGGGCCGGCAGAGCTATCGTCTGAGCGATCTCGATTTCAAAGCCTGCAGTCACGATGGATACGGTCAGGACTGGCCGATTTCTTACGCCGATCTCGCGCCTTACTACGACATCGCGGAGGACTACGTCGGCATCAGCGGAGCGAAGGAGAATAACCCGGCGCTTCCCGATGGACATTTTCTGCCGCCCATGGCGCTAACCTGCGGCGAGGAATACATGCGTGATCAAGTGAAGAAGACGCTCGGTCACACTATCACCATCGGACGTGTCGCGATGCTCACCGAGAATCACAATGGGCGGGCGGCGTGTCACTATTGCGGTCCCTGCGAGCGCGGCTGCATCACGAATTCGTATTTCAGCAGTCCGTTCACAACGGTGAAGGATGCGGTCAAGACTGGCAAATGCACGCTTGTGACGAACGCCGTGGTGGCGCACATAAATCGCGAGAAAGGTGAAAATCGCGCGGCCGGGGTCACGTATGTCGATCGGATTACGCACCAGACCAAGGAAGTGAAAGCCAAGACCGTGATCCTGTGCGCGCAAGCGCTCGAGTCAACGCGTATTCTGTTGAATTCCACGACGCGGGAAGGCAGCGCGGGGTTGGGCAATTCGAGTGGACTGCTGGGCCGCGGCTTGATGGATCACTCCACCGGCGGCGGGGCAACCGGTGAGCTGCCTGGGTTCGACGAAAAACCGTCCATGAATGGGCCGCATCGTTCGAATGGCATCTACGTGATTCGTTTTCGCAATTTGTTGACTGGGCCGCAGCAAAAACGTTTCATCCGCGGTTACGGATACCAGGGCGGTGCGGGGCCGCAGTTCGACTTCAGCGCCGGCGGATTCGGCGCGGGGTACAAACAAGCGGTAGTGCGCGGAAGCTACGGAATCTCGGTGGGCGCCTTCGGCGAATCGTTGGCTTATCCTGACAATTTTGTGGCGATCGATCCGGATTTGAAGGATTCCTGGGGCATTCCGGCGCTGCACATCAGCATGACGCATCGTGAGAATGAGAAAGCCATGCAGGAAGACGCGGCGGTGGCAGGGGCTGAGATGTTGGAAGCTTGCGGTGCGAAGAATATTCAAATTAGTTCGCGGGTGGCCGAGCCGGGGATGGCGATCCATGAGCTGGGGATCGCGCGGATGGGCAACGATCCGAAGACGTCGGTTACCGATCCGTGGTGCCAGTTGCACGATGTGCCGAACGTGTTCGCGATGGACGGCGCGTGCTTTGTTTCGTCGGGATGCCAGAACCCTACGCTGACGATGATGGCGATCACGGTTCGCGCGTGCGACCATTTGATCGACCGCTTCAAGCGCAACGAAGTGTAGCGCACGCACTCGTGCGTGCCGCGTTCACACTCGTGTGAACGCCTGGATCTTCTCCTCAAACGTGTGTTCGCAGGAGTGCGAACACGGCACGCAAAGTGCGTGCGCTACATTCTCAGCGCTGAGACTGGTTCGATGTTCGTCGCGCGGCGGGCTGGCACGAATCCCGCTACTATCAAAACCGCTGCTAGCAGAATTGCCGCGCCCACGAATGTTGGAGCGTCCCAAGCCGGTACGCCGAACAGAAGCGACGAAAAATACCTGGTAGCGTACATTGCCAAAGGCAACCCGGCCGCCATGCCGATCAATCCTAGCAAGGCTACTTCGCGCAAGACTAGGCCTAGCGTATCGTTCTTGTCGGCGCCCAGGGCCATCCGGATGCCAAGCTCCCGCGTGCGTTGGCTGACTCCGTAGGAAACCACGCCGTACAATCCCACTGCCGTCAGGATGAGCCCCAGCAGGCCGAGAGTCGCCACCAGCTCCGCAGTCATCTGATAGGTCTGAGCGGAGAAGCGGATCAGTTCATTTTCGGTAGTGATGGTGAATGGATCCAAGCGAGAGTCCACCGATTTCAAGACGCGTCGCGCCGTTTGAGCCAGCGCGGTTGCGTCGCCCTGGGTTTCGATCAGGAATGTTACTTCTTCCTCGAAGTTCGCCCAGTATGCCAGATACACATATGGTTCAGGTTTGTCGTCGACTTGGTTAATGTGAGCGTTCTTCACCACACCGATCACAGTGTGAAGCCGTGGAGTCTTCGAGCCCACGCTGACGGTCTTACCAATCGGATCTTGGCCGGGCCAGAAGCGCCGGGCCATTGTCTCGTTGATGAGCACTGAAGTTGCGCCCGGTATTTCATCGCGCTGCTCGATACCACGGCCACGCAGCACCGGCGTACCCATGGTGTTGAGAAAATCCCTGGTCACTGAGTTGTATTTGATTTCGAAGGGCGGGGTGTTAGCGAATTCGGGCCGGCCGGGGAAGGTAATGTACTTAAACATGCCGCCGCTCGACAAGCTGAGAGGAGCGCGCACAGCCGCGGCTACGCTGCGGACTCCTGGCATGGCTTCCAAATGCGAGATCACATCTTGATACAAAGATGGCTTCGCGTCGTCGGCTTCCAGCCACACCAGCAGCAGTTGTTTGCGTGCAAAACCCAAGTCGCTAGAGCGGGTGTTTGTGAAGCTGCGCACCAGCACGCCCGCGCACACCAGCAGCGTCATCGCGATACCGACTTCACAAACTACCAGCCAATTGCGCAGAGGCCAACGGCGCCGCGTGGAAACGCCGAACGCGGCATCTCCTTTCAAGGCGGGAAGCAGATCCGGCCGGGCTGATTTCCAAGCCGGAGCGAGACCGAAAAGAACGATCGTGAGCAATGAGACCGCCAAGCTGAACAGCAGCACCCGCGAGTCGAATTGAACGTCGAGGGTGTCATGGAAGCCGGGTGGCTGCACCATCAGGGCCGGCAGGATCTCAATGAGCCAGGCGCCGATCGCGATTCCACCCGCGAGACCAAGAAGCCCGAGCAGGATATTCTCGGCCATCAACTGTTGCATGAGGCGCCAGCGGCCTGCGCCCAGAGCCAGCCGCACAGCCATTTCCTTTCCGCGCACTCCCGCGCGCGACAGCAGCAAATTGGCGACGTTCACGGACGAGATCATCACCACCAGCAGCACGATGGCGAGTAATGTCACGCCGTTTTTTCCACCCTGTTTCATGCGGAAGTGGAAATCGGAGATTAGGGCGGCACGGCGGTTTTTGTTCGTAGCCGGAAAGGCGTCCGCCATACGGCGCGCAATGGTTTCAATTTGGGTGTTGGCCGATTTCTCGGTAGCGCCCGGAGCCATCCGTCCCATCACGAAGAACCATCGGTTGCCGCGGGTCTCCAATTCCTCCGGTTGGCCAATAACGTTCCAAGCTTGGCGCGAGAACCACAGATCTCGATCGCCACCATTCTCGATGCCTCGAAAGCTGGCCGGCAACACGCCCATTACGGTGACCAGAACATCGTTGATTCGTTGAATCCGGATCTGCTTGCCGACAATGTTCGGATCTGCTCCAAAATAGCGATGCCAGCAGTAATTTCCGAGTACGACGCTCAGCGGCCGGGTGGTGTCGGCTTCGTCCTGGGGGGTAAAAAACCGCCCGTACAAGGGCGTCACTCCGAGAGCGGTAAAGAAGTTCGATGAGACCAGGTTTAGGTCGAGAAGTTGGTGGTTGTTTCCTTGCACCAGGGTTGCTCCCCGGCCGCCGATCGCAACCACCTCGCGGAGCTGGGTGGCTTGCTGTTTGAAGTCCAAATATTCCGGATAAGAGAGCCGGTCTTGGTTATCCTGATCCGTCACTCCGAAAACGCGCACGATTTCGCCCGACTTCGGAACCGCCAGCGGCCGGAACCAGAGGCCGTCGATGAGGCCGAAGATAGCGGAATTTGCCCCGATTCCCAAAGCCAGCGAGAGCGCGGCAACCAACGTAAAAGCCGGGCGGGAGGTCAGGACGCGGAACGCGTAGCGGAAATCGCGGAACATACGCAAAATCTGAGCAATCCTGCTGCCACGATCCGTGCTTGCAGGCGTGTAACCGCCGCCGACCTTATGTCCGTTGGTGGGACAATCTGTGCGCTCGCGGACGCGTCGAGCGATAATCTCTCACATGGACCGCCGTGACTTCCTGTACAAATCGCTCCTGCTTCTCCCGGCCGCGCGTGTTGCCTCCGCCCAGTCTTTCGATCTCGAGGAAGCTACGCTTGCTGACCTGGAACAAGGATTCGCCGCTCGGAAATTCACGGCTCGCGCGGTCGCCGAATGGTACCTGGCGCGAATTGACGCGCTCGATAAAAGAGGGCCGAAGGTGAATTCGGTGATCGAGCTCAATCCGGATGCGTTGTCTATCGCCGACGCACTTGATCGCGAACGTAGCGCAAAAGGCCCGCGCGGTCCGTTGCATGGCGTGCCAGTGCTGATCAAAGACAACATAGACACGGCCGACCGTATGACTACTACCGCCGGGTCGCTGGCGCTGGAAGGATCAATCGCGGCTCGCGACTCGGCTGTCGCGGAACGGTTGCGTAGCGCCGGCGCGGTGATTCTCGGCAAAACCAATTTGAGCGAGTGGGCCAATTTCCGCTCCACGCACTCGATTAGCGGATGGAGCGGACGCGGGCGCCAGACGCTGAATCCTTATGCGCTCGAC
Organism: Bryobacterales bacterium; assembly: GCA_003162425.1. GTDB lineage: Bacteria > Acidobacteriota > Terriglobia > Bryobacterales > Bryobacteraceae > Palsa-89. The sequence goes on along the minus strand of PMOK01000079.1, from coordinate 4,404 downwards.
CGTAATCCCAGCGGGTCCAGTTCCGGCTCGGGTGCGGCTGTATCCGCCAGCTTTTGTGCCCTGGCCGTCGGGACAGAAACCGACGGATCGGTCACCGCGCCAGCTTCTGTGAACGGTGTGGTTGGCATCAAACCTACGGTTGGACTGGTTGGACGCTCTGGCATCATTCCCATTTCACATAGTCAGGATACGGCGGGACCGCTGGCGCGCACCGTGCGCGATGCCGCAATTTTGCTGGCGGCATTGGCGGAGCCGGGCAAGCTGCACGGGGACTACCTCAAGTTTCTTGATCCGAACGGATTGAAGGGCGCACGCCTGGGTGTTGAACGGAAATTCTTCGGCGCGAACGCCGAGATGGATCGGCTGATGGAGGAATGCCTGGCGGAGATGAAGCGCCAGGGCGCGGTGTTGGTTGATCCGGCCAATCTGCCCTCGCACGGCAAATATGACGACGAGGAAATGGAAGTTCTGCTGTACGAATTCAAGGCTGATTTGAACAAGTATCTGGGCGCGCTGGGCCCGGCCGCACGCGTGCATTCGCTCGCCGATGTCATCAAGTTCAATCGGGAGCACGCGCACGAAGAGATGCCTTACTTCGAGCAGGAAATCATGGAGCGGGCGGAAAAGAAGGGCCCGTTGACGGAGAAAGCCTATATCGACGCGCGCGCAAAGTGCGTGCGGCTTTCGCGCGCCGAGGGTATCGACGCGGTAATCGCGAAATACAAAGTGCAGGCCATCGTGGCTCCCACCTGCGCGCCCGCACCCTTGAACGATTTCGTGTTGGGTGATCCAAACCTGCCGGCCTGCACAGCGCCAGCGGCCGTGGCTGGTTATCCGCACATCACGGTCCCAGCCGGGTTCGTGCGAGGGCTTCCGGTGGGTATTTCATTTTTTGGCACTGCCTATAGTGAGCCGGTGTTATTGAAACTGGCCTACAGCTTTGAGCAAGCCACGAAATCGCGCCGCCGTCCGGGATTCCGCCCGACGGCTGAAATCGGGTGACCTAAACTCCAATGTCCTCGTTCCAAAGTTGCGGATTGGCTCGGATGAAGTCCTGCATGAGCTGGATGCAATCCGGATCTTGTACCACATCCACCTGGATGCCCTGGCTGCGCATGTAATCTTCGGCGCCTAGAAATGTCTGGTTCTCACCCACCACTGCGCGTGGAATTTTGTACAGCACGATGGCGCCGCTGCACATGGGACACGGCGAGAGCGTGGAGTAGATAGTGCAGCTTTGATAAACCTTGGCCGGCAATCGGCCGGCGTTGCGGAGGCAATTCATTTCACCATGGTCGATCGGGCTGCCGGTTTGGACCCGGCAGTTGTGACCTTGACCGATGATCTTGCCTTCGTGCACCAGCACGGAGCCGATCGGAATGCCGCCTTCCGAAAGACTCTTCCTGGCTTGTTCGATGGCCGCGTTAAGATAAGGATCTGTTGGCATAGTCTAATCCCATGCTATTGTACAGGGCCATCTTGATTGCAGTGCTGATCGGCATTGTGTGCGACGGAAAGAACATCGTTCTTATCGCGGGCGATCAGGAATACCGGTCTGAGGAATCCATCCCGGCGCTGGCTAGGATTCTCGAAATCAGGCACGGCTTCCGCTGCACCGTGCTTTATTCCATCAATCGCAAAACCGGCGCGATTGATCCGTCGACGATGGACAACATTCCGGGTCTCGAAGCGTTGCGCAAGGCGGATCTGATGGTCCTCTTCACGCGCTATTTGGAACTGCCGGATGACCAGATGAAGGAGATCATCGCCTACACGAATTCCGGCCGGCCGATTGTGGGGTTGCGGACCGCGACGCACGCGTTTAATTATGTGAAGCATCTGGATAGCGTGTACGCGAAATATGGCGCTCAGAGTAAGGATGGCGGCTACGGACGGCAAGTGCTAGGTGAAACCTGGATCGCGCATTATGGAGCGCATCAGAAGGAGAGCACGCGCGGTGTGATCGTTGCGGGGATGCAAGATCATCCCATTCTGAGGGGCGTGCATGATATCTGGGGCGAATCGGACGTGTACGAAATCGCTTCGCTTTCCGGAGACAGCCAGCCGCTGGTGATGGGGCGGGTGCTGCTGGGCATGGACCCATCGTCGCTTCCAGATCCCGGCAAGAAGCTGACGCCTGTGGCCTGGATCAAGACCTACACCGGAGAGACCGGGAAAACGGAGCGGGTGTTTATGACCACCATGGGCCACGTGATGGATTTCAAGAACGACGGCTTTCGGCGATTGATGGTAAACGCGTGCTACTGGGCCATGGGAATGCAGAAACAAATATCGGCGCGAAGCAATGTGGATTTGGCGGGGGAATTCAACCCGAGTCCGATTGGAATGCGCTAGCAACACCGGGCGTCGGCATGAGTGCCGACGCGGCACGCAAGAGTGCGTGCGCCACAATGGATTACTCGACGCGCACTGGGTAGCCGCGGTACAGAATTCCATTGTCCGAGCCGGGTGGCACCGGGTTCGGATCGGAATAGCCGTGTAGGTGCATTCGCGGGAAATAGTAGTGGATCATCGGAAGGTCCTCCTGCGGAACCAGGAGAGTGTTTTCTTGGAGCCGATTTTCGCGAATATAGTTCAACACTGCGGGCGGCCGTGGATCCTGGGTATGGTTGCGGTTGAATAGCCGGTATTCGTCAAGGCCGAAGAATCCAAAGAATAGCGCCAGCGCGGCATACATCACGCGCCGGGGCGCTGCCATCAAAAATGGGATCAGGGTCACCGCAGCGAAAATATCGAGCGCCGGCATGAATAAGAGCGAGTATCGGGGTAAGCTGTTGAGGACGCGCGCCGTGGCAGCCACCATCAAGGCGGCATAAACGAGCATTGGATAGGTTATATGTTTGGTGTTTTCGCCGTTGTTTCTAAAATATAAAAACACGCCGGCAAGAATCGCGATCCATTCGAGTGGTGAATCAAGAGTGCGGTGTCCCCAAACTTCAAAGAATCCCTGGTTCCCCCACGGGGATTTTCGAAATAACGCGAGGTATGCCATGAACAGGTAGCCCTTCACGAAGGACATTTTGTAGATGGCTGCCGGCCACACTACCAGCACGGTGGCGACGAACAGGGCGAGCGATCTAGCGGCCAGCCGCCAGCCAGCCTCCAGGCGGCGACGCTCCACAAAAGCGCAGATCGCAAGCGTGATAATCAAAACGAAAGCGACTTCGAGTGTGCAAAACGCGAGACCTGCGGCCACTACCGCCCCATACCAATAAATGCGCTGGCCGCTGGCGACGAATTTCGCAAGCAGAAAAAGAAAAACAACAGACAAAAGCGCAAAGAGATGATGCGGGGCGAGCTCCGTGGAGCCGTTCAAGTGGCTGCCGAAAAGAAACAGAAGGCTGCCCGTGAGTGCCGCGAATGTTCCCGCGCGCCCCGGGATTAGCCACAGGCACCCGCAGTAAATCGCTACCAGGGTCAGGGCCGGAATTGCAAGCATCGTCGTTCGCACATCTCGCTCACTCAATCCGAGCCGCGAAACGGGAATCAGAAAGTACAGATACAGTGGACCGTGCCAATGGCGGTAGAAAACCACATCATTGCCTGCGCGGATCTGTTCGGAAAGCGCCTGGCGTTGACTCAAGTCCCGTCCGCGCGCTAAGCCGGTTCGAACAAAATCTGCGATTGGAAGCGTCGGCGTGTCGGTGTAGTTAGCGGCAATCCCAAGCGAGGCCGCGTACATGTAGTCGGCTTCGTCATAGACATAAGGGTCCGGAGCGACGTATCGGGCCATCAGGAATAGCAGCAGAGCCAGCAGGATCAGGATGGTCAGAATGTGCTTCACGACGGGTCCCAATGTAGCATTTTATTCGCGTCCGTCTACGTTTATTCGCAGAGCCCTTACAATTATTAAGTGACCACGAACATCCCGGAAGCCAGCCGGCCTGGCCTGCACAATCTCACCCGCCGCCAGTTGGCCGGGACCCTCACCGGTCTACTGCTCACGCTACTGCTGGCCGCCCTGGACCAAACGATCGTTGGCACCGCGATGCCGCGCATCATCGCGCAACTGAATGGATTCGATCGTTACCCGTGGGTAACCACGGCTTACCTGCTGACTTCCACGATCGCTGTTCCGATCTTCGCTAAGCTTTCCGATATCTACGGTCGAAAATGGTTTTTTCTGGCAGGCGCGCTCCTGTTTGTGATCGCATCGGGATTTTGCGGCGGAGCGGGACAATTCACTTGGGTTCCCGGCGACGGCATGGCGCAATTGATCGTGTTTCGCGGCGTGCAGGGGCTAGGCGCCGGCATGATCGTCGGATTGCTGTTCACCATCATCGGCGACATTTTCGCTCCGGCCGAGCGAGCCAAGTTCCAGGGATTGTTCGCGGGCGTGTGGGGACTCGCGTCTATCTTCGGGCCCACGCTGGGCGGCTGGAT
>PMOK01000140.1 GCA_003162425.1 Bryobacterales bacterium | reverse complement strand
GCTGGTGGCTGGTTGCTGGTGGGAGTCGCCCGTTGGATAGGGCCTTAAAGTTCATCTTCGGCCTGAGCCAAAGCATCGCCCAAAGATATACCTTCGCGATTGGCCAGCGAGCGCGCGACTCGCAACACGTCGCCAGGCAAATTTACGGTGGTCCGCATGATGACGACTGTAGCATTACGACGAACCTTAACGGAAGTGGATCAGGTCGGGACGTGGGGCGGACCCCTGGTCCGNNGCGTCGGCTGCGGACCAGGGGGTCCGCCCCACCGCCGCTTCAGATCGTTCGGGCCTGGCAAAACCACTACTGGACTAAAAGCGGAAGCGCAAAACAAATCGTAATGATCGAGCGCCGCCCGCTTGGAAAATTGGGGCTAGTCCGCTGCCGGGGCTGCCGGTGCCGAGCATCAGGTTGAGCATCGAGTTGGATTGGCCGAAGAGCGGGCTGGCTAGGAACGGGATGGGGTCGGCGAAATTGGGGTGATTCAGGGCGTTATAGGCTTCCATGCGGAGTTGGAGCGAGCGATGCTCGGTGACCAGGAAATCGCGCTGGAGCGCGAGGTCGAGTTGGGACATTCCAAACCCGGTGATTGCGTTGCGGCCTAAGTTTCCCTGGGTGCCGAACGGAGTAACCTGAAATGCGGCTGGATTGAGACTGCGGCCGCCGGGAGCCGATGGTTCGCTGATCCAGAGTGGGACGCCGCCAATCAGATTCGGCCGATAGATGTCCTGATAAGTGATGCCTTGGAACTCGTCCGAGTTGAGCACATTCATGGGAAAGCCAGAACGTGCGCGGAAAGTTCCGTCTAGCTCCCAATCGCGGAAGAGGACGCTGTGGATGGAGTGGGAAAGCGCGTAGGTGAATCCGGCTGAGAATGACTGACGCACATCAAAATCGGAGGAAGCGCGATCTTGACTGATCGACGAAACGGAGTTGAAGGCGTAGAGACCAGAATCGGTGGAGCTGTTGTCGATGGAATGAGACCAGGCGTAGGAGACTAGACCTTCGAGACCATGGGACAGGCGACGGCGGTATTGTACTTGGAGGGCGTGGTAGATGGATAAGCCGTCGTTGGTCGCGATGGCGAGAAAATGGTTCGTTCCCAGTCCGCTGACTTCGCGGCGGATCAGGTCACTGCCGGATGAGCCGACATAGCCAACGGACACAACATCGTGGCTGCTGAAGGCCCGCTCCAGCGATATATTCCACTGTTTCACCGTCGGGAGGCGAAGCTGCGGCGTGAAGCCGAAGTTCAGTGAGTTAGCGACCGGGCCACCCTGATTGCTTGAGAATGCTGCCACGGTCAGGGGGCCACCACTGACCAGGTCCCCCGCCAAGCTGAGGCTGGAATCGTAATAGACGCCGAGCCCAGCGCGGATTACGGTTCGCCCTCCGTCCGTCGGCTGAAACGCAATGCCAATGCGAGGCGCAAAATTGGCGTTGGTTGTTTGCCAAAGGGGCTGCCTGCCAACAGCTGCAACCGGAGTCGCTGTGTCAAAGAAATTAGCGGTGGTGCCGCGGCCGGGTGTTGGTGGAGGACTGATCTCCCAGCGGAGTCCGTATGTTGCTGTCAGACGCCGGGAAATGCGCCAGGCGTCTTCAACGAACAGGGAAGCCTCCCGCAAGATTGCTGAGGCAAACTGTGGGGAAGTCGAACAAAGGAGTTCCGCGGTACCACAGCTTTGCCAGAAATTGCTACTCGTGGCGAGATCTTGCACCGTATCGACGAACAAGAAGATGTTTCCAGTGGCATCCGTACGCACCGGTGCAAGACGGCGGTAGTCCGCACCGAATCGGATGGCGTGGTTTCCAATGTTCCAGTTCGCAGCCGGAGTCACCTGGAACTGTGTTTGGCTGCGCTTTCCTTCAGAGCCTGAAACTACTTGTCCCACGCCGGCGATCGAGAACCGAATGAGGTAATTGCAAACGCCCGAAAGGCCAAACTGGCGCGTTACTGGCTCCAGGTCGCAAGAGGAAGCGGCTGCGGGTCCGGATTGATTCCATACTGACGTGGCCGTTGCAAGCGAGTAGTTCAAACGAAGATCCACAAACAGGTTTGGTTTCACACGCACGTCGAAGCCAACCGTGATCGCTCTGGAACCGAGGTCCAGCGTGTCCACGGGCGAGGTACCGAATTCAGAGGATGATGGTGCCTCGTTGTACCGCGCGAACGCCGTTAGCCAAGATGTAAACGTATGATCCAGCCGGACGGATCCCGTATCAAGTCGTGACGGGCGGCTAGTGCGTCCGGTCCATAGCGCCAAGCCACCACCGAGATCCGGTCCGTTGGGGAGGGGGAAGAGACTCAGCAGAGGATCGGCCCAGGGAAGGGAATTTGTCCTGGCTGCCAACGTCGGCACTGGTTGGACCCAGACGAAGGGTTGCTGCAAGCGCATGCCTTCGTAGGAGATGAAGAAGAAAGTGTGGTTGCGCCAGAGCGGACCACCGAGTCCGCCTGAAAAATTCTGCAGGCGTAGAGGCGCCCGTGGATCGCCATGCCGATTTGCAAACCAATCGTTCGCATCCAGCGCTTCGTTACGAAAACCGTACAGCAGCGATCCGTGGAACTCGTTCGAGCCGGAGCGGCTCGTGAGCGAGACTTGTGCGCCCGGCATCCTTCCGAACTGCGGCGTGGATGTTGAGGTTTGAACGCGCATTTCTTGAAGCGCATCTGGAGTCACCAGGCTGTCCAGGCTCCCGAAGGCCGTCATGCCCGGCAGCGCTCCACCCGTGGCTTCGGCCGGTGACCCTCCGCCGCTCACGCCTGTGTTCGCACTGGCGCCGTCCACGGTGAAATAGTGAGTGTTGGGCCGCTGTCCATCCACTGTGAACTGACCCGCTTCACCTCGAGTCGCAGGCGTCACCACCGCGCCTGGAACCAGTCCGATCAATCCCAGCAGGCCTGATCCATCGAGCGGCAGATGGTCCACCTCATCGCGGCCAACCACCGTCGACACCGACGCCTCCTCGGTATTGAACAGCGGGGCGGAGCCTTCCACGGTGATGGTCTCCTGAACGCTGCCGATTACCAGTTTGAAATCCACGCGCGCCGGTTGCGATTCCGTTAATTTCACGCCAAAGCGGATCATGGTGCGAAAGCCCGGCTTTCGAACGGTGATTTTGTAGACGCCCGGTTGAAGGGATGACACCACGTAACCGCCGTCGGATTGTGATGTTGCGACGCGCCGCAGGCCGGTGTCTTCGTTGACGACGGTCACCATCGCGCCAGGGACTGACGCTAAGGAAGCATCCAGGATTATTCCGGAAAGATGGCTATAGGGCTGGGCGTGCAAACGTGCCAGAACAACCAGGTAGAACAGAAACAAGGCCAAGACGCGGCCAAAATTCACTTATCTCTCCGTTTTTGCCAAGAGATGGTCGTACGCTTCTACCTTAGCGCGTAACTGGGTTACCGCGGACAGCAATTGAGCGGGAAGCTGAGTATTGGCGGAATCATCGGCGGGGGCTGCGCCGAACACTACCGCTAGGAGTTTCTCGACGCGACGCGCCGATTGGAACAGATCCTCGGTGGCGGGCTGTAGGGCAAGCCTCTGGCTTGCCCCGGACAAGCCGGAGGCTTGTCCTACGCCGCTCACGGATTTGAGAGCCGGCTTCAAGGTCTGCTCGAGTTGGGTTACCTGTTCGAGGAGCGCCGCGGTATGTTCCCGCTGTAGGCGGCGGAGGGTTGCGAGATCCTGAGGGCTGAGCTCGGCCTCAACAGCAACCGGGAATCGATCCACTAAGCGCCGCAGGGCGTAGGCCCTGGACATGAGCGGCTCGCTGAGGTCCAGGACCTGCGCGGCGAGTTGATCGAAGTGCGCGCGGCCACCCATCTGTTCGGCGATGCGCGCCTGCACTTGCGGGATATCTGTTGCGGCGGGATTCACGGGCGTGGCCGGCTGAGGCTGCGCGTCGGCGGGCGCGGATTCCGTAAAGCGAATCACGACGCCTGGCAGCGAGCTGACGGCCTGTTGAATCTCCTGTTGGCGTTCGGGCGCAATGCCAACTCCGGAAACCACGATCTGGCTGGAGTCGCGGGATACCTCAACGGGATCACCCAAATCAGCGCCGATTTCGTGCAAGGCGGTCAGAACACGCAACTCATCGCCGATGGCGGGCGCGGCGAGGGTTGGCGCAATGTTATTCGAAGAGGCGACCGGTGACGCCGCGCGAATCTCCGGTGCAGGAGCAGCGGCAGAGGCGATCGGACTCACGGGAGGCTCCGCGTCGTCAGGCAGGGCTGTGATCTCTACCCAGTCCCGATTCCGGAACTCGAAGCGTCCTTCCATCGGCTGTAGATCCTGCGATCTGAGCTGCAAGCTTGCCTCCAACAGGTCTCCTGACTCGGCATCAGTGCGGATGCGGTAAGAATCCCGCTCCTCCAGCACCTGGTCTCGCTTCGCGGAAAGCTGATCGCGCCAGGCGGAATAGGATCTGGCGCTCAGCGGATCATCCCAATTGTAGTTGGCGTTGTGGAACAGGGTCTTGAGTGAATTTAGCGTCTCCCGATCGCTCGAATTCGAAGCCAGGGCCTGATCTGAACCGGCCCGGCGCGTGACACTACTCACTTTCGTTCGAATCCGCAGCAGCTGCGGTTTGGCAGGGTGCGAATCGGAGGCGGCGATGGCTTTGTGAAGCAACTCAGACGCCTGTACCGAGGGCGTGAGGCGATAGCGGTAGAACAAGCCCCAGATAACCAGCACAGCAGCGGCTACCGGCACCCATTTCTTTGAGTTATGTACGGGCCAGGACAGCGCCCGCGTCAGGCGATCCATGAAACTGGGCGTGGGAACGGCGGCATCGATTTCGACGAACGAGCGGTAGATGTCGGTCCACGGCGCGGGTGGAGCAGGGAGGTGCCGTTGGAGAACGGTAGTCCGGTAGCGCACGCAAGCGCCCACGGTCTTTTCCATCTCTTCCAGGTTGGTGCGGCACTGCCAGCAGGCTTTCAGATGCGAGTGCACCTGGCTGGTGGCACGGCCCGGTAATTCTCCATCGGAATAGCGAAGCAACTGCTCTTCACTTGGGTGGGGCATTAAGGGCCTCCTCATAGTTCACCCTTCTTCAAACGGGCGATGGCGCGTCTCAGAAACTCGCCCACGGCGGAAGCGCTGATTCCGAGCGCTGAGCCGATTTCGGGATATCGAAGGCCCTCCAGCCGGAGCAAAAGGCAGCGCCGTTGCTGCTCCGATAGCGCCTGGATGGCCTGGTGGAAACGGATGTTTTGCTCGCGTTCGAGCAAGTTTTGTTCGGGGTTGAGATCAGGGCTCCGGAGCTTCAATTCAAGCTCGGCGTCGAAGGGCGCCAGGGTGCTCTGTTTGGCGCGAATCTTCAATCCGAGATTGTGCGCCACCCGGAAAATCCAGCCTCGGGGATTTTGGATGTCCTCGCCTTTCTTAAGCGTCACATATAACCGCAAAAACACTTCCTGCGCCGCCTCCTGGGCTTGCGGAGGGTGAAGTCCCAAGCTGAGCAAGTAGCGATACACGTCGTCACGCGCTTCCTGAAACAACTGGGCCACTTGGTCCTGCAAGGTCATGGCCGCGCGTTCCCGTCCGGCCAGCGCCGTAAGCTCTTTACCAAGTGAATACGATGACATCCTGCCTTAAAGTCCTGGGTTCAAAGCCCTTATCCCCTTGAACCGGCTGCCTTTCCCCTCGTCACCGCCAGGTCCAGGTCGGAGATCCCAGCCCAGCATAAGGGGGAAAGGCAACCAGTAAAGATACAACTATCTGTTCAAAGACCCCCCGGCATCCTGATTGAACTACAGCTCCCGAAAAAAAATTGCCCTTTGTCACATAGAGTGTAGTTGAAATCTGCCCCCGAGGGTCTTTGAAGCAGTGGCTCGATGGGTTCACATATGAGCAGGTCGGTGTCCGTCACCCTAGTCACCTATAATACCCGGCAATACATAGAGCCTTGTCTCGAGTCGATTCTGCGCCAACATTACTCTCCTTTAGATGTGGTGGTTGTGGACAACGCCTCCATGGACGGAACGCGCGGAATACTGGCCCGGTACGAGGGTCGTATTCGGGTCTCTTACAACAACGACAACATAGGGTTTGCCGCGGCGCAGAATCAGGCCATAGCTCGCAGCTCGAGCGACTGGGTGTTGGTTCTGAATCCGGATGTGGTCCTAGCGCCGGACTTTGTCGAGCAGCTCATGGCCGCCGCCTCGGTTGACTCCCGGGTGGGAACCATATGCGGCCGTTTACTGGCGATCGGGCGCGATCTGAAGCCTCTCCGGAAACCACTCATCGATTCGGCCGGGCTCTACTTTACGCCGGCCATGCGGCATTTCGATCGGGGCTGGCACGAACCCGATGATGGGCGGTATCGCGAGATGGAATACGTGTTTGGAGCCAGCGCAGCCGCGGCTCTCTACCGCCGCGAGATGATTGCCGACATTTCCGACGGGCAGAATTTTTTTGATCCTGATTTCTTTGCCTACCGCGAGGATGCGGATGTAGCCTGGAGAGCGCAGTTATTGGGATGGCGCTGCCTGTATGTTCCGGGCGCCGTGGCCCATCACGTCCGCACGGTGAATCCCGCGAATCGCCACGCCGTACCCGCCGTCCTCAACATGCATTCCGTCAAGAATCGGTTCCTGATGCGCATCAAGAACATGACGCCCGGCTTGTACCGGCGATTCTGGATGCCCACCACGGGCCGCGACCTGCTGGTGATTGGCGGATGCCTGTTGAGGGAGCCGAAATCGCTGCCGGCTTTCTGGCACATCGCCCGTTCGTTCCGCCGCTCGCTGGCTTGGCGCCGCAAGATTATGAGCCGCCGCCAGGTTTCTGACGAAAGCCTGGCCCATTGGTTTAGTTCTCGACCTTCTGCACAGCCCGTCGACAAGGTCGCACTCGAAGTAGGTGCGACAGTCTCCTTGTGTAACAGGTAGTGGCGCTAGCCCGCGCCACTACCTGTATTTTCCAAAGAGAGCAAAGACCGGCCAATACAGGCACCGACTCCCTTGAAGACGCCGATCCAACGGCGACCGAATCCCAAGCGTTCACAGGAGCGACGAGCGATCCCTGCTGGGAACGTCTTTGGCGGCAGAAAGCTCGCTTTTCCGCCACCCTGGCGAAGTGTATTTCCGCGCAACCGCTTGTTTCGATTTGCATTCGCTGTACACCCGTGCCTTCGCGAGCTTTCTGGAGAGTGTGAACGCGGCACGCAGGAGTGCGCGCGCTACGGGGGCGTCTTCATCACCTTTGGTGGGCCAGCAGGCCCATGGGAACTCCCTTACGGTCGCGGTTCGGTTTTTGTTTTCCGTGGCGTGGGCTTACTGGATTAACTGGTTGGCAAAACCCTCGAGCTCCTGAGTGTTGAGATCGGATGCCAGCCACCATTCGAGGCCGGCGTGGGTCCAGTGCAGAATGTTGTAGCCTTGCAGCGTAGTTGCGGTGACGGATGAATTCGCGGAGTTTGGAGATGGCCAGACGTACGCGTTGATCAGATGTTGGTGGCGCTGGTAAACAAGAACCGCGACGGTGCGGCCGTTCACGGAATCGAGTCGGCCTCCGGTTAGCGGGAATCCTTCGGCCGCGAAATCGGCCACGGGCGGCGAAAAATCGAGCTTCCCGCTAAACCACGGTTTGACGGTATGGCGGTCCGAAGATTGGACATCGGCCAGATGACCGGGCATCAAGGAGCGCAAATGGCTATCCAGCACCTCTTGAGCCACCAGGGTCTGGGGTGCTGGACGAGATGCGAAGCGTACCATGCGATCGACGAAGACACCGGCCAGCAGGAGGCTGGCGGCTACCGCGAGTATTGGCCAATTAATGCGCTTGGTGCGCGTTTGACTTCGCATGGCCGCGCGAACGCGTTCCTCGATGTGTTGCGGCGGTCGGTGATAGAGAGAACCGGCGCGGAGGGCGGCTCCGAGCGTCTGTTGGTTCTGGACCGTGAGTGCGCACGCCGGACAGGTTTCTATATGTTTTTCGATTTCGAGGCTCCGGACCAGGTCGAGCTCACCATCCACATAGGCGCTCAAAAGAACCTGTGTATCTTCGCAGTTCATGCCGCGCCTCCTTGAAGAGCCTTCTGAAGGCGGGTTCGGGCGCGGGCCAAGCGGGACATCACGGTCCCGATTGGCGCGGAGGTGATGGAGCTGATTTCCTTATAAGAAAACCCTTCCAACTCGCGCAGAACGATGGCTTCGCGAAACTCGAGCGGCAGTTCCTCGACGGCCCGGCGCAGCATCTCGGCGTCGACATTCGCCAACAGCAGCGCTTCCGGATTTGCCTGAGCACTTTTCAAATCGGGCATGTCCTCTACCAGTTCCAAGGAGGGCTTGCGATTCTGCTGCAGCCACGTGAAGCAGGTATTCCGGACGATGGCAAGCAGCCAAGCGCGTGCGTCCGCGCCGCGAAAAGACTCCCAGAACCGGAACGCTCGCAAATAAGCCTCCTGGACGACGTCTTCGGCGTCATGATCGTTGCGGGTGAGCCAGCGCGCGAGATTGTATGCGGCCCCCATGTGGGGAACCACGTGAGTCTCAAAGAACTGCTCTCGCCTGGCAGAGCCATACATAGGTTCCAGACTCATTCGGATACGGTTTTATTCCCGGCTGTTTTTAAACTGGCTCGACGCGCAGCTTGAGAGACTCTACTGCCTTCACGCGGACTTTCGTTCCGAGGCTGATGTTAGCGTCGGCCACGGCGTCCCAGTATTCGCCGCGCACCAGCACCTGACCTTCCGGCACAAGCGGGGTGCTGGTGATCCCGACTTCGCCAATCATGCCGGTGACGCCGGTGAGCACTTTGTTCTTGCGTGCTTGAATGACGATCGAGACCAGGAACATAGTGATGAGGGCAAATGGAACTGCCACGCTGATGGCGGTGGAATAGTGGATGCGAACTTCAGGAGGGCCATTGATCAATAAAACTGCGCCGAGAATCATTGATAACGTTCCGCCGATCCCGAGCACGCCGTGCGACGTGTACTTCGCCTCCAGGACAAATAGCGCGACGGCCAACAATAGAAGTGCGACGCCCACCCAGTTGATGGGAAGAATGGAGAGCGCGGAAAGACCAAGCAGGGCCAGAATTGCGCCGGCCACGCCAGGGAAAATCAGTCCGGGATTCGAGAATTCGACGTAAATGCCGAGCGCGCCGAGCACCAGCAGAATGAAACCGATGTTCGGGTCGGCGATGGCGGCGATCAACCTTTCCCGCAGCGTAAGGGTCGCATCGGTAACGGTGGCGCCGGCGAGATGAAGCACCTGCTTGTGTCCATCCCAGCGCGTGATTTCGCGGCCATCGAGCTGCTTGAAGAGCTGCTGCTCATCGGGGGCAATCAGGTCGATCAACTTATTGTCCAAGGCTTCTTTTTCCGTAAAGGCCTTGGCGTCGCGGATGGTCTGTTCCGCCAACTCGCTATTGCGGCCGCGGCGTGTGGTCATGCTGCGGAGCAAAGCGGCGGAGTCATTCTCCACTTTCTTCCGCATGGTCTCTTCCATCTGCTGGCCGAGCAGTACGGGCGAGGCAGCGCCAGTGTTGGTACCCGGCGCCATGGCGGCGATATCGCCCGCTTCCAGCAAAAAAAATCCAGCCGATGCAGCGCGGCCGCCGCTCGGAGTGACGTAAGTAACAACGGGCACTGGCGATGCTGCGAGTTCTTCAATCAGATGGCGAGTAGCGTCGAGCAATCCGCCTGGAGTGTTGAGACGAATCAGGAGAATTTCGGCGTGTTGGGCCTGCGCCTGTTCGAGGGCGTGGCTGACGATTTCGACCGTAATGGGGTGCACCATTCCGTCAATCGACACCGCAAGCACGCGTGCCGGTGGCGTCTGGGCCCCGGCCGAAAGAGCGAACGCGGCCATCACGAAAAATGAAACTATCCGCAAGCACCTTCATTATCCCCTTTTTGGCTGTAACAGTGCTGTCACTTTGCTGGAGCGCAGACTGTTGTAAACTTGCGTCAATGGATGAACTCAAGATCGCATCGACTCCTGGAACGCGGGAGGGCGTCCGTATAATTCGCCTGACTGGGCCGTTTGTACTTCAGGGCGTGTTCGAATTCCAGTCGGTCACCCGCGCTGGGAACGAACCGGTGACTATAGTCGATCTGACAGACGTGCCATTTATGGATTCCGCGGCGCTGGGGGCGGTGATGGGATTGCATGTTTCGTGTCAGAGGCAGCAGCGGAAGTACGGGTTAGTGGGAGCATCGAGCCGGCTCCGTACTTTATTTGAAGTAGCAGGCGTGGTCGCAATCCTGGTGACTTTTCGCACCATTGAGGAAGCGGAGGAGAAGTTGACGGCTAGCGCGGCGGCGAAGTAACCGGCTCCCTCACGGTCGCGGTTCGGTAACGACGAACATCACCGACTCCCTTACGGTCGCGGTTCGGTAGATAGGAAGCGGAGGGCTAGGACTGTGATGTCGTCGGCTTGAGGTTCCCCGATGGCGAACTCCTGAACGGCCGCATGCAGGCTGGCCACGAGTTGTTCGGCCGATTCTCCGCAGTGGGCGGAGAGAAGCTCTTCCAGCCGTTTTTCACCAAAGAACGTGTCATTCTTATCGCGGGCCTCGGTTACGCCGTCGGTGTACAAGATTAGGCTTTCGCCGGGGGCGAGCTGGCCGGTGTAGGTGTCGTAAGCGAATCCGTCCATGATTCCGACAATCGGTCCGCTCTCGAGCGACAGCGGACGCGGCTGGCCATCGACAGCGAGAACGTACGGCCGATTGTGACCGCCGTTCGCGAACTGGAGTTCGCCGGTACGGGTGTCGAGAATCCCGTAGAAGACAGTTGTGAACATGGCTGAGTCGCTTTGGACGGCCAGATTGCTGTTCATGTAGGCCAAACACTCGCCCGGCGTGGCGCGGTGTTGCGCGAAGGCGCGCAGCAGCGTCCGGCTGACGGCCATGAACAGCGCGGCCGGGACACCTTTGCCGCTTACATCGCCGATGACAAAGCCGAGATGTTCGGGGTCAAGCAGGAAGAAATCGAAGAAATCGCCGCCGACTTCCTTGGCGGGGACCATGGCGGCGTGAAGTTCGAAGTCCTTGCGATCGGGAAAGGCGGGGAACTGGTGCGGCAGAATGGACTGCTGAATTTGGGCGGCATGCGCCAATTCCTGCGCGCGTAATTTCTCGGCCTGTTCGACCTCGATCAGCCGGGCGTGCTCAATGCGAATGGCCGCCATGTTTCCCATGACGGTGAGGAGGTTGAGATCTTCGGTGGTGAATTCTTGAATGAAGCCGGGAGAATCGAGATAGATGAGGCCGCTGACGCGGTTTTCGGCTTGCAGCGGCACGGCCAACACGCTGCGGATTTGCTGCGCCACGATACTTTCGCTGGCGGCCAGCGCCTCATGCCGCAGGGCGTCGCGAACCAGGAGCGAACGGCGCTCGTTCAGAACCAGGTCACGCACGCGGGAGCTGATCCGAAACCCGGCGCCTTTGGAAGCACGGACGCGGAGTTCGCCGCCGTCCTCGAGTGTCATCAGGACTCCTCGAGAAGCTTTCACCGCTTCCACCGACAGATCGAGGATGAGTTCGAACAATGTTTCGAGCGGCATGTGGCCCACCAGTTCGCGGCCGGCGCGAATGAAGGCCTGCATGTGACCGATACCTTGGATTTCCTTTTCGTCGCTGAGGAGTCCGTCGAGAGTGGCGGTCAGCGTGGTGCCACCGGGCGGCGTGGGAGGTTTTTCAATGAATATGACCGTTTGGGCGGCGGCGGGACGAGCGGTTTCGGTGAAGACTACCGTCAATTGCCCGGCCGTGACGCGGTCATTCGCCTCGAGCACGTGCGGAGCGGTGAGGGGCTTTCCGTTTATCAGTGTGCCGTTGGTGCTGCCGAGATCGCGGAGGGTCCAGTTTGTTCCCGTTCGTTCGAATACCAGATGCTCGCGGGAGAGGCCACTGACCTCGGGATAACAGAGGTCGTTGGCGAGGGTGCGGCCTAGGCCGTAGCGATCGCGCTCGAGCGCGACGGTGCGTGTGGTTCCATCTGGCAGTTGAATCCGGAGCTCAGGCCGTCCGGTGGTCTGTGCGGCCGCTGTCATAAATATAGGGTAAGCGAAAAAGGCGGTGAGGTGCTCGTTCGCAGGCGAAAGCGCCTGCGCCACTAATATTTTCGGCATATTGCTTTCGCCGCAACGCGAAGGCTAGAATCACAGGATCGCATGTCGATGGAACCGATGTTTCTTCCCGGGGTGGAGCAGAATCCGCAACCGGGGCCGTATCGCGACATGTTGCAAATGATGCAGGCGGCGGGCTCCGAGTATCCACAGATCTGGCAGATGTTCGCGTTTTGGCCAAAAGCGACTGAGCATCTGGCGCGGTTCACGCAGGAAATCATGCGCGAGGAGGGGCCGATTCCTCCGGGCATACGCGAGCTGATCGCGGCTTACACGTCCTACCGGAATGACTGTCCGTTTTGACTGAAGTCGCATGCCGCAGTTGCGGCTGAATTGTTGGGCAGCGAGGAATTGGTGTGGGGCGTTCTGAAGGATCTGGAGAGCTCGGCGCTGCCGGAAAAAGAGAAGGCGCTGTTCCGGTTTGTTGACAAAGTCAACCATGATTCGCCGAAGATAACGGCTGAGGATATGCAGCCGCTGTATGCGGTTGGCTGGACGGACGAAGCAATTTATTTTGCGATCACGGTTTGCGCGCTGTTCAATTTTTACAACCGGTGGATTGACGCTTCCGGAGTGCATGCGTTGTCGGATGAGGCGCATCGCGCGGGTGGGAAGCGGAGTGCGGTGCATGGGTATGTGAGGAAATAGGGTCGCGTCAATACCTGTTCGTGGGATTTGAGAACGAGCCGAAGCGGACATGTTCGATCTGGCCGGCCTCCTTTTGGCGCGTCATGCGTTGGGCAGCGCGTTCCACTTGGTCCTTTGAAAAAACGAAGCCATCATCGGCGGGTTCCCATGGAATTCCTTTGTGTTTATGGTGTTCGAGCATGGCGGCGGCGTCTTTAAGATCGCGGCGTTGGCGTTCGCGGCGATCGATCTGGATTTCGCGGAGTTGATCGAGCGTCTTTTGGAATTGGCGGGAGAGGCGTGTGCCGTGGAGTCCCAGGGAGGCGAGCAGGCGATGGGCGTCGACGATGTCGAACGCCGGGGGCTCGGGGCTAGGGGCTGGGGACAGGGCGCGCGAGAGGATATCGGCTTCGAGGAGGGGAATGCGCTTCAGGCGCCAGGAGGTGTCGGCGAGTTCCTGGACGAGGTGGGTTTCGGTTGCCGTGGCGGGTTGGTGTTCGTCGA
>PMOK01000320.1 GCA_003162425.1 Bryobacterales bacterium | reverse complement strand
GGTCGCCGAAGACGAAGGCATTCCCATCTACGTCATTTCGACGAATGAAGTCAACAAGGACGCAATCTCGAGCGGCGTCTTCAAGCGCATCACGGCGCGCACCGGCGGCAAGGCCTACTGGGCCAAGACGTGGCAGAAGCAGGTGGAAGCCTTCGAATCGATTCGCGAGGATCTTGGCAACAGCTACACCATCACGTACTATCCGCAAGCCAATCCGAACGAAGGATTCCGGCATATTTCGGTCGAAATCGTTTCCGACATCGGAAAGAAATACCGCATTCACGTGAGGCCCGGCTACCACCCGCGGGCCGCCTTCTGATCGGAGGTGTCTACCGGTTGTATTGCGGTGAAACTCCCCGAATATTCGCCCACACCTGATCGCATGCCGCCACCGTGTCCGCCTGCAGCGCCCCGTCCTCCAGCGCCTTGAGATTCTCTTCCACCTGCTCGATCTTCGACGCCCCCAAGATCACGCAGTCGGTGGCCGTGTGATGCAGCAGCCAGTTGAGCGCCAGGCTCACCGGTGTCCGTCCCGCCTGCGCCGCGATCTCCTGCAACCCGGCCACCGCGTCGAAATCCTGCTCATGCCAGTAGCGGCTCAGATACATCTGGTTACCGTCGAAGCGAGTCCCCTGAATTGGGGCGTCCCTCTTTTGTTTTCCGGTCAGCAACCCGCCCGCGAGCGGATTGTAGACTACCGTCGAAATTCCGAACTGCTTACACATCGGCAGATACTCCTGCTCGATGCCGCGCGCGATCAGATTGTACATGGGCTGCGCGACGTAGGGCGCCTGCTCTCCTTTGCGCTGGGCGATCCAGAGCATCTCCACCGTTTGCCATCCGCTGTAGTTGGAGCTGGCGAGGTAACGCACTTTGCCCTGCTGCACCAGCTCATTCATGGCGTCGAGGGACTCTTCAATCGGCACTGCGTAGTCCGGCAGGTGGAGATAATACAAATCCAGGTAGTCAGTTTTGAGACGCCGGAGACTGCCGTCGATAGCGCGGAAAATGGCGACGCGCGAAAGGCCCGCCATGTCCACGCCATCGCCCATTTTGTTGCGGACCTTGCTGGCCAGAATGAAATCCTTGCGGCGGCCTTCGAGTAAGCGCCCCAGCATTTCTTCAGAAGCACCGCTATTGTAGACGTTCGCGGTGTCCAGAAAATTGATTCCCGCGTCCACGCACAGATCGATCATGCGGCGGGCGGCTTCCAAATCTGTTTGGCCGCCGAAAGTCATGGTCCCGAAGCAGATTCGGGAGACGTCCAAGTTGGTCTGCTTTAAAGTAACGGTATCCATCGCGAGATTTACCCAATATCATGATACGTTGAGTATGTAAGTGAACGAGCGACTCGAAGAACCACGAACAGAGGAAGCTCTTCCGGAACCTGCATCCAATGCAGTGCCGGAGGAGACCGTACCGGCGCCAGTCTGGGAGGGTCCATCCTGGCTGCGCATGGCGTATGCGCTCGAATTTCTTCTCGCTCTGATAACCATTTTCACGGTTTGGAGCGAAGTGGGCGGGCAAGGTCACATGGACCTGTTGCCGTGGTACATCAAGCTGGGCTGTTCGTTGTCGCTGGCATGGTGTTCGGTGCGCTTCACGGCTGCTATCGTGGAGCACGAGAAGGCCTGGAACCAACACACCGCGGTTTGGTTTATCGGAATGATTGTGGTGGCGATCGCGATGGGAGGCATCACTTACTACTACCATCTGCACGAGGTTCCGGACGAGCCGGACAGCGAGGACAATACGTCCACGTCGATCATTCGTCCGGAATGGCGAAGGACGATGGCTTGGGGCTTCAAACCGGGCGTCGGCATGAGTGCCGACGCGGCACGCAGGAGTGCGTGCGCCACATCCCGTGATTGAGACTCGGTTCGGGCGGTGGACTGCGCCACAGATCGCTTTGTCTATCGAATACAGCCTGGATGTAATGGAGGAGATTCGTGCGGCGGCTTGCGAGAGTTTGCGGCAATTCTCTGGCGGAGGCTTGGACGTAGGCGGCGTCCTCTTCGGCACGCATCTGGACAATTCCATACGTATTTTGACTTGGCGGCCCATCGCTTGCGAGCATGCCGAAGGACCGGGGTTGTGTCTTTCGGCCGATGACCGGCGTGAACTGGTGCGCCTGCTGCTCGGGGCCAAGCAGGATACTGACCTAAAGTCGCTTCAGCCGGTGGGCTGGTTCCTGACTCATATGCGCGGTGACATTTCGCTCGGCGCGCCTGATATCGAGATTTTTGACGGCTACTTTGGCGAACCGTGGCAGGTAACGCTGGTGCTTTTGCCGACGGCCGAGGGCTCGGTGCGTGCGGGCTTTTTTGTGCGCGAAGACGGTGGGAAGTTGCGGTCGGGATCGAGCTACCAGGAGTTCGTGATTGAGGTGCCGGTAGCGAAGCCGCCAAAGGCGAAGTACCTGAGATGGCTGTGGGCGATTCCAACTTTGCTGGCGATGATTCTGGCCGGAGTGCTGATTAAACCTCCGCGTGCCGAGCCGGTTAACCCAGGGATCTTTCTTCGAATTCAAGGTAACGGTCCGGTATTCGAAATCAATTGGGATGCTAACTCGACATCGGCGCGTGGGGCCAAGCGCGCTGAGATGGAGATTCAAGATGGCGGGCCGCCATCGCACTTGCAGTTGGCCGGCGCGCAGCTTAGCAGCGGCAAGATGGTTTGGCAACGGCATAGCGGGGATGTGCAAGTTCGAATGACCGTTTATCTGGCTAGTGGCCCTGCTGTTCGGGAGTCGGCGCGCTTGCTAATCACAACTGTTAGCGCGCCGCCGCCGAGCCCTGCGCCCGATACGCATGCTGAGGAATTGAAGAGATTGAACGAGGAACTTCGTCAGGAGCGAGTGCGGTCGGACAAA
Organism: Bryobacterales bacterium; assembly: GCA_003162425.1. Lineage (GTDB taxonomy): Bacteria > Acidobacteriota > Terriglobia > Bryobacterales > Bryobacteraceae > Palsa-89. Next base: position 11,937 of record PMOK01000320.1, on the reverse strand, counting down.
TTGCAGAAGATGGTGAAGATTTTGGAAAATCGCCTGGAGATTGACACTGCGCGGGGGAAGTAGCGGTTACTTATTGAAATAGGGGTCTGGCTCGGGGATGGCCGCGCCATCTTTGCGTGGGGATGAGGCTCCGTAGTTTACTTTCGCCGCCGAGTCGTGCATTACCACTTGGCCGCCGCCCATATATCCGGAAAAATCGCCGACCACGATGAGATGATGGCCACGCTTGGTGAGTTCGTCGCGCGCGGATTGCGGGACGCGGGCTTCCATCCACAGATCGCACCCACTCAGCTCGTGCTTGTTGAAACGCGGGGCTTCGAGAGCTGCTTGGATGTTCATTTTGTGATCCGCGATGTTGGAGACTAGCTGAGCCTGGGCTTGGGCCTGGTTCGAGCCGCGCATGATGCCGAAGCCGATGTGCAGATTGCCTCGCTCCATGAATCCCGGAATGATGGTGTGAAAGGGTCGCTTGCGCGGAGCGAGAGCGTTGGGATGCGTGGGGTCGAGCGAGAATGCGCCTCCGCGATCATGCAGCAGAAAGCCCATGCCGTTTACCGCAATTCCGGAACCGAATATATCGGAAATGCTTTGAATAAAAGAGACTATATTGCCGTCTTTGTCCACCACGCTCAGATACGTTGTGTTGCCGTGGCCGGCTTCCGCCGGAATTCCCGGCTCCACGTCGCAGTTGGCTTTCTCGCGGTTTATCAAATCCGCGCGCTGTTTGGCGTAAGGCTTCGAGAGGAGCCCAGCCAACGGAATGGATGCCTGGCGCGGGTCGGCGATGTAGCGTTTCAGATCCATGTAGGCCAGCTTCTGCGCTTCGATTTCGACGTGCAACGCGTCGGCGCTATCTTGTGCGTAATTGCCGAGCGGGAAATTCTCCATGATGTTCAACATCTCGATGGTTCCCGCGCCTTGGCCGTTGGGCGGAAGCTGATAGACCTTCCAATCGCGATATTCGGTAGATATCGGCTGCACCCATTCGGATTGAAACTCGCGCAGATCGTCGGCGGTCATAGTGCCGCCGAGTTTGCGGGATGTTTCAAGTATTGCTTCGCCCACCGGGCCGCTATAAAAAGCTTGTACGCCCAGCTCGGCGATCAAGTGCAGGGCGTGCGCCAATTGCGGATTGCGGAAAACCTCGCCCACTTTCGGTGCGTGGCCATTGGGCATGTACAACTGGCGCGCGGCGCCTTCCAGTTTGGAGCTGGAGTTCTCCCAGTCCCACTGGATCAGCTCGCTGACTGGAAAACCGTTCTCGGCGTAGTAAATGGCGGGTATGAAAAGATCGCGCCAAGGGAGGCGTCCGAAACGTTTGTGCAGTTTTTCCCAGCCATCTACGCAGCCGGGGACGGTCACGCTGTGGATGCTGGTGGAGGGGAGACTGGACAAACCTTGTTTCTTCAGGTAGTCGATGCTGAGGCCTTTGGGGGCCCAGCCGCTGGCGTTGATGCCGGTCAGTTTGCCGGTTTTCGAGTCCCAGATCAAGGCGAACAGATCGCCGCCGGGGCCGTTCATCATCGGTTCCACCAGGCTGAGAACGGCGTTAGTGGCGATGGCAGCGTCGACGGCGGAACCTCCGCGAGCCAGAATCTGCGCGCCGGCCTGGGACGCGAGCGGCTGCGCGGTGGCGACAATCCCGCGGCGGGTGATGACCATGGAGCGGGCTTGCGCGCGATCCTGAGCGGAGGCGAGGGCGGGGAAGGACATGAGGATGAGCCAGGGCCAGGGACGCAGCACGAGGAACTATTTTACATGAAGCGCGTCTGGAAGAAAGCTTTTTTTGGCCACGGATGGACACGGATGAACACGGATAAGAAAATTCTTGGACGCGAAGCCTATTGCACTTCAAGGATTATCGCGCGTGGTGGTGATCCATTCGGAAACAAACCCGTGGTCTAGACATCCAGATGCAGCGGATGATCTTGACCGTTCACTTGGAGCACGTCGAATTTGAGTCCCAGAGTGAAGTAATGCGAGGGCAGCAGATTTTGCTCCAGACGAACGATGCGCCCGAGGATTCTGCAGTTACGAAACCGCAAGGGTTCGGTAATTTGTCCTTCTATCGCATCTCCGGCGAAGGCTGTTTCTCCGTCGATTCGGGAGAGCAGGGCGATCCGCACGATAATTCCAGGCGGAATGCTGAACGGGCTTTACGCAGCGGAATCCGCGGCCGTTGCCGCGAGTCCTGGATCTATGTCTGTCCTCAGAACTGATTCGCTCTGAAAAGCCCAGCACGTGCCGTACGTTGTGCGGTTCTCGTAACGCGAACCATCGCTATCCCTGAGCTTCAACAGCGTCAACTGCGGAAGGAGCAGCTGAGATCCGGCGATGGGAACGCGTTGATAATCGATGCTGGTCCCGATGCGGCAGGTTTCGGAGCGGGGCGGCGTCTGAGGAACGACGATGGTCATCCTGCGCAGCTCGGCATTCTGCGAATCAATCCAGAATTTGCCTTCATATGCCAGCGTTGCCACATCTCCGGGCTTGGAACTCAGCTTGATCTCGTAACGGCTGGCCGCTTGCGGCACGCGATATTGGTACACGGCCAAGTTCTGTCCATGATCTCGCTCGAGTCCGAGGTATTGATGCGCCAGCGGGTCATCACTTCCTAAAGATAGTCATCAAGAAATGACCGAAGTCGCCAGTGGATGTCAGGCCGTTACCTGCGATGGTTTGCGCATCTTGGGATTGAAACTCGCGGGCGCCGGCCCAGGAGAAGATTTCGGCTCCTTCTGAGATGGTCACGTCCAGCTTGAGTTGGTCCGTCCACGTGAGCCAGACGTTCTGCCGCTCGCTGCAACCTTTTTTTCGGGAGTCATAAAACGGGTCGAAGCGGGAGCGGCGGATGGTCTGGATGCAGGTGTACCTGGGCAGCTTCGCAATGCTCTCGACAATCTTGGTACGTGCCTCGCGAAGGAGCGCATCGTTATCAGGCTGCGCACACACGAATTCCGCGCAGAGCGTTCCCGCGAGGAGAAGGGAAAGGAAAATATTCCGGCGCAGCATTGTGTTCAGGTTCATGATAGTCCAACGGAGAGGCCGGTCCGTGTTACATTTGAGGTTTCGTCCTGATTCTGCATGTCCGTACAGATCCTATTGCAAGGGAAGATTTTGGGCGCCGAGGAGTTCCTGCTGGCGGGAGCGCCGGAAGAGCCGCTTTTTGCCGGCCGGCTGCGCTGGGTGAACCTGTTGAGCGAAGTCTTGCCGCGCGCGTTGATCGCCGAACTGGGGCTTTCTAAGATGTTGCTGGGGTCCAGCGGCGGTGAGCAGTTTCTGGTGGTGCTTCCGCAAGAGGTACGGCCGCAGGCGGAGGAATTTCTCAGCGCCGCTAGCGTTGATATCGAGCGCCTGAGCCAGGGACGTTTGCGGCTACTGTGGGCGATCACTGAGAATCTGGGCGATTGGACGGTGGTGCGAAAGCGGCTGAACGAGGAGTTCGAAATCAAGACGGATACGCCGCTGGCTGCAACGGGACTCCCGGAAGCTGCCGAGCTTTCCGAATCCGATCCGGCGTATTTTGAAGAGCTGGGAAGATCGCTGCGCGATGCAGCGTCGGTCGGATGGTCGCCTGAATCGCCGGCCAGGATCGAAGCCGGAGGCGGGAAGCACACCTGGACCATCGGGACCGCGGTGGATTCGGTTCCATTGGCGCGACACACTGCGCTGACTGACGATGGCCATCACTCGGCCACCGCGCCGGTCCTGGCTTCGCGCGCCGAAGGCTGTGCGGTGTGGGGAGTGTTGCGCGGGGATGTGGATAGCTTCGGGATACGCTTGCGGCGGCTGCAGAGCATTGAGGAGCATGTCCAGCTATCGGTGTTGTATAAGCAGTTTTTCGCCGGCGAGGTGGAAGTGCTGTGTTCGTTGCCTGAGTTCTGGCGCAGATTGAACCTGCTGCATACGGGCGGCGACGATTTTGCGGTGTACGGCGCGTGGGACGCGTTAATCGCATTCGCGCGGGAGCTGCAGCGTCTTTTCCACCGGTTCACGGAAGAACATCTGAAAGATTTTCCAGGCGCGGAAGGCAAGACTATCACTATGGCGTTGGCGCTGGCGCCGGAGCTGGAGACGCCGCTCGGCTCGGTTTATGAGAGGGCGCGGGATAAGCTCGAAATTGCGAAATCCGCGGATAAGGATTGCTTTAACCTGCTGGGACGGACGCTCGAATGGAAGCAGCTTGGAGATGCGGCCGAATTGAAGGACGAATTAACCGCGATGGTGCGGGAGTTCGGCGTTGCGCCACAATATATACGGGATTTGTGCGGGATATATCGAGAAACGAAACGCGCGCCTGGGGCCAAGAGAGTGGAGCGGCCATGGCGGTTTCATCGGCGTTTGTATCGGATATTGGGGAGTTCTCGGGCGCGCGATTTTCAAAAGGCGCGCACCAGTTTGATCGCGGATTTAGTGGGAAAGAATCCGGTGAACTTGAAGTTGCGCCCTTCTGGCCGCGTAGCGTTAGAATGGGCCAGATTGTCCACTGAAGGAATGACGTAAGAAAAAGAGGTCGGCATGGCGGAAACGACGCAGCAAGAACCACGCAATCAGGAAGGCAAGCGAGAGGGTCGAGGCGCGCCCGGTGGTGGACGCGAGGGCCGGGGCGGTCCGCATGGCGGCGGCCGCGAAGGCGGTCGAGATAGAGGCGGCGATCGCGGGGACCGGGGCCGGTTCGAAGGTCCGCCCGAGATCGACATTGAGAAGCTGATATCGGACCCGTTGTATCTGGACAACCAGGCGCACGGAGTGGTGAGCCGGATGCGCGACATGGACTCCGGGACCAAGAGCCAGTTGCGCCGCCTTTACAACGCGGTACGGCGTGCGGTGCGTGCGCCTGAAAGTGAGCGGCAGCAGCAGTTCGTGATGTTGCGCGCGCGCCTGGCGTACACCATCGCGCGGCATTCGCTGCGCAGTCTGGATTCGCTCGAAAAGCTGCTGCTGCAGGTAACGCGCAAGAACGAAGCTAAAGGCTACGAGCGCTTTCGCGATCTTTTCGAAGCGATTGTCGCTTATAACGAGTAACGAGAAACGAGAAACGGATTTCGATGAGTTCGCATACAGCGCAAACAGAATTGAAGTTGATTGGAAAATTGCTCCTCGAAGGAGACATCACCTGCCAGACAGGCCTGCATATCGGGGCCGGCAAAGGATCGCTTGAGATCGGCGGCGCGGATAATCCCGTTGTCAAAGATGCGTTCGGGCTGCCCTATATTCCGGGCAGTTCGCTGCGCGGCAAGCTGCGCTCCATGCTGGAGCAATCGTCGGGGATGGCGGTGCCGTCCGAGCTGGTTTATCTTTCGAAGCGCAAGGGGCAGGAAGTTCGCATCCACCAGAGCGATCGGCCGGACGATGACATTTGCCTGCTCTTCGGGCGGAGTCCGGGACGGATGGACCGGGTGAGCGGTGAGCCGCTGGAATCGAGCGTGGCCACGCCGGCGCGGCTCACGATGTACGATGCGCCGTTGATCCCGGAAAGCATCACCGCGCAGATGCGCGAGAACATGGACGATGAATTGACGGAAGTGAAGAGCGAGAACGCCATCGATCGCATCACGTCGCAGGCGAATCCACGAACGTTGGAACGCGTTCCAGCGGGTGCGAGGTTTCATTTTCGCATCGTCATGGATGTGCTTTGTCCGGAAGATCGCGAACTGCTCTCGCGGCTGGTGGAAGGCCTGCGGCTGCTCGAAGACGACAGCCTGGGCGGCGGTGGATCGCGCGGAAGCGGCCGGGTGGCATTATCGAATTTGAAGCTGGCCTGGCGCGGCCGGAGTTTCTACGCTTCCGGAGCTGCCGAGCAGGAGCTGCTGGCGGGCGCCGATCTGGCTGCTTTGCAGGGACTTGTTACTGGCGCCGATTTCGCGGAAAAGCTCGTCGAATAGCATGTCGCCGGCCGGTTCCAGCACCAGCTTTTCCGTTCGATTTCGCCCTCTTGGACCGTGGCGCTTCGGCCCCGATTCCGGCGCGCGCGATCGCGTGGATCTGATTTATCACAGCGACGCGGTTTTTTCGGCGGTGTGTTCGGCGATGTCGCAACTTGGGTTGGGGGAAGAATGGCTGGAAGCGACGGCTCGATCGGAAGCCGCGCCGGCCGCGCGATTCAGCTCCTTCTATCCGTTTCAGGGCCACACTCTGCTGGTGGTTCCACCACGCAGTATATGGCCGCCGCAGGAAGCTACCAAGATCCGCTGCAAAGGCGCGCGCTTTGTTCCGCTGCCGGTGGTGGAATCGCTGCTGGGCGGCAAGGGAATCGATGAAAATCGCTGGGCAGTGGACGGCGAGAGCGAATGCCTGATCCCTCACGATGCGGGTCGCGGACCTTTTCGCATCGCGCTGCGATCGAACGCGAGCGTGGACCGGCTGGAGGCGGGTAAGGTGGAATCGCATGCCACGGCGTGCCTGGAGTTCGCGCAGAATGCCGGACTTTGGACGGTGGTCCAGTTCGCGGATGAAGCTGCGGCGGAAAAATGGGAAGCGCGAGTGCGTAGCGCGTTTCTGCTGCTGGCCGATTCCGGCTTCGGCGGAGAGCGCTCGCGCGGTTGGGGACGGTCGGAAACGCCGGAATGGCAGCCCTGGACGCCGCCCGCAGCGCCTGAGGCAGCGGAAGAATCGCCCGAACGGGCACATTGGCTGTTGTCGCTCTATCTGCCTTCGGGCGATGATTTGGTGGACTGGAAGCGCGGTAGCTACTCGACGCTGACGCGGCGGGGCCGGATTGAAAGCAGCGCGCGCTGGGGTGAAATAAAATCGCCGACGTTGATGATCGCGGAAGGATCCGTTTTGTTGGCGGGCGCGGAGCAACTGCGCGGCGAAGCGCGTGACACTGCGCCCGATGGCTTTCCGCATCCGGTGTATCGCGCAGGATTCGCCGTAACGGTCCCGATTCCTTGGCGGGCAGCCGCATGAAATACCGTCTTACTTGCCTGACTCCCACGCTTGTCGGCGACGGGCAGCGGTTGGCGCCCATCGATTACATGGTGTGGAAGGACCACGTTAATGTTTTGGACCAGAGGCGCATCTTTCGCCTGTTGGCGAAGGGACCGCGGCTGGACAGTTATTTGAGTCAACTGAAGAAAGCTGAAAAGCTGGACTTCGCTTCGTGGGGTGGCTTCGCGCAGAATTACGCGGGGCGGCGAATTCCTTTTGAGCATGCGAGCTCGGCGCAACATTGGGAAAAAACACGCGCGGAGAATTTGTTCATTCCCACGTTCAGTACCGGACCCAGCGGACCTTATCTGCCTGGAACGGCCATCAAGGGCGCGCTTCGAACGGGAGTGGTGCACGGCAAACTTACACCGAAGTTGATGAACGATTTGGCGGCGCGCGCGGCCTCGGAAGGCCGGCTGCCACGAAATCCCGGACGAGCAGTGGAAGAAGGCGCATTGGGAGTGGGCGGCGCGGATGCGATGCGTTTGATCTCCGCATCCGATTCGAAGACGGTGCTGGACAGCGTGTTCAAGATTTTTCTGCTGCGGGCATCCACGCTGGAGCCGCGGGGTAGCGGCAAGTTCGAGCTGGCTTGGAAGCAAGTGCCGGGGCGGAACGTGAAGCGGTTGGAAGACAGCACGCCGGTGTTCGCGGAGATGGCCGTTCCGGGGACGGCATTCGAGGGTGACTGGCGCGAGAAGGCGCCGCGAAGCAATCGTGGAATGGACGTTGCGGCGATGCTGGGCCTGGTGAACGCCTATGCGGATCAGTTACTGCAACTGCAAAAGCAGTATGCGGAATGGACGGGGCTGGGAGTCTTAAAGACGAATCTGGAGCAATTGGAATCGAAGCTCGGTGAGGTTAGGCAAACGGGCAAGGGATGCGTGTTGCCACTGGGCTGGAGCGCCGGATTCTTGTCGAAAGTCGCGAGTCTGGATACGCAGGACGAGGCGTCGCGACAGATCTTGCGCCAGGTGGGGTTCTACGCTAGAGCGATCCAATCCGGGTTGCCGTTCCCCAAAACGCGCAAGATTGTTTTTTTGGCGAATCAGCCGGCGACGATTGCGGGGTTTGTGCATTTGGAGATTGTCGGGGCAAACTAGGACGCGGTTGAAACCGCGAACATTTTAAAGGCGTCGGCAAGAGTGCCGACGCGGCATGCAGGAGTGCGTGCGCCACGATTGAACAAAAGCCCTAGAGTAGTTGGCAGGCTTCATCGAAGTCCAGGCGTGGATTGCGCGGGAACAGCTTTGAGTGGTCGCCGTAGCCGAGATTGCATAGGAAGTTCGACTTCCATGTGGAGGCCGGAAAGAACTCCGCATCCACCTTGCCATTGTCAAAGCCGGACATGGCACCGCAATCCAAACCCAGGGCCCGCGCGGCCAGAATGAAATAACCTCCTTGGAGGGTTCCGTTGCGAAAAGCGGTGGTCTGGATCAGTTCCGGCGAACTGGAGAACTTTTCCCGCATGGCGGGATTGTTGGGGAAAAGCTTGGGGACATGCTCGTAGAATTTCAAGTCGTAAGCGAGGATGGCGGTCACTGGCGCCTGCATGGTCTTGTCGATGTTGGCGGCCATCAATGCGGGGCGCAATCGCTCCTTGGCTTCTGGCGTTCGCAAATAAAGAATGCGTGCTGGGGAGGAATTGGCGCTGGTTGGTCCCCACTTCATCAAGTCGTAGATTTGGTGTAGAAGATCGTCCGAAACCGGCTGCGGGAGCCAGACATTGTGAGTTCGCGCCTGGCGAAAGAGAATATCCAGCGCTTCGGAGTTTAATACGAGATTTGACATTCGATTGATAGGATGATCACAGGGAGGGAAAGGATGCGGGTGATTGCGCTTCCGTTGCTCGGAGTCCTATTCGGCGCGACGCAACTGGCGGCGGGTGACGTTCACCGGACCGTCAGTTCCTTCGTAACCTCAGCCGGGGAAGTTGAGATAGAGGAATATGCTTCTGGCGCGGCGATCACGGACGTGCCGGTCGTCGTTCTTTTGAGCGGCTCAGGCGGCGTTCGATCTCCGAATATGCCGTTCGATTCGCAGGCTCGGCTTTTTGCAGGCGCAGGCTTTCGCGTCTACATTCCGCACTATCTGGACGTGACGCACGGTTCTCCGCGCGATCCGATTAAACACTATGCAATCTGGGCGCAGGCGGTGCGCGATGCACTCGCCTTTATCCAAGTGCAGACACACACGGCGCCGAGCCGGATAGCGCTGGTTGGATACTCGCTTGGAGCATCGGTGGCGCTGGCCGCGGCTGCCGGTGAATCCCGGCTGGCGGGTGTCGTGGTCTGGAGCGGCAGTTTGCCCGATGCGTACGTGGGTGCATTTGACAGATTGCCTCCGCTGCTCATTTTGCATGGGGGCCGGGATGAGACCATTCCGGTGTTTAATGCGCGGCAGCTTGCGAAGCTGTGCGAGCTGAAGCATGGCGTTTGTAAGTTGAGCATTTATGCTGAGGAGGGGCACGCGTTCAGTAGTGCAGGAATCGGGAGGGCCGATCGGGAGATTGAGGCGTTTTTGGAAGGGATTTTGCCGGGAAAAGGTCCCCTTGCTTACGCGCGGGGCTATTGGCTTTCGGCGATTAATTGTTGATAGACTTCGCGGGCGTGGTCGTAGGCTTTGCGGGCGGCCTCTTTTTCTGAGGCAGAAATTGCAATTGACTTCTGGCTCCAGCATTGGCTTACCGCGGCCAGGCACCACTCGGCGCTCTGGCGCGACGCGCGAATGGGCTTGCCGTCCACTATCGCGAAGATTGGGTTGGTATGCGATGACGGCAGTATCCGAACTGCAATCCAACTGCTTTTTTCGATAGGCGTATCGAACGTCACTGGCCGCATCTGACCGTCGGCATACACAAGTTTTCTTTCGCGGGCGATTCCGTTTATCACCAGTTCCACGGGTACGTCCCGAGTTGCTCCCACGCGCGTGCGCTCGATGTCCCAATACGGCTTCTGCAACAGGGAAAGTTTGCGGATGGATTCATCCGGCAGAGGGTCCAGGCGGGCAGCGACGTTCACTTCGATGTGCGCATTTTCGCCTCGGCCAATCTTGATCTCGCTCCCGACTGCACTTCCGTTCACTTTGAAATCCAGCAGATGGCTTTTGCCATCGGAGACGTAACTGCGGCCCGCGCGCAGGCTTTCGATCCACGCCGCGTAGGTGAGCTTGCCATCCACCTTGGCGTAGTTCCGACCGATGCCAACGCGCTCGTCGTAGATGCAGGGGAAATCCGTTTCGCCGCTGATGCGGGTACGAAATCCGACGTTTAGCGTGTGATACCAGATGTTGAGTTCTGAAACAGAGGGCGTGTCGACGGCGGAGATGAAGTCGACTGCGTTGGGGTAAGTCACGTCGACGATGTACTCATTGGCTCCAATTCCATCGAACGGCGGCAGCTCGTAATTCGGGAGATCGGTGCTCTGCACTTCCAGGCCCCAGCCGGAATGCGCGAAGCCCACCACCGCGCCTTGCTTTTTGCCCCATTGGAGAATCGGCAAATCCCAGCTTGGCCAGTCTTCTATTTTTTTGGCGCCTGGATAATCCTGGTCGTTCAGGCCCAGTAAAATCAGGTGTCCTGCGTGACTGGAAGGAAAACCGGAGACCTCCAGATCGTAGTGCATCAGGCGGTCGGGCTGAGAGAGCGGGTTGTCCTGGCCCGAAAAGAATTGCTTCTGGTAGTAATAGCAAGGGCCCCAGGTCAAGACGGCGCCGATGTTCAACGATTCGCCCAGCAACTGGCGCATCATATCTTTCGGCAGCACGCCTTCGGTGGGGTTTTGGTAATGCGAGCAGCCGGCCGCGTGCACATGCTGATCGCCTGAGTACCAGCCGAGCTTGGAGGGATCGATCCAGCGATCGAGCGTCAAGGCAATTTCGGCGGGCTCGGAGCCTTTCACGGCGATTTCTTTGGTGTGCAGCAGATACTCGGGTCCACCTGTGTAGGCGATGGTGTAGTAACCCTCGGGCAGCCGCAACGTTTCGCCATCGAAGCGGTAGACCTGCGGTTGAAATGGGAAATCCGGCGCGAGACGTTTGGAGGGATTCGGGTAGATGCGGTTGTAGCGGTCCTTTACTACGAGAGAAGCGACTGATGGCTGGCCGTTCGAATCGTGAATCCGCAGCGTGATGGCGCGCGCGGGCTGGGCGTTGAACAGAACCAGGATCTCGCTGCGAAATCCGACGTCGCGGCTGGTTTGTCCTACATCAAATTGCAGAAGGGCCGAGCGTTGTCCGCTGTCGCGGCTCTGGATTTCAAGAATCTGATATTCCAGGCCGAGGCCGGAGAGGCGCCTGGCCATGGGCGGTTTGTCGTAGATGGAGACGTTCGCCCATTTTTCCTGAGCATCCTTCGGAGTGAGTTTGAGCGCGGGCGTAGGCGCACCATTCGATGTGATGTAGACATTGCCGCTGTTCGGGCTAGTGACTTTGAGCGGAGCCGTGACGCGGGCCTGATTCAGGACCTTCACTAAGAAAAGCCGGGTCCCGGCTTCCACCAATTCGGGCTTGGCCGGTCCTTGCTCAACCTTCACGCGACTTTCGGGATTGATTTCGATGGTCGCGAGCGTGTATTTATCGAGGACGCGCTCCAGGCGTTTGACGGCGGCGATTTCGTCCGGGTCCGCGATGGCGGAATTGATTTCCTTTTGATCCGCGTCGAGCAGCGGCTGGCCGAGATAAGTGAGCGCGGTTTCGAGCCGCCGCACCTGCTGGGCTACCGGTTGCAACGGCGCGGGAGCGTGGGTGTCCAGTGGTTCCTGGGCGAGCAACGACGATGCGATTGCCAAACCGGCGAGAATGGCGGTCCGGAGCGGGTCCATGTTGGTTACTATACGCCAGTGCAGGTTCGCAGGCGTGGGGCGGACCCCTGGGCGGACCCCCTGGTCCGCGCGGGTCCCCCTGGACCCGCTGGGCCACCAACAACCGAAGCAAGCCGACGGGGCGTCGGCTGCGGACCAGGGGGTCCGCCCCACTCCGCTTCGAACAGTTTTCTGGAAGTAACTGGGC